>CP058667.1:1337142-1671428 GCA_020544305.1 Staphylococcus taiwanensis
TGTAGTTATTTCTATTATAGTATTATTATTTATTATATTATTTTATAAAGAGTTATTCATTTTATCATTTGATGAAGAATACAGTAAGGTAATAAATATCCCCAAATGGATTCAATTTTTATTTATCGTTATTGTAGCGATGGTTATATCTGCTTCAATGAGAGTGGTAGGGATTCTTTTAGTTAGTGCATTAATAACTTTGCCGATTGCTATCGCAATGCGAATAACTAAAGGTTTTAAGCAACTTATTATTTTAAGTGTCGCTATAGGCGAGTTTTCAGTAATTGTAGGATTAATTCTTGCTTTTTATATGAATATTTCACCAGGTGGTGTTATTGTAGTCTTATTAGTTTTATTATTAGGACTTACAATGTTATATCAAAAGTCAATTGTAAGGTTTAAAAAGGGGCATTAAATTATGAATACTAATGATGCAATTAAAATTTTAAAAGATAATGGTTTAAAATATACAAAAAAACGTGAAGATATGATAAATGTATTTGTGAAAGAAGACAAATACGTTAACGCTAAACATATTCAACAACAACTTGATAAAGATTATCCAGGTATTTCTTTTGATACTATTTATAGAAATTTACATTTATTTAAGGATTTGAATATTATTGAGAGCACAGAGTTAGATGGTGAAATGAAGTTTAGAATTGCCTGTATGAATCATCACCATCATCATTTTATTTGTGAAAATTGTGGAGATACTAAAATAATTGACTATTGCCCAATTGAACAAATTAAAAATTTCCTACCTAATGTAGATATTCATACTCATAAACTTGAAGTTTATGGCATATGTGAAAATTGTCATAATAAAAATACTAAATAGCAATTTCATAAATTTACCAATTGAGAGTGAGACATCATACGTGTCGAGCTCTCTTTTCTTACTTTTAATACATTTTCAAACTTCAAATATAAATATCAATAAATAATGAATATATACATGCTTACTTATAGGTCATTAGTCTGATTTAACTATAATTTTTTAATAATCAGTGCATTATATGTTTAAAAGCTATCCATTTGAGATATATTAAATATGTAACAAGATAATAAGTATATTAATTATAAGTTGCAAGCAAATGATTTGTTGATTAATTAACAACTTGTTATGATGAACGTATCGAAATTTTAGGAGGATGATTAATTATGGCTTTTGAATTACCAAATTTACCATATGCAGCAGATGCATTAGAACCACATATTGACAAAGAAACTATGGAAATTCACCACGACAAACATCACAACACTTATGTTACAAAATTAAACTCTGCAGTTGAAGGTACTGACCTTGAATCTAAATCAATCGAAGAAATTGTTGCAAATTTAGATAGTGTACCTGAAGATATTCAAACAGCTGTTCGTAATAATGGCGGTGGACACTTAAACCACTCATTATTCTGGGAATTATTAACTCCTAACTCTGAAGAAAAAGGAACTGTAGTTGATAAAATTAAAGAACAATGGGGTTCTTTAGATGAATTCAAAAAAGAATTTGCTGATAAAGCAGCTGCTCGTTTTGGTTCAGGTTGGGCATGGTTAGTTGTAAATAACGGTCAATTAGAAATCGTTACAACACCAAACCAAGACAATCCTTTAACTGAAGGCAAAACACCTATCTTAGGATTAGATGTTTGGGAACATGCTTATTATCTTAAATATCAAAACAAACGTCCAGATTATATCAGTGCATTCTGGAACGTAGTTAACTGGGAAAAAGTTGACGAATTATACAACGCTGCTAAATAATTTAAAAGTAACTATTTAACATCTAGCCTAAGACATTCATTGTCTTAGGTTTTTTATTTTTTTGAACTCAGTTAATAAAAAATAAAAATTTTACATATTATTGATTTCTAACTCGCTCTTTTTTTATTAAAATGATGGTAATAAATATAAATTTCATATATCATTTATAAGTAAACATGTTTAATAATTGAGGTAGGTTATCTTGCTTAAAAGGTTAAAGGAAAAATCAAATGATGAAAAAATAAAGCAAACTATGAATCAACGAATTAGTTTTATTTTTGGAGTAATAATTTTAATATTTGGAATTATAGTTCTACGGCTAGGATATTTACAAATAGCACAAGGCTCACATTATAGTCAATTAGTAAAAAATGATGAGAACATAACTGTCAATGAATCAGTACCGCGAGGAAGAATTGTTGATAGAAATGGTAAAGTTTTAGTAGATAATGCATCAAAACTTGCAATTACATATACACGTTCTAGAAAAACAAGTCAAAAAGATATGTTAAATACTGCAAAAAGTCTCTCAAAATTAATTACTATGAAAACCAATAAAATAACAAAAAGAGATAAGCAAGATTATTGGATTCAGAAGCATCCTGAAGATGTAACTAAATTAATGAAAAAAGAAACTTCAATGTTAAATGATGGCAGTATTTCACAGGATCAATATGACAAACAATTATATAGTAAAATAAGTGATAAACAATTAAATAGTTTGTCTAAAAAAGATCTACAAATTTTAGCGATTTACAGAGAAATGTCAGCTGGGTCTACAATGGATCCACAAACAATTAAAAATGAAGATGTTACTGAAAAAGAATACGCAGCAGTTTCACAACAACTTGATAAACTTCCTGGCGTAAATACATCAATGGATTGGGACCGCCGTTATCCATACGGTGATACACTAAGAAGTATTTTTGGAAGTGTTTCAACACCAGCTGAAGGTATTCCTAAAGAATTAACTGAACAATATTTGGCTAAAGGGTATTCTCGAAATGATCGAGTAGGTAAATCTTATTTAGAATATCAATATGAGAATATTTTACGTGGTAAAAAGAAAGAAATGAAATATACCACTGATAAATCAGGTAAAGTCATCAATTCTGAAGTTATAAATCCAGGGTCTAGAGGTGATGATTTACAACTAACCATTGATATTGATTTACAAAAAAAAGTCGAATCTCTATTAGAGAGTGAAATAAAAACCTTACGTAGTCAAGGCGCAACTGATATGGACAATGCGCTTATTGTAGTACAAAATCCTAAAAATGGTGATATTCTTGCCATGGCAGGTAAACAAATTGATAAAAATGGAAAAATGACTGACTATGATTTAGGTAACTTTACTGGTCAATTTGCAGTAGGTTCATCAGTAAAAGGCGGTACACTATTAACAGGTTACCAAAATAAAGCTATCAAAGTTGGAGAAGAAATGATTGATGAACCATTACACTTTAGTGGTGGATTGACAAAACGTTCTTATTTCAACAAAAATGACAAAGTTCGAATTAATGATGAAGAAGCACTTATGCACTCATCTAATGTTTACATGTTTAAGACTGCTTTAAAATTAGCAGGTGATCCTTATTCATATGGAATGAGTTTGCCTAATAATATAACGGATGCAGGACAAAAATTAAGAAAAGGTCTTAACCAAGTTGGTTTAGGTGTTAAAACTGGTATAGATTTACCTAATGAAACAATAGGACAAATAGAACCTTTAACAACCAATTCAGGTAATTATCTTGATTTAGCAATTGGTCAATACGATACTTATACACCATTACAGCTATCTCAATATATATCAACAATCGCTAATAATGGTTATAGAATCCAACCACATATTGGTTTAGCAATACATGATGCAACGAATAGTGATGATATAGGACCTGTAAAACAAAAAATTAAAGGTAATGTTCTTAATAAAGTAAATAATTCTGATGAAGAAATAAAAGAAGTTCAAAATGGATTTAAAATGGCATTTAATGAAAAAGATGGAACTGGTTATGCAAGTTTCCGTAATACTAAAGTGCCTTCTGCAGGTAAAACAGGTACTGCTGAAGTTTATCAAAATGGCCAATCAAGAGTTAACTCAACGTATATTGGTTATGCACCAATTAAAAATCCAAAATTAGCTTTCTCTATTGTTTATACAAACC
The DNA here is from genome assembly GCA_020544305.1 of Staphylococcus taiwanensis. Lineage (NCBI taxonomy): Bacteria > Bacillati > Bacillota > Bacilli > Caryophanales > Staphylococcaceae > Staphylococcus > Staphylococcus taiwanensis. The sequence continues at coordinate 1,341,075 of CP058667.1, forward strand.
AACCGGTACCACCACCATGGTTAAATGGTGGAGATTTAGGTAGAGATGTTATTAATTATTATTTTAAAGATAAAAAGTAGTAATTAGAAAAAACATTAACTATTAGATAAAATTTGTGTTGTATTTTGAAAGCTTAAATAATTAGTACTTTTCAATTAATGTGCTAAGTGGTATGATAATAAAGTCGTATTTAGAAAAGGTAAGGAGGAATTAACATGCGCGTAAACGTAACATTAGCTTGTACTGAATGTGGTGACAGAAACTACATCACTACTAAAAACAAAAGAAACAATCCTGAACGTGTTGAAATGAAAAAATATTGTTCACGTGATAACAAACAAACTTTACACCGTGAAACTAAATAATAAGCTGATATTCAGCTAACGGCTTTCTGATCAAATCAGAAAGCCTTTTTTTATTTCATCTAAATGACATCATCTTTTAATAACGTTATAATATATGTAGTGTGTAGAGAGTGGGGATTTAATGATAAAAAAAGATATTCGTAAAAATACACTATCTAAAATGAAAAGTTTTGATAAAACTAAGAAAGTTCATGCAGACAATTGGTTAAAACAGCAGTTATTTAATGACAATTGGTATAAAAATTCTAATCGAATTGGAATCGTATTATCAATGCCTCACGAAGTAGATACATATCAAATAATTAAAGCTGCTTTATTGGATAATAAAAGAATGTTTGTACCCAATACTAATTACGAATCTAAGGATATGAATTTTAAAGAAATTAAAAACTTATCCTGTATAGAAAAAGATGAAAAAGGTATTTATTTTGTCAATGAAGATACAGAAACAACAGATCAATTGGATTTAATTATTGTTCCAGGTGTTGCTTTTAGAGAAGATTGTTACAGAGTTGGCTATGGTGGTGGCTATTATGACCGTTTTTTAAGTCACTCAACCGCCCACACCTTAAGTTTAATTTACGATTTTCAATTAACTCAATTTGATATAGAAAATCATGATCAACCTGTGGATAAATTAATTATTTATAACACATAGATTTTGGAGGAATTAATGGATATTGAAAAACGTTTTTGGAAGTCAATATTTTATTGGATTAGATATTTTAATTATAAAATAATAAATATTGAAAAAAATGAAAATGAAGTATGGTTGACAAATAAACATAAAAACAAAGTAGTTATTTTTAGAAAAGACATAACCTCTACTCAAGAAATTAGATTTGATAAAGCCAAAATTAAAGAAAACTTTGAGCAAATAGAAAATACCTTGGGTTTTAATCCTAAAACTTTTGAATATTTTTATTTTGTAGACAAAGATTATACTTTAGACGAATTCACAGAAACTCATCCAATAAAGTTTCAGTATAATCTCATTTCAAATGATAAAGACGTAGAGAAACTTTATCCTAACGTAATTTTATCAACCATTTTCACTAGAAAAGATAATAAATCGTCAACACACTATAGAAAACGCGTTTTGACACAAAATCCTATAGATAGATATATGATGACTTTTACACCTATGACTTATATATTAATTACAATAAATGTATTAATATGGTTAGTCATGATTTTATATTTTAATCACTTTTCAGATGTAAAGCTCTTAGACGTGGGGGGCTTAGTTCACTTTAACGTTGTACATGGTGAATGGTATCGACTAATCACCTCAATGTTTTTGCATTTTAATTTTGAGCACATATTGATGAACATGTTATCATTGTTTATTTTTGGTAAAATTGTAGAGTCAATTGTTGGTCCATTTAAAACTTTAGGTATATATTTAGTATCCGGTCTTTTAGGAAACTTTATATCATTGTCATTTAATTTACATACTGTGTCAGTAGGTGCAAGTGGTGCTATATTTGGCTTAATTGGAGCAATATTTGCGATGATGTATGTGAGTAAAAATTTCGACAAAAAATTAATCGGGCAAATGTTGATTGCATTACTTATATTAGTAGTTTTATCATTATTTATGTCCAATATTAATATCATGGCTCATCTTGGAGGATTTATTGGTGGTGTATTAATAACTTTAATAGGCTATTATTTTCACGAAAATCGTAATTTGTTTTGGTTATTCCTAATATTACTTTTAGTTATTTTTGTGGCCCTACAAGTACGTATTTTCACTATTAAAGAGCAAAATATTTATGATAAATTAATTGAAGATGCTATGGTAAATTATGATTATAAAGAAGCAAATTCTATTGTTAATCATACTATTGATAAAGGTTATGATGATGATCGTACTTATTATTTAAAAGGATTAATTACTGCAACAACTAGTTCAAGAGCAGAAGCCATGGCAGATTGGGAACGTGGATTGAAAAACCATCCTAATTCAGGATTACTTAACTACGAATTAGCAATTGCAAATAGAGCACTTGATGATAATGAAAAAGCATTAAGTTATGTTAAAAAGGCGGTTAAGATTAATTCAAATGATAATGATTATAAAAATTTAGAAAAAGAGTTGAAAAAAAACAAATGAATCGGGAAATCAATAACTTTTATGATGTCCTTCAACTTTTAAAGAAATATGGATTTATTATCTATTTTAAAGATCCCAAAGACATGCATGAGATGATGTTACAAGAAATAAAGTCCTTGTACAATTATGAATTATTATCTAAAGATGACTATCTAAAATGTATTTTAATAATTAACCAGAGAGGGAATGAGCATAAATGAAAAATATTATTTTAGCAGCTGATATTGGCGGAACAACTTGTAAATTAGGCATTTTTGACGCTAATTTAGAACAATTACATAAATGGTCAATTGAAACTGATACATCTGACCATACAGGACATACGCTATTAAAAAACATTTACACCTCTTTTGAAGAAAAATTACCAACGCATGATTTAAATATTAGTGATGTCATTGGCGTAGGAATTGGAGTACCTGGTCCAGTAGACTTTGAAACTGGTATAGTGAATGGAGCAGTAAACCTTCATTGGCCAAGTAATGTAAACGTACGAGAGATTTTCAATCAATTTATAGATTGCCCGGTATATGTAGATAATGATGCTAATGTAGCTGCCTTAGGGGAAAAACATAAAGGTGCCGGACATGGTGCAGATGATGTCGTTGCAATTACACTAGGAACTGGTCTTGGTGGTGGAATCATTTCTAATGGTGAGCTTGTTCACGGACATAATGGTTCAGGTGCAGAAATAGGCCATATTCGCACAGACTTTGATCAACGTTTTAATTGTAATTGTGGTAAATCTGGCTGTATTGAAACGGTAGCTTCAGCTACTGGTGTCGTTAATTTAGTTAATTTTTATTACCCTAAATTAACGTTTAAATCTTCTATACTTCCATTAATAAAAGAAAATAAAGTAACAGCTAAAGCTGTCTTTGATGCAGCTAAAGCTGGAGATCAATTCTGTATTTTTATCACTGAAAAAGTTGCTAATCATATTGCATATCTATGTAGTATTATTAGTGCAACAAGTAATCCTAAATATATAGTCCTTGGCGGTGGAATGTCGACAGCAGGTTTAATATTAATCGAAAACATTAAAACTGACTATCATAATTTAACATTTACACCAGCTCAAAAGGATACTGAAATCGTTCAAGCTAAGTTAGGTAATGATGCTGGTATTACTGGAGCAGCTGGTTTAATCAAAACATATATTTTAGAGAAGGATGGTGTTAAATAATGGCTATAGTTGATGTAGTTATTATTCCAGTAGGAACAGAAGGGCCAAGTGTTAGTAAGTATATTGCAGAAATTCAAAAGAAATTAGAAGAATTCAAAAAAGAAGGTAAAATTGATTACCAATTAACACCTATGAATACACTTATAGAAGGTGATCTTAAGGATTTATTCGAAGTTGTTCAGACTATACATGAACTTCCATTTTCTAAAGGTATAGATAGAGTTTGTACAAATTTACGTATAGATGATAGAAGAGATAAGTCACGCAAAATGAATGATAAACTAAAATCTGTCCAAAAACATTTGGAAAATCAAGGTGAATAAAATGAGAATTTCAAAATTAACATTAGGATTAGTTGATACTAATGCATATTTTATTGAAGATGATAATAGTGTATTATTAATTGATCCAGCTGGAGAAGCAGACAAAATAATTAAAAAACTGAATCAAATCAATAAACCATTAAAAGCAATTTTATTAACCCATGCTCATTTTGACCATATTGGCGCATTAGATGAGATACTACAAAAATATAATGTACCTTTATTTATGCATAAAGAAGAATTTGATTTTTTAACTGATCCTAATAAAAATGGTTCAGCTAAATTTCAACAATATGGTATGCCTTTATTAACTAGTGATGCGAAACCAAATGAACTTAAAGAAGGGCCTTTCAACCTTGAAAACTTTAAGTTTAATGTTCTCCATACACCAGGTCATTCCCCTGGTAGTTTAACTTTTGTATTTGATGAATTTGCAGTAGTAGGGGACACACTATTTAGAAATGGTATTGGTCGCACAGATTTATATCGTGGTGACTATGAAACATTAGTGGACTCAATTAAAGATAAATTATTTGAACTGGATGGAGATTTACCTTTATTCCCTGGACATGGCGAATACACAACTGTCGATGATGAGCAATTTAATCCTTTTTTAGACGGCCAATAAAATAAAGTAATTTCAACACCTTCTACGTTTATAAATGTAGGAGGTGTTTTTATGAAATTATTATTTCAAGAGATAGTAAACAAAGCTATTTCAAGAAATGCGAGTGATATACATTTTATACCAAGTGAAGATGAAGTTCATATCAAATTTAGAGTTAATGATTATTTAGAATTATATGAGACATTTAAGATAACGGTTTATCAAAAATTATTAGTATATATGAAATTTAAAGCTGGTCTTGATGTTTCAACACATCAAATTGCTCAAAGTGGACGATATACATATCATTCTAAATCTATTTATTATCTAAGAATTTCTACCTTGCCTTTATCTTTAGGTTCAGAAAGTTGTGTAATAAGAATTATTCCGCAATATTTTCAAGTTAAAAAAGAATTTAAAGACTTTAGGGATTTTAAACACTTAATGAATAAAAAGCAAGGGCTTATTCTTTTTACTGGTCCAACAGGATCTGGTAAAAGTACATTAATGTATCAAATGGTTTTATATGCCTATAAAGAGTTAAATTTAAATGTGATTACTATTGAAAATCCTGTTGAACAAATTTTAAGAGGAGTTACTCAAATTTCAATAAATAAAAAAGCAGGTATTGATTATTTAAATTCATTTAAAGCAATTCTTAGATGTGATCCTGATGTTATATTGATTGGAGAAATTAGAGATGCAGAAGTAGCAAAATGTGTGATACAGGCAAGTTTAAGCGGTCATTTAGTACTATCTACAATGCATTCTAACAATTGTAAAGGTGCAATTTTGAGATTAATGGAGATGGGAATAAGTATACAAGAAATATCTCAATCTATTAATTTAATATCTAATCAAAGGTTAATAACTACATTGAACAATCAACGAAAACTTGTTTGTGAGTTGATTGATCAAAAGCAAATCCAGTATTTTTTTGAACACAACAATACATTACCAAAAAGTTTTAATAATTTGAGAGACAAATTACTTTCATTATCGAAAGAGGGTACCATATGTGAAGAAATTGCAAATAAATATATTTAGGTTTTTCACTAATAATTTAAATGCAACCCAACAAATTATGCTACTCGAAAATCTTGTCGCACTTTTAAAAAATGGCTTTACATTACTAGAGTGTTTTGAATTTTTAAACTTATATTTTAAATATAAAGATAAAAATCTTGGGAGGAAAATAATTGAAAATATAAAAGCTGGTCAAACTTGTTATGATATTTTAAGCTTAATTGGATATTCGAATTCTGTGACAACGCAAATTTACTTCGCACAACAGTATGGAAATATAGAAGATTCTCTTATAGAAGCAATTAAATATTTAAAAACGAATCTTAATGCCAAAAAAAGAATTATTAAAGCTATTCAGTATCCTTCAATACTTATTTGTATTTTCTTGGGCATGATAATAGTTTTAAATTATACGGTATTACCTCAATTTAAAGAATTATATTCCACGATGGATATCGAATTATCATTATTTCAAAAAATTCTTACTCAATTCATTTCTTCTCTACCCATTTTTATTTTACTAACTTTTCTATTGTTAATCTTCTTATCACTTCTACTATTTTTAATTCAATCACATTATCCTATATCAAAAAAGCAAATCTTACTTTCTAAACTTCCTATTTTTAATACTTACTATAAAATTTTAAAAACATATCAAATTTCAAATGACTTATCTTTATTTTATAAAAATGGTATTAGCTTACAAGATATTGTTCAAATTTATAATTCACAAACTAAAAATCCTTTTCTGAAATATTTAGGTGGGAATTTGTTAGAAAGTATTAATAATGGCGTTGGTTTAGCTGATAGTCTTGAAAAATTTCCATGTTTTCAAAAAGATTTAATAAAATTTGTTAAACAAGGTGAAAAAAGCGGAAAATTAGACGTCGAACTTAAACTGTATAGTCACATACTTATAAATCGATTCCAAGAAAAAGCGTTACGACATACTAAGATTATTCAACCCATTATATTCGTTTGCTTAGGAATTTTTATTATCAGTCTCTATATGATAATAATGTTGCCTATGTTTCAACTTATGCAAAATATTAACTAAAGAGGTTATAAAAATGAAGAAATATATACATCAATTTAAAACGTTTAAAGCTTTTACTCTACTTGAAATGTTGTTGGTATTATTAATAATAAGCGTTCTATTAGTTTTAATCATTCCTAATATAGCGAAACAAACTGCTCATATACAATCCACTGGCTGTGAGGCACAAGTTAAAATGATCAATAGTCAAATAGAAGCCTACACTCTAAAAAATAACAGAGCCCCATCAAGCATTAATGATCTGGTTAATGAGGGAATGATTAAGGAAGGACAAAAAAATTGTAAGTCTGGAGAAACTATTTCAATTACCAATGGTGAAGCAGTTGCAAGTTAATAAACTTAGAGCTTTTACAATGATTGAGAGCTTACTAGTAATTTTAATACTTATTGTGTTAATTCAAATTACGGTCTATTCTACTAAATCTTCAAATTTTAATTTAATCACTGATGAATTAGAAGTAAAAAAATTAATTTCCAAATTTGATTATTTAAAATCAAAAGCAATTAGAGACAAACAATCCATTACATTAATATTAACTACAAATGCTACAAAAATTTCAGTTATTGAACAAAAAGGTAAGAAATATAATATTAAATTAAATAATGGCAAAATCACTTCAATTTCAAAGATTCACAGCATCACTTTTAACAAAGAAGGAAAAATCAATCATTTTGGATCACTTATCCTAAAAATGAATAAATCTTCATTTAAAATTATTTTTCACATTGATAAAGGGCGTATTCGATATGTCAAAATTTAATTATAAAGCAACCTTTTTAGCTGATAGTCTTCTAGGATTATTAACTACTATGCTTATCCTTACTGTATTTATTCCACTATTAACACAATTAACTTTAAATATAAGAAAACAATATGATTTATTAGATATGAAATATGCCATTATTACAGCCGCACATCATTACACTAAAACTGAATTATTAAAAGGGATTAAAATCGAAAATAATGAAATTAAACTTACTCAAGCATCTATTTGTAACTATAATTCATATAAAAAAATTAAAATATGCATTTCAGTTAAAAATTAAAGCTTTCACTTTTATTGAAATGGCTTTATCTTTAACAATTGCCATAATGATTTTTACACTTATGCCTAATATATATAAAATTGCAAATTATTATTTAAAAGAATCATATGACATAAATCAAACAGAATTTGCATTTTTCCAAGTAGATATAAACAACATCACTAAATCTAAAAAAGTTTCTTTTCAATTGATTAACCAAAGTACTATATTAATTCATTCTAATGGTAAGGATAATTACCTAAAATTTAAAAATCACAAAATCATTTATGAATCTAACCGAAGAGGTAACATAACCTTTTTAAATAATGTCTTAGAAGCTCACTTTCACAGGTTAAATTCAGAAATAATATTATTAAACCTAAAAATTGGGGAGAAAAATAATTACTATGAGAAAACAATTTACCTATAATTTAAATGGCTTTTTAAGTAGCTATACACTGCTAATTTTTCTTATTTATTTATCATTAATCTCTTTTTATACATCTCAATATAGTTTAAAATTGAAAACAATTCATAATATTAATAACTACTATGATCGAGTTATTAGTGAGCTATTAGAAAAAAGGTGATTCAACTAATGAGTTTGCAGCATCCAATTATTTTAGTAGGTTTTATGGGAACTGGAAAGAGTACAATAGGTGAATATTTATCATTAGAACAACAATATTCTTTTATCGACTTAGATATATATATTGAAATAAAAGAAGACCAAACAATTCCTGAAATTTTCGAGAACCTTGGAGAAGATGGCTTTAGAAGTCTTGAATATCGATATTTTAAGGAAAGTATTGAGAAGTACGATGTCATAGCAACTGGAGGAGGTATTATTGAGAATACTGATTCTTTAAATTTGTTAAAACAACAACAAAACGTTATTTGGTTAGATTGTGATATTGAAACTATATACAATAGAATCATGAATGATGTACACAGACCTAATGCTAACAATAAAACTAAAATACAATTAAAAAACTTGTATTTATCAAGGGTTTCAAGATATAATGAAATCGCATTCATGAAAGTGAATAGTGATAAAACAATCAAAGAAATTTATAATGATATTATAAATTATTTAACTTGCGGTTGATCAGTATTAGAGAGAATAAAGATATTTACTTTATTAGTTTTAAATGTCTTTATCGCCGAAGGTGCAAGTAATTATACGAAACTCTCAGGCAAAAGGATAATACTGTTACGCATTCCTGGATTAAGTGTATAAACAGGGTAGCTTTGGCTACTCTGTTTTTTTATAAAAATAATAGGGGGTTTTCAAATGACAAGCGAATTAAAAAAAACACCATTATATCAAAATTATGTTGATAGTGGTGCTAAAATAGTAGAATTCGGTGGATGGGCTATGCCTGTTCAATTTACAAGTATCAAAGAAGAACATAATGCAGTTCGATATGAAGTTGGTATGTTCGATGTAAGCCACATGGGAGAAATCTCAATTAAAGGTAATGATGCTAGTAAATTTGTCCAATACTTACTTTCAAATGATACTAATAACCTAACTGATACTAAAGCTCAGTATACTGCTTTATGTAATGAAGAAGGCGGTATTATTGATGATTTAGTAACATACAAATTAGGTGACAATGATTATTTATTAATTGTGAATGCTGCTAATACAGATAAGGACTTTGATTGGGTTCAAAAACATGCTTCTAAATTTGATGTTGAAGTTTCAAACCTTTCTGATCAATATGGTCAGTTAGCTGTCCAAGGTCCTAAAGCAAGAGATTTAGTGAGTGAATTAGTAGATATTGACGTAAGTGAAATGAAACCATTTGATTTTAAACAAGGCGTAACACTATTTGGTAAAACTGTTATTTTATCTCAGTCTGGCTATACAGGTGAAGACGGTTTTGAAATTTATTGTAATTCAAAAGACACAGTAGATATTTGGAACGGCTTTATAGAACATAAAGTTGTGCCATGTGGATTAGGTGCTCGAGACACTTTAAGATTAGAAGCTGGCTTACCATTACATGGTCAAGATTTAACTGAATCAATCACTCCCTATGAAGGTGGAATTGCATTTGCAGCCAAACCATTAATTGAAGAAGATTTCATTGGTAAATCAGTACTAAAAGACCAAAAAGAAAATGGTTCAGAGCGTAGAACTGTTGGCCTAGAATTGCTTGAAAAAGGTATTGCTAGAACTGGATTTGCGGTTTTAGATCTTGATGGTAATGAAATTGGGGAAGTTACTTCAGGGACACAATCTCCATCTTCTGGTAAATCAATTGCTATGGCAATTATTAAACGTGATGAATTCGAAATGGGACGCGAATTATTAGTACAAGTTAGAAAAAAACAACTTAAAGCTAAAATTGTTAAGAAAAATCAAATTGAAAAATAATTAAGGGGTGTGTATTGTGAGTCATCGTTATATACCATTAACTGAAAAAGATAAAAAAGAAATGTTAGATACGATTGGTGCTAAATCTATTAACGAATTATTTGGTGATGTGCCAGAAGATATTTTATTAAACAGGGACTTAAATATCGCTAGTGGCGAAGCTGAAACAACTTTATTAAGAAGACTAAATAAAGTAGCTAACAAAAACGTTACTAAAGAAACACATGCTTCATTCTTAGGAGCAGGCGTTTATGATCATTATGCACCAGCTGTAGTTGATGCTATGATTTCACGTTCAGAATTCTATACGGCTTATACACCTTATCAACCAGAAATTTCTCAAGGTGAATTACAAGCTATTTTTGAATTCCAAACACTTATTTGTGAATTAACAGACATGGATGTTGCTAACTCATCAATGTACGATGGTATTACAAGCTTTGCAGAAGCGTGTATCTTAGCATTTAATCATACTAAGAAAAACAAAATAGTTGTTTCTAAAGGTCTTCACTATCAAGCACTTCAAGTTCTTAAAACTTACGTAAAAGTACGTGAAGATTTTGAAATTGTAGAAGTAGACTTAGATGGAACGATTACTGATTTAGACAAGTTAGAAAAAGCAGTTGATGATGAAACTGCAGCTGTAGCAGTACAATATCCTAACTTCTATGGTTCAATTGAAGATTTAGAAAAAATTCATTCATTTATTGAAGATAAAAAAGCTCTATTTATTGTTTATGCTAATCCTTTAGCATTAGGATTACTTACTCCACCAGGAACATTTGGCGCTGATATTGTTGTTGGAGATACTCAACCGTTTGGTATTCCTACACAATTTGGTGGTCCACACTGTGGTTATTTTGCAACAACTAAAAAATTAATGCGTAAGGTACCTGGTAGATTAGTTGGTGAAACTGAAGATGATGAAGGTAATAGAGGATTTGTTTTAACATTACAAGCTCGTGAACAACATATTCGTCGTGATAAAGCAACTTCAAATATTTGTTCTAACCAAGCTTTAAATGCATTAGCATCATCTATTGCTATGTCTGCTTTAGGTAAACAAGGTATTTATGATATTGCAGTTCAAAACTTAGAACATGCTAATTATGCAAAAAATCAATTCAAAGAAAATGGTTTTAATGTTTTAGAAGGTATGTCATTTAACGAGTTCGTTGTTAAATTTGATAAGCCAATTAAAGAAATTAATCAAAAATTAGTTGATGAAGGATTTATTGGTGGTTTTGATTTAGGAGAAGCTTCTAAAGACTTTGAAAATCACATGCTAATTGCTGTTACTGAATTAAGAACTAAAGATGAAATTGATACATTTGTTAAGAAAGCTGGTGAGCTAAATGGTAGTAAGTAAATCAAGTCCATTAATTTTTGAAAGATCTAGAGCAGATAGATATGCATACTCATTACCTCAAAGTGATATTAAGACAGATCCAGTTGAAAATATTTTAGATGATAAATTTATTCGTAAAAATAGAGCTGAATTTCCTGAAGTGGCTGAGTTAGACTTAGTTCGTCACTACACTGAATTATCTAATAAAAACTTTGGTGTAGATTCAGGTTTCTATCCTTTAGGTTCTTGTACAATGAAGTATAATCCTAAAATCAATGAAAAAGTTGCACGTATTCCTGGATTTGCAGAATCTCACCCATTACAAGAAGAAGAACAGGTACAAGGTTCTTTAGAAATTATTTATAGTTTACAAGAAGAACTTAAAGAAATTACCGGTATGGATGAAGTTACATTACAACCAGCAGCAGGTGCACATGGTGAATGGACTGCATTAATGATATTTAAAGCTTATCATCTTAATAATGGTGAAGGACATCGTAATGAAGTTATTGTACCTGACTCAGCTCATGGTACAAATCCAGCGTCAGCTTCTTTTGCTGGTTTCAAAGCTGTTACTGTTAAATCAAACGAACGTGGAGAAGTTGACATTGATGACTTAAAACGCGTTGTAAATGAAAATACAGCTGCTATCATGTTAACTAATCCTAATACTTTAGGAATTTTCGAAAAAAATATTATGGAAATCCGCGAAATCGTACATGAAGCAGGAGGTCTTTTATATTATGATGGTGCAAATTTAAATGCCATTATGGATAAAGTACGTCCTGGTGACATGGGCTTTGATGCTGTTCACTTAAACTTACACAAAACTTTCACAGGCCCACACGGTGGCGGTGGTCCAGGTTCTGGTCCAGTAGGTGTGAAAAAAGAATTAGCTAGTTACTTACCTAAACCAATGGTTATTAAAGACGGCGATACTTTTAAATACGACAATGATATTAAAAATTCTATTGGCCGTGTAAAACCATTCTATGGTAACTTTGGTATCTATTTAAGAGCATACACTTATATTAGAACAATGGGTGCTGAAGGATTAAGAGAAGTTTCTGAAGCAGCAGTACTTAATGCCAATTATATTAAAGCTAGCCTTAAAGAGCATTATGAAATTCCATATGAACAATATTGTAAACATGAATTTGTTCTTAGTGGTTCTAAACAAAAAGAGCACGGTGTACGTACTTTAGATATGGCTAAACGTCTATTAGACTTTGGTGTACATCCACCAACTATTTACTTCCCACTTAACGTGGAAGAGGGTATGATGATTGAACCAACTGAAACTGAATCTAAAGAAACATTAGATTACTTCATTGATGCAATGATTCAAATTGCCGAAGAAGCTAAAAATAACCCAGATACTGTTTTAGAAGCACCTCATACTACTATCATTGATAGATTAGATGAGACAAAAGCTGCTCGTAAACCAGTACTAAAATTTGAAAACCTTCATGAAGAAAAAGAATAATAATTAATTTTACCACCAATTTCATGTACGAAATTGGTGGTTTTATTTTCATAATTATTTAGATACTATTAATAAAAAAACTCTTAGAGTTATATTCTCTAAGAGCAAATCATATGTTTGATTATTTTTTTGTTTTAATTTTGCCAGTCCATTTTTTATATCCACCTTTAAGTAAATATAAATCTTTGTAACCATTCTTTTTCAGAATACGAGCTGCACGATATCCTGCAACACCATTTGCATCACAGAGATATATTGGCTGGTCTTTTCTTAAGCCTTGATATCTTTGGCTAAACATTGACATTGGAATATTACGTGCGCCATTAATATGTCCATAGTCATAGTCTACTTTTTCACGCACATCTATTACTTGTGCTTTTCTTAAACCTTTATGAAAATCATTTTGGTCTAATTCAGTCACTGCACGTTTGTTAATAAACCAATTTCCTAGCATGTAAAGAATTATTAAGACTATAATAACCAAAGCTATAATCAAAGATACATTCATATTGCATCCTCCCTAATTAACCGATATTATAATTATAAGGCTGATAGCTAAATTTATCAAAATTTTTTTTAGTGTTTTTTTAGTATTATTTGATATAAATTATTATATTATTTAAAAAATGATTAAATGTTGTGATTGGAGTTTTTTTATGACTGAAACTTGGAATTTTATAAACACAGGTAGCCACGACCCTTATTATAATATGGCGATGGATGAAGCATTATTAAATTTTGTCTCTAGAGGAGAAATTGATCCAGTAGTACGCTTTTATACTTGGGATCCTGCGACGTTATCTGTAGGTTATTTTCAAAGATTACAAAAAGAAATTGATATCGATAAAGTCAAAGAAAAAGGATTCGGTTTAGTTAGACGTCAAACAGGTGGTAGAGGTGTTTTACACGATAAAGAACTAACATATAGTGTTATTGTTTCTGAATCGCATCCTAATATGCCATCTACTGTTACTGAGGCTTATCGAGTAATTTCTGAAGGCTTATTAGAAGGTTTTAGAATTCTTGGATTTGAAGCATATTTTGCAATTCCACGTTCTAAAGAAGAAAGAGAAAAATTGAAGCAACCAAGAAGTGCTGTATGTTTTGATGCTCCAAGTTGGTACGAGTTAGTGGTTGAAGGACGTAAAATCGCCGGTAGTGCTCAAACTCGTCAAAAAGGCGTTATTTTACAACATGGATCACTATTACAAGATGTTGATGTAGATGAACTTTTCGATATGTTTAAATTTAAAAATGATCGTTTAAAAGATAAAATGAAAAAAGCTTTTGTTGATAAAGCTGTAGCAATTAATGATATCTCTGATAGACACATTACAATTGAAGAAATGGAAAAAGCATTTGAAGAAGGATTTAAAAAAGGTTTAAATATAGATTTCAAGCCACTTATACTTTCTGATACGCAATTACAAGAAGTTAAAGATTTAGAAGATAAGTATCGTTCAGATGAATGGCTATATAAAAAATAAACAAATTAAGGCTGAGGCAATTTAATATTGTCTCAGCCTTAATTAATACATGGCAACAAAGTATCAATAGAAACCTCTAATGATTGTTACTGAATACTTGTTATAGTTATTTTCGTTTTTTTCTTTTATATTTTCTAACAGCTCTTCGGTATTTTCTTTGCTCTTCAGTTAAAAAGAAAAAGTAATATATCAAATAAATAATAATAGCTAGAATAACGAAAGTGAAAATCGTCTTTGCAAAGGACATTAAAAATATATTTAGATTTAAAACTAAACCTATTGCTGCAATGATTAATACAAAATAAAATAGAATTTTTTTCAATTTTAAAACTCCTAAACTAAGAATTACTAGACATATTTATTTGCGATAATTTAGTTTGCCCTTGTTTCAATTTATTCTTATCATTATTTTCATATCCATTTTTAATATTTTTAAAAGATGATTGTAAATCTTTATTTATTTGACGAATGTTTTTATCTTCTTGTTTATTATTTCCAGTTAAGTTTTTAGATGAGACAGCACTTCTATATTTACTGTATGCATTATCAATATCATTTGAAATCGAATCTAGTTTTTCAGCGTTTTGTTTTTTATCTTCTTTTTTCTTTTTACTTAAATCAATTTGATTATAATCACTAATAACTTTAGTAATACTTTGATAATATTGCGATGACGCTTCTAAAAATTTAGCTTCTTTATCGTTATCCGCGGTTTTAGAAACATCTTTTTTGTCTTTATTTAATCCTTCTACTTGGGATTTTTGATTACTTATATCTTGATTTAGTTGTTGAATATCTAATTTTAAATCATGATTTTCATCTCTTAATTTGGTTGTTTTATCTTCTAAAGGTCCTAAATTTTGGGAGCCACAACCAACCAATAAGCATGACGCTCCTAATATAACTATTAATTTTTTCATGAAACTCTCCCTAAATCAAAATCTCTTTATTTATAAAATAATTATGCTATTATTTTAAAGTAAATAGAGGAAATGTACAAACGTTATACTAGAGGTGATAAGAATGGATAAATTAACTAAGATTCATGAAGTATTAGACAAATATCAATTAGACGCTTTAGTGATTTTATCTGATTACAATAGAAGATATTTATCAGATTTCACTGGTACAAGTGGTGCGTTATTAATAACACGCAACTATCAAAAACTAATTACAGATTTCCGTTACATAGATCAAGCAACCAAACAAGCGAATCATTTTGAAATTGTTAAACGAAGTGGTGGTCTAATAGAAGAACTTATTTCATTAATTAATCATGATAATTTAAAAAAAGTTGGTTTCGAGGGACACCTAGTAAGCTATGATACTTTCCAATTATTAAATCAATCTAATGCTAATTTTATTAGTATTGGTGAAACTATTGAGGATCTCAGACAAATTAAAACCACTGATGAGATAGATAAAATTAAAATTGCAGCAAAAATTGTGGATGATACTTACAATTATATCTTAAAAACCGCCAAAGCAGGAATGACTGAAAAAGAATTAAAAGCAAAACTTGAGAGTAAAATGCTAGAATTAGGAGCAGATGGTCCTTCATTTGATACAATAGTCGCTTCAGGCCATAGAGGTGCATTACCTCATGGTGTAGCTAGTGATAAGGTAATTGAAAAAGGTGATATGATAACTTTAGATTTTGGAGCATATTATCAAGGCTACTGTTCAGACATAACTAGAACTTTTGCTATTGGTGAACCTGACGCTAAAATGCGTGAAATTTATGATATTGTATTAAAATCACAAATTAAAGCTATAAATGAAATTAAACCTGGCATGTCTGTTAGTGAAGCAGATGCATTATCTAGAAGTTATATCGAATCTAATGGGTACGGTGCTGAATTTGGTCACTCGTTAGGTCATGGCATAGGCCTAGATATTCATGAAGGCCCATTGTTATCTAAAAATGCAAAGGGTACGGTTCAAGTAAATAATTGTGTTACTATTGAACCAGGTATTTATGTAGAAGGTCTTGGTGGGGTACGCATTGAAGATGATATTTTAATCACTGAAAATGGTTGTGAAGTCTTTACTAAATGCACAAAAGACCTTATTATTTTATAGAAAGCGTATAATTGAGGAGGAAACTGAATGATTTCGGTTAATGATTTTAAAACAGGTTTAACTATTTCTGTAGATAATGGTATTTGGAAAGTGATTGATTTCCAACACGTAAAACCAGGTAAAGGCTCAGCCTTTGTACGTTCTAAATTACGTAATTTAAGAACTGGTGCAATTCAAGAAAAAACGTTTAGAGCAGGTGAAAAAGTTGAGCAAGCTCTAATTGAAAATCGTCGTATGCAGTATTTATATGCTGATGGTGATAATCACGTGTTCATGGATAATGAAACTTTTGACCAAACTGAATTATCTGCAGATTATTTAAAAGACGAATTAAAATACTTGAAAGCTAATATGGAAGTTCAAATTCAATCTTATGAAGGCGAAATGATTGGAGTTGAATTACCAAAAACTGTTGAATTAGAAGTAACTGAAACTGAACCTGGTATCAAAGGCGATACTGCTACAGGTGCTACTAAATCAGCTACAGTTGAAACTGGTTATACTTTAAATGTTCCTTTATTCGTCAATGAAGGCGATATTTTAGTAATTAACACTGGTGATGGTAGCTACATCTCTAGAGGTTAATTTATTATTCATAGAAATAAGTCTTTCTGATATCTATTAGAAAGACTTATTTTTTTAATATCATAACTATATTAATTGTACCAAGTAATTACTTTAAATTATGTATGTAAAAACATACATTTGATAAGAACTGTCACTATGATAATGAGACATGCTTGAATTGGTAGTTACAGTCAAGTAAAATAGATTGGTAGATGAAAACTAAGTCGAGGAGTCAGTAACTTATGAATTTTAAAGAAATAAAAGAATTAATCGAAATTCTTGATCAATCAAGTTTAACTGAAATTAACATTGAAGATAATAAAGGAAGCGTAGTTAATTTAAAAAAACAAAAGGAAACAGAAATTATTACGCCTCAATATACGCAACAAGCTGCACCAATGGTTGCACCACAAAATACAACTTCAGCACAATCACCAACAAATGATGAAGCTTTGACTGACAGTACAGAAAGTACTTCAACTAATGATTCAAACTATGAAACAATCAACGCACCTATGGTAGGGACATTCTATAAGTCTCCATCACCTGAAGAAGATGCTTATGTGCAAATAGGTGACAAAGTAACGAATGAGTCAACGGTTTGTATTCTTGAAGCTATGAAACTATTTAATGAAATTCAAGCTGAAGTATCAGGTGAAATTGTAGAAATACTAGTAGAAGACGGGCAAATGGTAGAGTATGGCCAACCGTTATTTAAGGTGAAATAATGAAAAAAATATTAATAGCTAACCGTGGAGAGATTGCGGTTAGAATTATTAGAGCATGTCATGATTTAGGCATACAAACAGTAGCTATTTATTCTGAAGGAGACAAAGACGCACTACATACTCAAATTGCTGATGAAGCATATTGCGTCGGTCCAACTCAGTCTAAAGATTCATATTTAAATATTCCTAATATTTTATCCATTGCTACGTCTACTGGTTGTGATGGCGTACATCCTGGTTACGGATTTTTAGCAGAAAACGGAGACTTTGCAGAGCTATGCGAAGCTTGCCAATTGAAATTTATTGGACCGAGCTTTGAATCTATCCAAAAAATGGGAATCAAAGATATAGCAAAAGCGGAAATGATTGCTGCAAATGTTCCCGTTGTCCCTGGAAGTGACGGCCTAGTAGAATCAATATCAGATGCTAAAAAAATTGCTAATGAAATTGGTTATCCAGTCATCATTAAAGCTACTGCTGGTGGTGGCGGTAAGGGTATACGTGTAGCTCGTAATGAAAAGGAACTCGAAAACGGATATCGCATGACTCAACAAGAAGCTGAAACTGCTTTTGGTAATGGTGGATTATACCTTGAGAAATTCATTGAAAATTTCCGCCATATCGAAATTCAAGTGATTGGAGATCAATTTGGTAATGTTATTCATCTTGGCGAACGTGATTGTACAATACAAAGACGAATGCAAAAGTTAGTAGAAGAATCTCCTTCACCAATTTTATCAGATGCACAACGTCATGAGATGGGTAATGCTGCTGTTAGAGCTGCTAAAGCTGTTAATTATGAAAACGCTGGCACGATAGAGTTTATCTATGATTTAAATGACGATAAGTTTTACTTCATGGAGATGAACACTCGTATTCAAGTTGAACATCCAGTTACAGAAATGGTTACTGGAATAGATTTAGTGAAACTTCAATTAAAAGTAGCCATGGGTGAAGCCCTACCTTATTCTCAAGAAGATATTTCTATAAATGGACATGCAATTGAATACAGAATCAACGCTGAAAATCCATACAAAAATTTCATGCCTTCTCCAGGTAAAATTACACAATATTTAGCACCAGGCGGCTACGGTGTAAGAATCGAATCAGCTTGTTATACTAATTACACAATTCCACCATATTATGATTCAATGGTAGCTAAATTAATTGTTCATGAACCTACTAGAGAAGAAGCGATTATGACAGGTATCAGAGCGTTAAGTGAGTATTTAATTTTAGGAATTGATACAACGATACCATTCCATCTTAAACTCATGAATAATGATATATTTAGAAGTGGTTCTTTCAATACTAATTTCTTAGAAAAATATAATATTATGGATGATAACGAGTAGGAGGTTAAATCTCATGGTAAATGTAGCAGATTATTCTAATTCTAACCTAGGCAAAATTGAAATTGCGCCAGAAGTCATTTCTGTAATTGCTAGTATTGCAGTTTCTGAAGTAGATGGCGTAACTGGGCATTTTGCAGAATTGAAAAATAGCAACATTGAAAAAGTTAGTCGTAAAAATCTAAATAAAAATTTGAAAATTGATACTAAAGAAAATGGTATTCAAATAGACGTATATTGTTCTATTAAACATGGCATTAAAATTTCAAAATTTGCTAGCAAAGTCCAATCCTCAATATTTAACTCAATTAAAACAATGACTGCTATTGAACCAAAAGAAATTAACGTTCACATCATGCACATTACTGCAGAGTAATTTAATACCAAACATTTATTAAGGAGTTTGTTATGAGTCGAAAAGAATCCAGAAAACAAGCGTTTCAAACATTATTTCAGTTAGAAATGAAAAATACTGATCTAACCATAAATGAAGCGATTAATTTTATAAAAGATGATTATCCAGACTTGGATTTTAATTTTATTCATTGGCTAGTAACTGGCGTTAAAGATCATGAACCTGTACTAGATGAAACAATTGAACCTAAATTAAAAGATTGGTCAATTCAACGTTTATTAAAAACAGATCGTATCATTTTAAGAATGGCTACATTCGAATTACTTCATAGTGAAACGCCACCTAAGGTAATCATCAATGAAGCAGTAGAATTAACAAAACAATTTAGTGATGATGATCATTACAAATTTATCAATGGCGTACTGAGTAATATAAAATAATTAATTTGAGTGATGACAATGTCTGAATATCTAAGTGTAACAACTTTAACAAAATATATTAAATATAAGTTTGATCAAGATCCACATTTGCAATCAATCTTATTAAAGGGTGAGCTATCTAACTTCAAAAAGCATTCAAGTGGCCATTTGTACTTTAATGTTAAAGATAAAGGCAGTGTAATTAGTGCGATGATGTTTAAAGGAAGTGCATCCAAACTTACATTTGAACCTAAAGAGGGTGACGAAGTACTTCTAGAAGCTCGAGTTTCAGTATATGAACGTCGTGGAAATTATCAAATTTATGTTAATAAAATGGAATTAGACGGTATAGGTAATTTGTACCAAAAATTGGAACAACTCAAACAAAAATTAACTAAAGAAGGCTATTTTAATAATGAACATAAAAAGCCCATACCACGATTTCCTATGAAAATAGCTATTTTAACTGCTAGCACTGGCGCAGCAATAAGAGATATCCATTCTACAATTGATAGTAGATATCCTTTAGTTGAAAAAATTTCATTAAGCACACTAGTACAAGGCGAAAATGCTAAAAATGATATTATTTCTAAAATAGAAGAGGCAGATACGCTTGGGGTCGATACGATTATCGTAGGTCGTGGTGGCGGTTCAATTGAAGATTTATGGAATTTTAATGAAGAAGAAGTAGTTAAAGCAATTTATAATTGTAAAACGCCAATTATATCTGCTGTTGGCCATGAAACAGATTTCACATTAAGTGATTTTGTTGCTGATGTAAGGGCAGCAACTCCAACTCAAGCTGCTGTAATTGCAACACCAGATCAATATGAATTAATGCAACAAATTAAACAATATCAATTTTCATTAACAAAACATATAAAACAATTCTTAGATAAACAACGAAAACAATTAAATCATACTTCTTCATATTATAAATTTAAACAGCCATCACTATTATATGATCAACAATTACAACGAAGAGATGATTTAGAAAAACAATTAAAGCAATTAGTATACGCTAAGATTGAAAATAAAAAATATGAAGTTAAAGTCTTAAAACAACACTTTAATATTAAAAATCTAAGTCATTCTATCGTTCGAAATCAAAAATATATAACGAGTCAGCAAGAACGTCTACGCAATATTACATTAAAAAATATTGATAAAAATAAAACTGAACTTAAGAGTAAAATTGAGCTATTAGACAACTTAAGTCCAACTAACACAATGCTACGTGGGTATTCTATAGTTAACAAAGATGATAAAGTAATTACGAGTACTCATGATTTAAAAGAAAACGATAATATTAAATTATCTATGAAAGATGGAAGTATTGACGCTATCGTTAAGAAAGTTAGGTGTGAAGATGAGTAAAGAACAACAAAGTTTTGAAGAAATGATGCAAGAATTAGAAAATATTGTTCAAAAATTAGATAATGAAACTGTTTCTTTAGAAGAGTCCTTAGATTTATATCAACGCGGTATGAAATTATCAGCTGCTTGTGATACAACTTTGAAAGATGCTGAAAATAAAGTGAATCAATTAATTAAAGATGAAGCAGAGGATGAAGATAATGACAAAAATGTCAATGAATAAGTTAATTGAACAAATTAATAATGATCTTGACGGTGTGATTGAAACTTCGCCATTAAATACTAATTTGGAAGAAAGTATGCAATATTCACTCAATGCAGGTGGAAAAAGAATTCGACCTTTACTTGTCTTTATAACTCTAAATGTTTTGAATGAAAATTATCAAAAAGGCAAACAAACTGCACTGGCCTTAGAAATGATTCATACGTATTCACTGATTCATGACGATTTACCTCCGATGGATAATGATGATTATAGACGAGGCAAGCTCACTAATCATAAAGTTTATGGTGAATGGAAAGCCATTTTAGCAGGAGATGCACTATTAACTAAAGCGTTTGAATTAATAGCAAATGACCAATTATTAGATAATGATGTTAAAATTAAATTAATATCTAGATTGGCTCATGATAGTGGTCATCTTGGCATGGTTGGTGGACAAACACTTGATATGCAAAGTGAAAATACACCCGTAGATTTGGCTACACTTGAAAAAATACATAAAGCTAAAACGGGTGCATTACTTAAGTTCGCTATTTTAAGTGCAGCAGACATAGCAAAAGCAAACACTACTATTTTAAAAGCATTAGATGAATTTAGTGAACATTTAGGTTTGATGTTTCAAATTAAAGATGATTTATTAGATGTCTATGGTGATGAATCTAAATTAGGCAAAAAAGTAGGTAGCGATCTTGAAAATCATAAAAGTACATATGTGTCACTCCTTGGTAAAGATGGCGCCGAAAGTAAATTAGACTATCATAGAAATGCTGCAATTGATTCTGTTAATGAACTTGCACCTAATTATGACATTCAACCGTTACTTGATATCGTTGAATTATTTTATAACCGTGATCACTAAACATAATTAAAAATTAAAGTTGATCAATTATTGATGCGCCTCTTAAGTTGGACAAATGATGCTAACTTGAGAGGTGCATTATTATTAACTTTTTGCATTTATATTTATAAATTTATACATAAATATAGTGATATACTCTATTTTCAAAAGGAATTATCATTAAAAATATTAATATAAAATATAGTCATGACAGTCTTTTGTGTGAATCAACTTTAGTAGTCGTTGTATATATATTGTGTTAAAATCAATGTATAAATATTCGAAACCAGGAGTGTTCATAATGGCTAAAAAATCAGTGAGACATATTAAAATCAGAGAAATTATTTCAAGTGAACAGATTGAAACACAAGATGAACTTGTTAAACGTCTAAATGAATACGACCTTAATGTTACTCAAGCAACTGTATCACGTGATATAAAAGAACTACAATTAATTAAAGTGCCTGCCCCTTCAGGTCAATATGTGTATAGTTTACCTAATGACCGTAAATATCATCCGTTAGAAAAATTAGGTCGATATCTCATGGATTCATTCGTAAACATTGAAGGTACTGGCAATTTACTAGTACTAAAAACTTTACCAGGGAATGCACAATCTATTGGTGCTATTCTTGATCAAATTGATTGGGAGGAAGTGCTTGGTACTATATGTGGTGACGATACTTGCCTTTTAATTTGTAAAGATGAGGAAGCAAGTAATACAATTAAAACTAGAATTTTCAATTTATTATAAGGATGCGATGATTTCATGTTACAAACCTTATCAATAAAACAATTTGCAATTATTGATGAATTAGAAATACACTTTTCAGATGGATTGACAGTACTTAGTGGTGAAACTGGAGCTGGGAAGTCAATCATCATAGATGCTATTGGTCAATTAATTGGAATGCGTGCTTCATCAGATTATGTTAGACATGGTGAAAAGAAAGCAGTTATTGAAGGCATATTTGATATTGATAATAGTAAAGATGCTATCAATATACTCCATGAGTTAGATATAGACATTGATGAAGATTTTTTATTAGTTAAGAGGGAAATCTTTAGTTCTGGAAAAAGTATCTGTAGATTAAATAATCAAATCGTTACACTTCAAGATTTACGTAAAGTAATGCAAGAGCTATTAGATATACACGGTCAACATGAAACACAAACTTTATTAAAACAAAAATATCATCTTAAACTCATAGACGATTATGCAGAAGATAAATATTTAAAAACTAAAGATAAGTATCAACAAATATTTAATGAATATAAAAATAAGAAAAAAGAATTAGAAGAACTTGAATCAGCTGATCAAGCATTATTACAAAGATTAGATTTAATGAAGTTTCAATTTGAAGAACTTAAAGAAGCATCATTAAAAGATGGTGAGTCAGAACAACTTGAAATTGATATTCGTAGAATTCAAAATTCTGAAAAATTAAGTTTAGCTCTAAATAATGCTCATATTACGTTAACAGATGAGCATGCGATACCAGATAGACTCTATGAATTAAGCAATCATTTGCAATCAATAGATGAAATTCTTCCAGATAAATTTAGTAAATTGAAAGAGGATATTGATCAGTTTTACTATACATTGGAAGATGCTAAACATGAATTATATGATGAAATGTCAAATACAGAATTCGACGAGCAAATGCTTAATGAACTTGAATCACGAATGAATTTACTTAATAATTTAAAACGTAAGTATGGCAAGGACATTAATGAATTAATTAAATATCAAGATAAACTTGAAAATGAAATTTCTAAAATTGAGAATTATGAAGAAAGTACATCTCAATTGCGAGAAGAGATTTCAAATTTATACCAACAAGTTATTAAATACGGCAAGTCTCTCTCTAAAGAACGACGTGAAGTCGCAAGGATACTACGAGATCACATAGTAGCTGAAATACAAAATTTACAAATGAAAGACGCTAATTTAGAAATCTCTTTCCAACCATTAGAAACACCAACTATAGAGGGGATTGAATTTGTAGAATTCTTAATTAGCCCTAATAAAGGTGAACCGTTAAAAAGTTTAAATAAAATAGCCTCTGGCGGTGAATTATCAAGAATCATGTTAGCATTAAAAAGTATTTTTGTTCAATCTCGTGGTCAAACTGCTATTCTTTTTGACGAAGTTGACTCAGGAGTTTCTGGTCAAGCTGCTCAAAAAATGGCTGAAAAAATGAGAGATATCGCAGAATATATTCAAGTCATTTGTATTTCTCATTTGCCACAAGTTGCTTCAATGAGTGATCATCATTTATTAATCAGTAAGGCTTCACTCGATGACCGAACTACGACTCAAGTTAAAGAACTTCAAGATGATGATAAAGTAGATGAAATAGCACGAATGATTTCGGGAGCTAGCGTAACAGACTTAACACGTGAAAATGCAAAAGAAATGATTGCCCAAAATCGAAGAAAATAGAAATTTCAACTTGTATATAGAATTAACAGTCCAATTATAATTTCAAATTTATAAATAATTAAAATTGATGTAAAATATATAAGTATTACAATTTAAATACTTAATTGAATTAAATTAAGACGAATTTTTAACTTAAACTATTTGGTATTAAAAGTCTTGTTAGTCCTCAATATTAAATTTAATTTTATGATTTAATATTGTACCTTCTAGATTTTACTTAAATTATATACCTAAGTTTAAAGTAGTTAGGAGCAAAAATATGGCTGAAAAGCAATATGACCTAGTTGTATTAGGTGGTGGAACTGCTGGATACGTAGCGGCAATTCGTGCCTCTCAATTAGGTAAAACAGTTGCTATTGTTGAAACATCTTTATTAGGTGGAACATGTTTGCATAGAGGATGTATTCCAACTAAATCACTTTTAAAATCAGCAGAAGTAGTACGTACTGTGAATAAAGCATCAGATTTTGGAGTTGATGTTCCAAATTTTACCATTAACTTCTCTAAAATGATGGACCGTAAAAGCGAGATTGTTTCACAAATGTATCAAGGCGTTAATAGTCTTATGCAAAAAAATCACATTGATGTCTACAATGGAATTGGAAGAATAATGGGTACATCTATTTTTTCTCCACAAAGTGGAACGATATCAGTTGAATATGAAAATGGCGAATCAGAACTTTTACCTAACCAATATGTATTAATTTCGACTGGTTCAAGGCCCAGTGAACTACCTTTCTTACCAGTAGATCATAACCAAATCATTACTAGCGATGATTTACTTGAGATGACTGATATTCCTTCTAATATCGCAATCATTGGCGGTGGGATTATTGGTCTTGAATTTGCATCATTACTCATCGATTTAGGATCAAATGTCACAGTTATCGAAGCTGGACCACGAATTTTACCTAGTGAAAGTACTCAAACTTCAAATTTCCTTAAAGAAAATTTGATGGAGAGAGGCGTTCAATTTTATGAAAATTGTCAATTAAATGAAGACTCTATTTCGAGAAATGAAAATAGGGTTTCAATTTACATTAAAAATAAAATTGATATTGAGGTAGAGAAAGTACTAGTAGCCATTGGGCGTGCACCTAATACTAATGACATTGGATTAAATAATACTAAAGTAAAGCTAAGTCATTCTGGACATATTGAGGTTAACCAATTTCAACAAACAGAAGACAAACATATTTATGCAGCTGGTGACTGTATTGGTAAATTACAATTAGCACATGTGGCATCTAAGGAAGGGATTAATGCTGTTGAACATATGTTTACGGGACAGTCCATTCCATTAAATTATAATAAAATGCCAAAATGCGTATACACATATCCAGAAATAGCTTCTATAGGCTTAAATGAAGAAAATGCAAAAGCACAAGGGATTAATGCGCGCACATTTAAAGTGCCTTTTAATGCAATAGGTAAAGCAGTTATTGAAGAATCTTCAAATAATAAAGGATTTTGTGAAGTAGTTATTAATCAAAGTAACAGTGAAATCATTGGTATAAATATGGTAGGACCACATGTCACTGAATTAATTAATGAAGCTGCTTTATTACAATTTATGAATGGCTCAGCATTAGAATTGGGTCTTACTACACATGCTCATCCATCTATATCTGAAGTATTAATGGAGTTGGGACTTAAAATCGAAAACAGAGCAATACACGTTTAATAAGGAGGAAACACAATAATGATTGATTATAAATCAGTCGGCCTTACTGAAGAAGACCTAAAACAAATATATAAGTGGATGGATTTAGGAAGAAAAGTTGATGAACGTTTATGGTTATTAAATCGTGCAGGAAAAATTCCGTTTGTTGTAAGTGGTCAAGGACAAGAAGCTACACAAATCGGTATGGCTTATGCAATGCAAGAAGGAGACATATCATCACCATATTATAGAGATTTAGCATTTGTTACATACATGGGCATATCACCTTATGACACAATGTTAGCTTCTTTTGGCAAAAAAGACGATATAAATTCTGGTGGTAAACAAATGCCTTCACATTTTAGTCATCGTGAAAAAGGCATTTTGTCTCAAAGTTCTCCAGTAGCAACACAAATCCCTCATTCAGTAGGTGCTGCCTTAGCTTTGAAAATGGATAAAAAATCAAATATTGCTACAGCTACGGTAGGTGAAGGCAGTTCAAACCAAGGAGATTTTCATGAAGGTTTAAACTTCGCAGGGGTTCATAAATTACCATTTGTATGTGTCATAATTAATAATAAATATGCCATTTCTGTTCCAGATTCTTTGCAATATGCTGCTGAAAAATTATCTGATAGAGCTTTAGGATATGGTATTCATGGTGAAACCGTAGATGGTAATGATCCAATAGCTATGTATAAAGCTATGAAAGATGCTAGAGAGAGAGCACTTAATGGAGAAGGTGCAACATTAATCGAAGCCGTAACCAGTCGAATGACACCTCATTCTTCAGATGATGATGATACATATCGCTCTAAAGAAGAACGTGAATCATTAAAAACGTTTGATTGTAATCTCAAGTTTAAGGATTACTTGTTGGACCTAAACATTATCGATCAATCTTGGTTAGATGAACTTGAAGAAGAACATAAAGAAATCATTAATCAAGCTACAAAAGATGCAGAACAGGCACCTTATCCTTCAGTTGATGAAGCATATAAATTTGTATACGATCCAGAAGGAGGTATTGGAAATGACTAAAATGAGCTATATTGAAGCTATACAACAAGCACAAGACTTAGCCATGGAATCGGATAAAAATACCTTCATTTTGGGTGAAGATGTAGGTCGTAAAGGTGGCGTTTTTGGTGCTACTCGTGGTTTACAAGAAAAATATGGTGTTGAAAGAGTAATTGACACACCATTAGCAGAATCTAATATAGTAGGGACTGCTATCGGTGCTGCGATGATGGGGAAAAGACCTATTGCGGAAATTCAATTTGCCGATTTTATATTACCTGCAGTGAACCAAATTATTAGTGAAGCCGCTAAAATGCGTTATCGTTCTAACAATGATTGGCAATGCCCAATTACAATTAGAGCACCGTTTGGTGGAGGCGTACATGGTGGTTTATACCATTCTCAAAGTATTGAAAGCATTTTTGCTTCTACGCCTGGCTTAACAATTGTTATTCCATCTTCTCCATATGACGCTAAAGGTTTATTATTATCATCAATAGAATCTAATGATCCAGTGCTTTTCTTCGAACATAAAAAAGCTTATCGTTTCTTAAAAGAAGACGTTCCAGAAGATTATTACACTGTTCCACTTGGAAAAGCGGATATCAAACGTGAAGGTTCTGATATT
This sequence comes from Staphylococcus taiwanensis, assembly GCA_020544305.1. Taxonomy (NCBI): domain Bacteria; kingdom Bacillati; phylum Bacillota; class Bacilli; order Caryophanales; family Staphylococcaceae; genus Staphylococcus; species Staphylococcus taiwanensis. Next base: position 1,369,186 of record CP058667.1, read on the forward strand.
ACTGTCTTTACCTATGGCTTATGTGTCAACTATTGTCTTCAAGCTGCTGACATTTTAGCATCAGATGGTATTAGTGTTGAAGTCGTGGATTTACGTACAGTCTATCCATTAGATAAGCAAACCATCATTAATCGTGCTAAGCAGAATGGCAAGATTTTATTAGTAACTGAAGATAATCTTGAAGGCAGCGTTATGTCAGAAGTATCAGCTATAATAGCTGAACATTGTTTATTCGACCTTGATGCTCCTATTATGAGATTAGCAGGTGCAGATGTGCCTTCAATGCCATTTTCTCCTAATCTTGAAAATGAGTTGATGATGAATCCAGATAAAATTTTAGATAAGATGCGAGAACTTGCTCAATTTTAAGGAGGTTAAATAATGGATGTAAAAATGCCTAAACTAGGCGAAAGTGTCCACGAGGGAACAATCGAACAATGGCTAGTATCTGTCGGCGACCATGTTGATGAATATGAGCCATTATGTGAAGTTGTAACAGATAAGGTAACGGCAGAAGTGCCTTCTACCGTATCAGGTATAATTACTGAGATTAGTGTCAGTGAGGGCGAAACGGTTCAAGTGGATTATGTTATATGCAAAATTGAAACGGCGAATGAGAATGCATCCAATGCGTCTAATGGTACCAATACAAATAATAGCGACGTTAAGCATGATGTTAATTTAAATGGCGAAGACACTTTATCTTATGAAAATGATAATATTAATGATGTCAAAAATAATGATGACGACCATTCAATACAATCGTCTCAACCGAATAATGGCAGATTTTCTCCGGTAGTATTTAAAATAGCCTCTGAGAATAACGTAGATTTGTCAGTAGTGCCAGGTAGTGGCTTTGAAGGTAGAGTGACAAAAAAAGATATTGAGACATATATTCAATCAAGTAAGCATACTTCTACTTCAAACAATCAACAACATGTTGAACCACTACAATCAGGAATAGAAATGAATGCATCAAATGCGTTGAACCAATCTAAACAATCTATACCAGTTAAAGGTGTGCGCAAGGCTATTGCTCAAAATATGGTTAATAGTGTTACAGAAATCCCACATGGATGGATGATGGTTGAAGTTGATGCTACAAATCTAGTCAAAACTAGAAATCATTATAAAAAATCATTCAAAGATAATGAAGGTTATAATTTAACGTTCTTTGCATTCTTCGTTAAAGCTGTAGCTGAAGCCTTAAAAGCAAACCCTCTATTAAATAGTAGTTGGAACGGTAATGAAATTGTACTTCATAAGGATATTAATATTTCAATTGCAGTAGCAGATGAAGATAAACTTTATGTTCCGGTTATTAAACATGCGGATGAAAAATCAATTAAAGGTATTGCCAGAGAGATTAACGACTTAGCTCATAAAGCACGTCAAAACAAGTTAACTCAAGATGATATGTCTGGTGGCACATTTACAGTTAATAATACTGGCACGTTTGGTTCAGTTTCATCTATGGGAATCATTAACCATCCGCAAGCAGCTATATTACAAGTTGAATCAATTGTAAAAAAACCAGTCGTAATTGATGATATGATTGCAATTCGAAGTATGGTTAATTTATGCATTTCAATTGATCACCGTATTTTAGATGGCGTTCAAACTGGTCGCTTTATGTCACAAGTGAAAAAACGTATTGAACAATACTCTATTGAAAATACAAATATTTATTAATTATAAATGTGGGGTTCAGACAAGCTATTTGAACTATCAACTTTAAATTAGTAAAATAGCATTAAATAAATTATAGAGTGAAAGGTGAATCATATGGATTTAAACTTTGATTTATATATGAATGGTGTAGTAGACCAAGCACGTAATGAAATCGAATCTGCAGGTTATGAACAATTAACAACTGCTGATGAAGTTAATAAAGTATTACAACAAAATGGAACTTCTCTTGTAATGGTAAATTCAGTTTGTGGTTGTGCAGGAGGAATTGCTCGCCCAGCGGCTTCCCATGCACTTCATTATGATAAATTACCAGATAGACTCGTTACTGTATTTGCTGGACAAGATAAAGAAGCTACTCAACAGGCAAGAGATTATTTTGAAGGCTATGCACCTTCTAGTCCATCATTTGCATTAATTAAAGATGGTAAAATCACTGAAATGATTGAACGTCATCAAATCGAAGGCCATGATGTAATGGATGTTATTAATCAGTTACAAGGTTTATTCGATAAATACTGTGAAGAAAGATAAGAGGTACTTACCAATGTTAAAGTTAAATCCGTATAAGATTGGATTTAGAACGCTTAAAACTGCGGTAGGTATAACACTCGGTGTTATCTTAGCAAAATGGATGGGACTTGATAACTATGCATCAAGTGCTATCCTTATTGTTTTATCTATTAAACATACGAAAGTACATTCTGTACAAGCAATTGTTTCTCGCTTTGTATCGTGTATTTTAATATTATTGTTTGGGTCGTTGGTATTTAGTTTATTAGGTCAAAATGCCCTAGTACTTGGACTAATCGTATTATTATTTATACCTATTACAGTAATGTTAAAAGTACAAGAGGGCGTTGTAACCAGTTGCGTTATCTTATTACATGTGTTTAATGCAAAAGCAATCAATCTACATCTTATCATCAACGAACTACTATTACTTTCTGTAGGTTTAGGAATTGCTTTTATAATGAATTTAATTATGCCAAGTTTAGATAAATCTTTACTTAATTTAAAAAAAGAAATCGAATCTGGCTTTAAAAATATATTTAAACTATACAGTGATGCCTGTACCAACTATGATAAAGATTTAAATATATCTTTTAATAAACTTCAACTCGACATTCGTAAAGCCAAATCTATTGCGTTTAGAGATGTTAAAAATCATTTTGTACGTAATGAAAATTCATACTATCATTATTTTGATATGCGACAAGAACAACTAGAATTATTGCGTAGAATTCAACCATTGTTACATCAAATAACAGCTGATGATCCACTTATAAATGATGTATCACACTTAATGGCTGAAATAGGTGATAATGTAAATAGTAACGATTATACAGTATTACGCTTACACTCACTCTATGAGATACGCTTATCGCTAGACGAATTACCTTTACCGAAAACGCATGAAACTTTAAAGTCTAGAGCAAGTATGATGCAAATTTTAAATGAATTAGAAGAATATTTAACTATCAAATCACAATTTGGCTCACTAAGATTACATAGTGAAATTTGAATATAAAAATAGGCTAAGACACATGTCTTAGCCTATTTTTTATATTTTATCAAACTCATTAATGCATTAATGGCACTAAGCTTGTAAGTAGTAACGCAGCGACAATAGCGACTAACATTACAATTATAATGATTCTTAATACTTTATTATTCAATATATGACGCTCCTTATTAAAATAAACATAATCAGTTATTATATTGATATTAATCAGTAATATATATAAATTAACCATATATGATTTCAATACAAATGGCAATCAATTTATTTTTGATAATACTGAAAGTTAGTTAAAATAGAACTTATACAAGAAGGGAGTTTTAACATATGATAAATAGTCAACGCTTACTTGATACTTTTTTAAATTTAGTTCAAATTAATTCAGAAACTGGTCATGAAGAAATAATTCAACCTATTTTAAAAGATAAATTTAAAAAATTAGGTTTAGACGTAGTTGAAGATAACGCTTCAGATAAAGCGTGGTTGGGTGCCAACAATCTTATTTGTACATTACCTGCTACTAGCAATAAACAAGATGTTTCTAAAATTTACTTTACAAGTCATATGGATACCGTGGTACCTGGTATCGATGTTAAACCACAGGTAAAAGAGGATGGTTATATATATTCTGATGGCACTACTGTTTTAGGTTCAGATGATAAGGCTGGCTTAGCTGCTATTATAGAGACCATTCAATATTTAAATGAAAATAATATTGAACATGGTCAAATTCAATTCATTATTACGGTTGGTGAGGAGTCTGGCCTAAAAGGTGCTAAAGAGTTAGATCAAAATATGATTGATGCAGAATTCGGTTATGCAGTAGACGCAAGTAAACCTGTTGGTACAACGGTAGTTGGTGCACCCACACAAATGGTTATTAAAACCACAATACATGGTAAAACTGCTCATGCAAGTACGCCTAGTGAGGGTGTGAGTGCAATTAATATTGCTGCAAAAGCAATAAGTAAAATGAAATTGGGCCAAATAGATGGCAATACTACCGCAAATATCGGAAAATTTCACGGCGGTTCTGCAACAAATATAGTGGCTGACGAAGTTATACTGGAAGCCGAAGCACGTTCACATGACAATACAAGTATAGACAATCAGGTTGCACATATGAAAGAAGTATTTGAAACAACTGCTAATGAATTAGGTGGACAAGCCAAAGTAGAAATTGAAAAAAGCTATCCTGGTTTCAAACTTCAGGATGACGCAAAAGTGACTCAATATGCGATTAACAGTGCGAAAGCATTAAACTTAACAGGCAACACTGTTATTGCTGGTGGTGGATCAGATGGCAGTATTATTAATACTTTCGGTATTCCAACTGTTATATTAGGCGTAGGCTATGAACATATCCACACCACATCAGAGCGTATATCTGTTCAATCACTAAATTTATTAGCACAACAATTAATTAAAATCATTGAATTAGTAACTAATAACAGATTAGTTTAGTAAAGAAATTTCAAATTTTATGATACAATACTATTGAAAAATTGAATGAGAGAGGTAAGTAATATGACTCAACAAATAGGTGTAGTAGGTTTAGCCGTAATGGGAAAAAACCTTGCTTGGAATATTGAATCACGTGGTTATAGCGTATCTGTATTCAACCGTTCAAGTGAAAAAACAGATGAAATGGTTAATGAATCTAAAGGTAAACAAATCCACCCAACATATTCTTTAGAAGAATTTGTTAATTCATTAGAAAAACCACGCAAAATTTTATTAATGGTTAAAGCTGGTCCTGCAACGGATGCAACAATTGATAGTTTACTTCCATTATTAGATGATGATGACATTTTAATCGATGGTGGTAATACAAATTATCAAGATACAATTCGTCGTAATAAAGCATTGGCCGAAAGTGGTATTAACTTTATCGGCATGGGTGTATCTGGTGGTGAAGTAGGAGCACTTACTGGTCCTTCATTAATGCCTGGCGGCCAAGAAGCAGCTTATAACAAAGTAAGTGATATATTAGATGCAATTGCTGCAAAAGCAAAAGATGGTGCATCATGTGTAGAATATATTGGACCAAATGGTGCTGGTCATTACGTTAAAATGGTTCATAATGGAATTGAATATGCAGATATGCAACTTATCGCAGAGAGCTATGCTATGATGAAAGATTTATTAGGCATGTCTCATGAAGCTATCTCTAAAACATTCAAAGAATGGAATGCTGGTGAGTTAGAAAGTTATTTAATTGAAATTACAGGTGACATCTTTACTAAACTAGATGATGATAATGAAACATTAGTTGAAAAAATCTTAGATACAGCAGGACAAAAAGGCACTGGTAAATGGACATCTATTAATGCTTTAGAATTAGGTATTCCATTAACAATTATTACTGAATCAGTGTTTGCTCGTTTCATTTCATCAATTAAAGAGGAACGTGTAAATGCTTCTAAAGAATTAAATGGTCCTAAAGCAGAGTTTAATGGTGACAAAGAAGAATTCTTAGAAAAAATTCGTAAAGCATTATATATGAGTAAAATTTGTTCTTATGCACAAGGTTTTGCCCAAATGCGCAAAGCAAGCGAAGAAAACGAATGGAATTTAAAATTAGGCGACTTAGCTATGATTTGGCGTGAAGGTTGTATCATCCGCGCACAATTCTTACAAAAAATTAAAGATGCCTATGATAATAACTCAGAATTACAGAACTTATTATTAGATCCATATTTCAAAGGTATCGTTACTGAATATCAAGATGCATTAAGAGATGTAGTTGCAACAGGTGTTCGTAATGGTGTACCAACTCCAGGATTCTCAGCAAGCGTAAACTATTACGATAGTTACCGTTCTGAAGATTTACCTGCAAACTTAATCCAAGCTCAACGTGATTATTTCGGTGCACATACGTATGAACGTAAAGATAAAGAAGGCGTCTTCCATACACATTGGGTAGAAGAATAAGTTAAATAATATACAATCTAAGAAGCGAGCTACTAAAGTTCGCTTTTTTTTATACTTTAATGCAATCGATTGCATAAATTCATTGACTTACTATAAATAAATGATTACGATAGACTCATAAGAGGTGAAACCGCTTACTCAACTCTATAAATGATTACTGTGTGGTGATATCAAACGGTTACTATTAAAGATGTAGCAAAAGAAGCACACGTTTCAACTTCAACAGTGTCACGTGTGATACAAAACAATCCGAAAATAAGTAAAGCAACATCAGCTAAGGTAAAGAAAGCAATGACTAAATTGGGCTATACGCCAAATCATTCAGCAAGGTCATTAATTACAAACAAAACATTAACGATTGGTTTAATTGCGAAAAGTTCAGCCCAGGTAATAAGACAAAATCCATTTAATGGCGATGTCTTAAATGGAATCAATCAGGCATGTAATCAAAGGAGTTACTCAACCAGAATGACAGTGTCAGATAATATTGAAGACCTCTATATGGAAGTTAAAAACATGATATTGTCAAAAAGTGTCGATGGTTTCATATTATTATATTCATTATATCAAGACAAAATAGAGCAGTTATTAAATGAACAGAAAGTACCTTATATTATTGTTGGTAAATCACTTAATTATGACAATATCATTCAAGTGGATAATGATAATGTGATCGCATCTTATAATTTGACACGCTATTTATTTAGCCTAGGACATCGAAAAATGCTTTTTATAAAAGAAGATGGAAATTATGCTGTTTCTGAAGATAGGACTAATGGGTTTAAACAATTCTGTGATAAACATCAAATCGCATATCAAATCTTAGAAATTAAAAACGATACTGATTTAACGCGATATATTAAACAATTCTGTATAGGCAATAATCATTTTAAACCCACAATGATTATAACTTCTGATGCAATGGTAAATATGCAATTACTTAAAGTGCTCTATGAGCAACAATTACATGTACCAAACCAAATCCAGACAGCAACGTTTAATACTTCATTTCTCACTGAAAATGCAGCACCATCGCAAACGAGCGTTTGTATTAATCCAGAACGATTAGGAAAGGAAGCAGGTAATATTATTATTGATAAATTAAACCATTTACCAATCTCATTTTCAAAAAAAGAAATTGAAACGCAAATAGTGATTAGAGATTCAACTAAGCAAATTGAAAGGGGTAAATTATAATGAATAAAAATTGGTGGAAAGAAGCAGTTGCATATCAAGTTTATCCAAGAAGCTTCAATGATAGCAATAATGATGGCATTGGAGATTTGCCAGGAGTTATCGAGAAATTAGATTACTTGAAAGACTTAGGTATTGATGTAATTTGGTTAAGTCCTATGTATAAATCACCCAATGATGATAATGGCTACGATATTAGTGATTATCAGGATATTATGGACGAATTCGGAACGATGCATGATTTTAATCAACTACTAAAAGGGGTACATGATAGAGGAATGAAATTAATTCTAGACTTAGTAGTTAATCATACTTCCGATGAACACCCTTGGTTTATAGAATCTAAGTCGAGTAAAGATAATCCAAAAAGAGATTGGTATATATGGGCAGATCCTAAATCTGATGGTTCTGAACCTAATAACTGGGAAAGTATATTTAACGGATCAACTTGGCAATTTGATGAAACAACTGATCAATACTATTTCCATTTATTTAGTAAAAAACAACCAGATTTAAATTGGGACAATCCAGAAGTACGTGAAGCCGTATTCGATATGATGAATTGGTGGTTTGAAAAAGGCATCGATGGTTTCCGAGTTGATGCGATTACACATATTAAGAAAACATTTGAAGCTGGTGATTTACCAGTTCCTGAAGGGAAAAAATATGCACCAGCTTTCGAGGTCGATATGAATCAACCAGGTATACAAGATTGGCTTCAAGAAATGAAGGATAAATCATTAAGTCAATACGATATTATGACTGTTGGTGAAGCAAATGGCGTTAATCCAGATAATGCAGAAGAATGGGTTGGCACTGATAAAGGTAAATTCAATATGATCTTCCAATTTGAACATTTAGGCTTATGGAGTACGGGTGATTCTCAATTTGATGTTAAAGCTTACAAAGATGTCTTAAATCGTTGGCAAAAGAGACTAGAAGGCATTGGTTGGAATGCACTGTTCATAGAGAATCATGACCAACCACGTCGTGTCTCAACTTGGGGTAATGACAAAGAGTACTGGTTTGAATCAGCTACTAGTCATGCCATTGTGTATTTCTTACAACAAGGTACACCTTTTATTTATCAAGGGCAAGAAATAGGTATGACAAACTACCCGTTTGAAAGTATTGAAACTTTTAATGATGTTGCTGTTAAAAATGAATATCAAATCGTGAAAGAACAAGGTGGCGATGTTAATGCGCTACTAGATAAATATAAAATGGAAAATCGTGATAATTCACGAACACCTATGCAGTGGGATGATTCGATTAACGGTGGGTTTACGAAAGGACAACCTTGGTTCCCAGTAAATCCTAACTATAAAACTATAAACGTGGCTAATCAACTTGATGATGAGCATTCAGTTTTAAATTTCTACAAATCACTAATACAATTAAAAAAATCAGATGACTTATACACATATGGTTCATTTGATTTAATCGATGCAGACAATGAAAAAGTTTTTGCATATATACGTCAATATAATGATAAAAAAGTACTTATTGCGGGTAATTTAACAGATAATCCTGCACAACTAAACATTTCTTTTGAATTATCAACTGATTCAGTAAAACTTCATAATTACAGTTCTAACATTGATATCAATAACTTAAAACCATACGAAGCATTTGTCATAGAACTTTAAATAAGTTAAGCGGGAATTTCTGATCGAATATCAGAGATTCCCGCTTCTTTTTAACTTTTAATCTTTTAATCTAAATCATAATTTTCTTGTTCAATAGGTAGCCATAATTGAATTTTAGTGAATGGGTCCTCAAATGAGATATCAAAAGGATAAATTTCGACATACAAGCTGTCTTTTTCATAAGGTAAAGTAAGTTGTAAACTTGATTCAATATAATACCATGCTTCATTAACAGCATAATCTATTTCACCTTGAAGATTAAACTTTGCATAATGTCGACCTGGTAATAATCTACTTTCCAAATGAGAGGGATAACGATCACTAGGAACACCAATAAATAGTTCCATTCCCTCATCTAGCGGGCAAGAAATTACAAATAACTCATATGGGCTTATATCATTGTACCTTTTCAAATCTTTTATTTTACCATCAAGAAATAAATCTTCTAAAAAATCAGGAACTTTGTACGGATTAGATAAATCTTTTGCTTCAATATATCGTACATAACCTACTAGTGCTATATCATCTGTACTATTTAATCTATATGGGTAAGGTGCTCGCTCTGTAGTAGTCAATTTAATATATAGGCGCTCTTGCAAATTTAATTCATCTTTTTTAGTAGATGCTTGAATAGGTGAAATTCCATGAAAATCACTAAAGTCATTAGCAAAATCATTAGAACTTTGATAATTATACTTTTTCGCAACATCAACTAATCGCGATGTACTTTGTATCATTTCTTTAGCTGCAACAGTCATTTTTCTTGCATGTGCATAACTTGCAGGCGATTGTCCAACAATCATTTTAAATGATTGATCGAGATGGTAAGGAGAAAGACCAACGTAATCACTCAACTCTTGCAAATTAAAAGGCTCTAATAAACGGTCTTCTATAAATACGATTGCCTGTTGTATCTGCTTGATAACGTCCAAAACTTTCACTCCAATAAATTTACAATCATTAACTCATATTTTACCTTATTTTTTCAAATTATACATCTTAACATGTGCTATATTTCAAAATTTTCATCAAAATAAATTGAAAAAGGCAAGGCACAATAATAATGTGGCTTACCTCGTAAATTAGAAATTATATTAAATTATTGAATATCATCCCACCAATGATTACCATCTCGACTAAGTAATAAGTCACTTTCGAGTGGACCATTAGTACCAGATTCGTAATTAGGGAAATCAGGCTCATTCATATTCCATTCGTCTTGAATAATATCTACAAATTTCCATGTAGATTTTAATTCTTCCCAATGAGTAAAGTTGGTTGCATCACCTTTAAGACAGTCAAATAATAGATTTTCATATGCATCTACTGTATTCATTTTATCTTGTGCGCTCATTGCGTAGGATAGTTGAACAGGTTCAGTATCAATTCCTTGAATATTTTTCTTAGCATTCAAATGAAGCGAAATACCTTCATTAGGTTGAATATTAATGACTAATAAATTTGAATCAAGTAATTTATCCGTTTGATAATACAGATTCATTGGAACTTCTTTAAATTCGACCACAACTTGAATTGTTTTAGATTTCATACGTTTACCAGTTCGGATGTAAAATGGTACGCCAGCCCAACGGAAATTATCAATTGTCAATCTACCAGAAACAAATGTAGGTGTATTAGAATCTTCAACAACTCGATCCTCATCACGATAAGCTTTGACTTTTTCACCATTAATATAACCTTCACCATACTGACCACGAACAAAGTTTTGTCTAACTTCTTCTGATTCAAGTTTTCTTAATGATTTAAGTACTTTAACCTTTTCAGCACGAATATCTTCACTATTTAAACTAATAGGAGCTTCCATTGCGAGTAAAGCAACCATTTGTAACATATGGTTTTGAACCATATCCTTAAGTGCACCACTTGATTCATAATAACCACCACGATCCTCAACGCCAAGAATTTCTGATGATGTTACTTGAATATTTGAAATATATTTATTGTTCCAAAGTGGTTCAAACATGGCATTAGAGAAACGTAATACTTCGATATTTTGAACCATATCTTTACCCAAATAATGATCAATTCTATAGATTTCTTCTTCTTTAAAAGATTGACGTAATTGATTATTTAATTGTTCTGCTGATTTTAAATCACTACCAAAAGGTTTCTCAATTACCAAACGTTTAAATCCAGTCGTTTCAGTTAGGCCTGATGATTTTAGATAATCGGAAATAATACCAAAGAATTGAGGCGCCATTGCTAGGTAGAATAAACGGTTACCTTTTAATTGATATTTCGAATCTAATTCATTAGAGAAATCCAATAATGAATAATAACTTTGTTCATCACTAACATCATGTTTAAAGTAGTAAACATGTTCCATAAACTCATCTATTTGCTCTGTATCTTTAACATGCGTTTGAATAGATGCTTTTACTTGTTCACGAAAGACCTCATTTGTGTAGTCTCGTCGTCCAATACCAATAATTGCGATATGTTCATCTAAATTATCCTGTTGAAACAGATGGAACAGCGATGGGAATAATTTTCTATGACTTAAATCTCCGGTTGCACCGAAAATAGTAATTAAACAAGGGATATGTTTAGTTTGTTTACTCAACTTCAAAACCTCAATTCTTAAAATGCTATGATTTCATTATTATAAGATAAATTTGCACCGCTTCATACCAATTTGCCTAAACGCACTAAAAAATTTAGAACTAGGATAAAATTAAACGACGCACAATTTAATATTTTAATAACTTTATTATACCTTATATCAAGTTAAATTCATTTATTTTGTTTCTCATTATAACAATCATTAGTACATATGATAAAATATATTGAAGAAAAAGGAGGCATATGCATGGAAATAACATTCTTCGGTACGAGCGCGGGGTTACCAACCAAAGATAGAAATACACAAGCGATTGCGCTAAACCTAGAACCTTATTCAAATACGATATGGTTGTTTGATGTCGGTGAAGGAACCCAGCATCAAATTTTGCATCATTCCATTAAACTCGGTAAAGTTGATCATATTTTTATTACGCATATGCACGGCGATCATATATTCGGTTTACCTGGTTTATTAACGAGTCGATCATTTCAAGGTGGGGAAGACAAGCCGTTAACTTTAATTGGACCCACAGGACTACAACAATTTATAGAAACCAATTTAAAATTATCAGAATCTCATCTCAATTATCCAATCACATATATTGAAATTGATAATAACTTTACATATCATCATGATGGTTTTACAGTGTCAGCCAAACTCTTGAACCACGGAATACCTTCATATGGGTATCGCATTGAATCTCCAACAACTCCTGGAACAATTAATGTAGATGCATTGAAAGCAATTGGTTTAGATCCTGGACCAAAATATCAAGAAGTTAAAATGTACGATAATTTTGAACATGAAGGTCAAATTTTTAATTCGAGTGACTTTAAAGGCCCTGCAAAACCAGGACCAATCGTTTCTATATTTGGAGATACTAAACCATGTAAAAATGAATATGTTATTGCGCAAAACTCTGATGTGATGGTACATGAGGCAACGTATATAGAAGGAGATAAAACGTTAGCTAATAATTATCACCATAGTCACATTGAAGATGTGTTTTTACTCATTGGACATGCGAATGTTAAGAAAAGTTTAATTACGCATTTGAGCAATCGCTATAATCAAGATGATATAGAAGAAATAAATCAAAATTTAAAATCAAGAATGAGCACACCAAATTTTGAATTTGTCAAAGATTTCCAAACTTTTAAAATATAATACTAGATAATAAAGCACCCACATCACTAAATTAATTGTCATGTGGGTGCTTTGATAAATTGTTAGTTATCTTCATTTTTAGATAGCTCTACACTACGATTTACCGCAGCATTTAAACAATCTTTGAATATTCCTTCAATATCATGTTGATCTAATGCATTTAGACCAGCCTGAGTTGTACCGCCTTTAGAAGTAATATTCTTTCGTAGTTGTTCCATACTTAAATCAGAACGTTCTATCATTTTACTTGTTCCAATAATTAAATTTTTAATTGATTCTTCTACTTGATTCTTTTCTAAACCTAGTTCTGTACCAGCTTTAACATATTGCTCAAATACATGGTATAAGAAAGCTGGACCGCTTCCTGTTATGGCAGTAACTTGATGTAAGTGATCCTCTTTAACCTCAATGACCGATCCAAATGCATTTATTAAATCGATGACCTCATCCTTGGATTTAGGGCCAAAGTTACCTGAAAAACTAATACCAGTTACAGAATGTCCTACTTGAGCATTTGTGTTTGGCATAATTCGAGCAATGGGATTAGTAACGCCTAGTTGCTCATGAATATAATGAATTGTCAAACCTGCCATTAATGAAATAAAGCGATTATCATCAGTAATATAAGGTTGGATTCTTTCAGCTACTTTTTCAAAATCATAAGGCTTTGTTCCTAAAAATACATAATCTGCATCTTTTAATAATGCCTCGTCATCATAACTATATTTAACTCCAAGCTCCTCAGCAAATTTTTTTAAGGCTTCTTCATTTGATTTGTTTGTTAAATAAATATCGTCTGGATTTAACATTTTAGACTCTATAATACCCTTAAAAATGGCTTGAGCCATATTTCCTGCACCATAAAATACTATTTTCATCGACATCATCACCTTTGCACATCATTTTATACCACCATAGTAACATATAAGTGATGCTTATTTTTAAAATAAAAATTTAGCATCACTATACACATGAGCTTTAGCTCAGGTGTTCCTCTGCATGAACGCATTTTTACAAAAAGTTAGTTCGACTATACACATGAGCTTTAGCTCAGGTGTTCCTCTGCATGAACTCTTTTTTACAAAAAGTTAGTCCGAATTTATAAGCTTAGCTAAACCTATAAAAACCGCTTATATTGCTTTAACAATAACACTGAATAAGTTAACATGAATACAACGAGTTGAAAGGGGAACATATTATGATTGGTAAGCATTATATAGTAACAGGTGGCACCAGTGGTCTGGGTCTAGAAATCGTTAAGCAATTACTGACCAGGGGCGCTTTAGTAACAATCATCGCACGAAACAATGCTAAATATGATGCAATTGATTTCGGTGACTATAAGCACAAAGTCACTATGATTCAATGCGATCTATTAGATAAAGAAAGAATTATTGAGATTGCTAAATTAATAGAATGCCCGATACATGGTTTAATTTATAGTTCAGGGTTAGGTTATTTTAAATCAATTCGCCAACATTCAAGTTCAGAAATGATTGAAACATATGAAGTTAATCTCATTAGTTTCAATTTAATTTTTCAATCTTTAAGACCATTACTTGCTAACCAAGCGTCGATTGTTGCTATTTCTAGTCAAGCTGCATTCGTTACACAAGCAAACGCTTCTCATTATGGTGCATCTAAAGCGGCTTTGAACGCAGTATTAAATGCACTAAGAATCGAGGAACCTAATTATCATATTATGGCTGTTAACGCTGGCCCAATTCAAACCCCTTTTCATGAAAAAGCAGATCCAAGTTTAAACTATGCTAAAAAATACGAGTCAATAATGATAAATCCTAAGCAATTTTCGAATGAAATTGTTAAAGGGATGATTAAACAAAAATCGGAAATAAATAAGCCACATTGGATGCATAACATGCTAAAACTATATCAATTAGCACCTAGAACAATTGAAAAGTATTTTACACCATTATTTAGAAATAAAAGTTAACCAACTAAAGGGGGAATAAAAATGCTTTGTTGTGTAAATAAGGATGTAAAACAGGCAGTAGAAAATATTAACACTATTAAACCTTTAACTTTGTTTACAATCATTGATTTATTAGGTAGTGAATATTTTAATGCTCTTGAAAAAACGGAACAAGAATTTATTCATTCTCGATTTCATGACGTAGTTATTAGGGGAGAAGTAATGAATGTTTCAATTGAGAGTTTGGATAAAAATCAGTTTCAACAATATAAAAGACTATATTAATTAATTTCATTTTCAAAACTTAATGAGACCTTAAATATAATTAGACTAGAATTGAAGAAGTATACAGTTATACTTTCTCAATCCTAGTCATTTATTTTTAAACCAAAAAGAATTTCAATCATATTGCATTATGATCACGTATTTATTTTATGATAACTTTATTTTAAATGCTGCGTATATTCAATATTCTTAACACGTTCACGTGCCGCTTTAACCTGATCTAAGCTTACATGTTTATGATAATTACTAACATTTTCTTCCAACTGTTGTACAGAACTAGCACCAACAATAATAGAACCTAGTGCATCGTGAGATTTTAAATATTCAAATGTAAGGGCACTTAAATTACTTTCAATTTCTTTAACTGATGCAACTGTTTCACCTAAATCATGATGGTTATAATCAAAAATACCATCACTAAACTTATGATCTAGAGCATCAACGCTATTTGAAGTTAATAAACCTTTGAATACTGGTCCACGAGCCAATACTTTCACACTATGCGCATGGATATCATTTAATAAACTTTCAGGACGATTATCAATTAAATTAAATTGTGACATAATCGTTTCAATTTCACTATGTTTTAAGTAATAATCTATGACATTAGGGCGAATTGAAGAAATACCATAGGCTTTAATAATGCCTTCTTGTTTTAATTCATTAAACGCACTAATTGTTTCATCTAATGGATCATCAATAGTACCTCCATGTAATTGATATAAATCTAGATGATCTAAACCAAGTCGTTTTAAAGAACCTTTGACACTCACTTTAATATAATTTTTTGAAGGATCCCATGTAGTGCCACCATCATCGGTCGGGCGATTACCCACTTTCGTACCAATTACAATGTCATCTCTATTTTGATATTTTTTTAACGCTTTACCAACAATCTCTTCATTTACCCCTCTATCATATATATCAGCTGTATCAAAATAAGTAATTCCATTTTCAATCGCGCTTTCAATAATCGGTTCAGCTTCTTTATAATTAGTGCCTAAACTCATACAACCTAAACCTAACTCTGAAATTTCGATGCCACTCTTTAAAATATTCTTTTGCATGTCCAATCTCCTTTCGATACACTTTAGGTAACGCATTCATCTTATCAATTTATACAAAGAATTAAAAGGGACGTGAATTTAATGAAATTTGATGAAAAAACTTTTGATAGAACGGTAATATACAATGGCAAAATTATAGACTTAGAAATACACGATGTTGAATTACCTGACGGTAATACTTCAAAACGTGAACTAGTCTATCACAATGGTGCTGTAGCAGTGTGTGCAATTACGCCAAATAACGAGATTTTACTCGTCAAACAGTTTCGTAAGCCAGTGGAAAAACCGCTTCTTGAAATTCCTGCAGGTAAACTTGAAAAAGATGAAGAAAGGGAAGAAGCAGCTAAAAGAGAGTTAGAAGAAGAAACAGGTTATATTGCAAATGAATTAGAATTCATAACAAATATGTATGGTTCTCCAGGATTTTCAAATGAAAAATTAACAATTTACTTTGCTAATAATCTTAGCGAAGGGCAATTAAATCTTGATGAAGATGAATTTGTTGAATTACATAAAGTACCGGTTTCTGAAATAAAATCATTACTCGATAGTCAAGAAATCGAAGATGCTAAAACAATTATTGGTTTACAATATGTGTTATTAAATTATAATCATTCTAATTTAGATTAGGTTTTAACTTGCGTTTTTCTAAAATTATTGGTAATTTAATAAATGAAATAATATCAAATTAAAATGATTATAATTATTAATAGAGGAGTGTCGCTCCCATGGAAGAACGATTAAATAGAGTAAAACAACAATTACAACAATCTTCATATAAACTAACACCACAACGAGAAGCTACCGTTCGTGTTTTAATTGAAAATGAAAAAGATCATCTTAGTGCTGAAGATGTCTACTTAAAAGTTAAAGACAAAGCTCCTGAAATAGGCTTAGCTACCGTATATAGAACGCTAGAGCTTTTAGCAGAATTAAAAGTTGTCGATAAGATTAACTTTGGTGATGGTGTAGCACGCTTTGATTTAAGAAAAGAGGGCGCCAAACATTTCCATCATCATTTAGTATGTATGGAATGCGGTAAAGTTGATGAAATTCACGAAGATTTACTTCCACAAGTCGAAGAACGAGTTGAGTCTGAATATAATTTCAAAATTCTTGACCACAGACTTACATTTCATGGTGTATGTGCTGAATGCCAAGCTAAAGGAAAATAGAATTATTTTAACTAGACTCAATTAAGGCTAAGGCAACTAAAACATTGTCTTGGTCTTATTTATTAATAATACATATTGTAAATTATCCATACAAATTGAGGTGTTGAAATGGATACAATTATTGAAGAATACTTAAAATTCATTCAAATTGAGAAAGGTCTAAGTGAAAATACCATCGGTGCTTACAGACGTGATTTAAAAAAATATCAAACCTATATGAATGAACAAAAAATTGCGCACATAGATTTTATAGATCGACAAACCATTCAAGAGTGTCTCGGCCATCTCATTGATGAGGGTGCTTCATCAAAATCAGTAGCACGTTTTATATCAACGATTCGCAGTTTTCATCAATTTGCACTGCGTGAAAAGTATGCTGCTAAAGACCCAACTGTGTTAATTGAAACACCCAAATATGAAAAAAAATTACCTGATGTGTTAGAAGTAGATGAAGTACTTCAATTATTAGAAACACCTGATTTAAATAAAAATAATGGCTATCGAGATCGTACAATTCTTGAATTATTATATGCTACAGGTATGCGAGTTTCAGAATTAATTCAAATTGAAATCGATGATATTAATCTTATTATGGGTTTCGTAAAGGTATTTGGTAAAGGGAACAAAGAAAGAATTATTCCATTAGGAGATACAGTCATTGAATACTTGGATACCTATATCAATACTGTTCGTCCGCAACTATTAAAGAAAACAATAACAAATGTTCTTTTTCTAAATATGCACGGTAAAGCCTTAACAAGACAAGGTATTTGGAAAATGATTAAACAATATGGATTAAAAGCAAACATTACGAAGACACTGACGCCACACACATTAAGACATTCTTTTGCTACACATCTTCTTGAAAATGGTGCTGATTTACGTGCAGTACAAGAAATGTTAGGTCATTCAGATATTTCGACGACGCAATTATATACACATGTTTCTAAAACTCAAATTAGACAAATGTATAATCAATTCCATCCTAGAGCATAAAAAATAAAAGTAGTGGTAAGGATTTAGTTTATCAACTTATCCTTACCACTACTTTTTATGTTTTTTTATCAAAGCTTGTTGTCTGGCATTGATTACATCGCTTCTATCTCTTAATTTATGGTGATGAACAATATAGCTATCTGAAATTGATAATTCATTGAATGTATAATCTGGATAAATGTAATAAATTTTATTAAACATTTCTTCAGTCATTGGTAATTGTATAGGTACAAAGTTCTTTTTATGATATACATTTTTAATTTGCTGTTTTATCTGTTTCACAAAAGCTTCTTCATTAAGGCCTAGTAATACTTTATCTCTAGCATTAAGGAAAGTAGTCAATGATTTTTTAAAACTTTTCAAAGCACCTTTATAATTATGCCGTCTATAGTGATACATTGCTGTGGAAAATAAAATTAAACTTACAATGCCGTCATTTTTTGAATAATTAGGATTCATCTTCCAAGCTTCTTCTAATATATCATGGCAAAGAAAGTAGTGTTGATATTTATGAAAATGATAATAAAAATCTAACAAAGCCTCTTCCAATTCATCTCATCCTTAATTTAAATGTTTATGTCATTCATGCTATAATATTTTAGTAAAATATGCACGATATAGATTTAGTATGAGGAAGATAAATATGTATGAAGTGAAATTAGACGCCTTCAATGGCCCATTAGATTTGTTACTCCATTTAATCCAAAAATATGAAATTGATATTTATGATATACCCATGAAGTCTTTAACTGAGCAATATATGCAATATGTTCATGCGATGAAGCAACTAGAAATAAATTTAGCAAGTGAATACTTAGTTATGGCTTCAGAATTGCTCATGATAAAAAGTAAATTACTATTGCCTCAGCATGATATAGAAAATGAATTAGAAGAAGATCCAAGAGAAGAATTGGTAGGGCGATTAATCGAGTATCAAAATTATAAAGAATATACTGAACTACTTAACGATATGAAGAAAGAGCGCGAGCATTATTTCACCAAACATCCAACGGATTTATCTCACCTTGAAAAAGATATCACTTGGGATGAAAATCAAACCATTGATTTGACCGAACTAATTGTAGCTTATCAAAGAGTAAAAAACAGAGTAGCACTTAATACTCCAAAGTCAGTCCAAATTACTAAAGAAACGTTTACAATTCAGCAAGCTACAGAAAAAGTGTCTTCTCAATTAAAACACTGCGCTTCATTCAATTTCTTTAGTTTGTTTACGTTTCATGAACCAATTGAACAAGTGGTCACACACTTCCTTGCGATACTTGAAATGTCAAAATCTGGTCTCATAAACATAGAACAAGCAAAAAGTTTCGATGATATCAACATCATTAGGGGAGTGAATTTTAATATTGGATAATATAGGAATTCTTGAAGCATTATTATATACAGCAGGAGATGAAGGACTTGATGAGAAGCAATTAATTGAAATTTTAGATGTTAATAAGGAAACAATGAACGAATTAGTTGCATCATATCAATCACCTGGTCTAATGATCCAGAAATTTGGAACAACATATATTTTAACTTCTAAAAAAGAAGCTACATCATATATAGAACAACTAATTGAACAAAAATCAAATATGAAACTTTCGCAAGCTGCAATGGAAACTTTGTCAATTATTGCCTATAATCAACCTTTAACTCGTAGTGATATTGAAATGATAAGAGGTATAAACTCTGATGGTGCGGTAAGAACGTTAATTGCACGAGGATTAATCGAAGCGAAAGATGTAGAAACTTCTCGTAGCCATCTTTTGCAAACAACAAATTTATTTTTAAATGTATTTGGAATAGAAAAATTAGAAGATTTACCTACAACTGAAGAAGATGAAGAAGAAATGGAAGACTTCTTTAGTAATTTAGTAAATCAAAAAGGAGACTCAAAATGAGTAAAGAATTAGAAAGACTTCAAAAGCGCATCGCTAATAGTGGTTACACTTCACGAAGAAAAGCAGAAACGCTAATTTCAGAAGGTAAAGTTAAAGTCAACGGCGATATTGTAACTGAATTAGGAACGAAGGTTAAAGCTTCCGATACAGTTGAAGTTGAAGGCATTAAAATCGAACAAGAAGATAAAATGTATATTTTATTTTATAAACCTACTCAAGTCATTACGAGTGTATCAGATGATAGAGGGCGCACAGTTGTGACTGATTATTTTGATGATTTAGAAACGCGTATTTACCCAGTGGGACGTTTAGACTACGATACTTCAGGTTTATTATTACTTACAAATGATGGTGAATTCACTAATTTGATGACGCATCCTAGATATCATATTCAAAAAAAATATATAGCTAAGTTAAAAGGCTACTTAATGCGTGAAGAAGTTAGATCATTAGAAAAAGGAATTCAATTAGAAGATGGTTTCACTCAACCAGCTGAAGTTAAGGTTAAAAAACAAGATAAAGAAAAAAATACGACTCTTGTTGAAATAACAATTAGTGAAGGTAGAAATAGACAAGTTAGACGTATGTTTGAGCATTTTGGTCATAAAGTGGACAAGCTTACACGCATTCAATTTGGAAATCTTGATTTAAAAGGTTTGAATGCTGGTGAAGGTAGAGTATTGACTCCACATGAAGTAAAAGTTTTACGACATATGGCTGAGAATGGAAAATAATATACACTTATAATTCAATAGCAGGTGAAATTAATTTAACAAAATTTCACTTGCTATTTTTTTCACAAAGATAGTTAATATCTAAAGCTTTCAAGTACGCTATATGCTATAATAAGTGAAGTAATGAGCATGTATAGGAGGTAAAAACAATATGACAAACGAAATATTAATTGTAGACGATGAAGATAGAATACGAAGATTACTCAAACTCTATTTAGAAAGAGAATCGTTTACGATTCAAGAAGCAAGTGATGGTAAAGAAGCTTATGAGCTTGCGCTTGAAAATGACTATGCGTGCATACTTTTAGACTTAATGCTACCAGAGATGGATGGTATTGAAATAGCATCTAAGTTACGTGAGCATAAAGATACTCCAATTATTATGTTAACTGCTAAAGGAGAAGAGACAAATAGGGTAGAAGGTTTCGAGTCTGGTGCCGATGATTATATAGTTAAACCTTTCTCGCCTAGAGAAGTAGTCTTAAGAGTTAAGGCTTTATTACGTAGAACTCAGTCTTCAAAACCAGAACAAAGCGAACCTCATGCAAGAGATGTGATTGAATTTAACCATTTAATTATTGATAATGACGCACATCGCGTTTTAGCTGATAACCAACAAGTTAATTTAACACCTAAAGAATATGAATTATTGATATATTTAGCAAAAACACCTAATAAAGTATTTGATCGTGAACAACTATTAAAAGAAGTATGGCATTATGAATTTTATGGTGATTTAAGAACTGTAGACACTCATGTTAAACGTTTAAGAGAAAAATTAAATCGCGTTTCTGCAGATGCTGCACACATGATTCAAACTGTTTGGGGCGTTGGTTATAAATTTGAGGTAAAATCAAGTGACGAACCGACTAAATAGTGTTGTTGTAAAACTGTGGTTAACTATTCTGTTTATAGTAACTACAGTTTTAATTTTATTGAGTGCTGCTTTAATCACCTTTATCCAATATTACTATACTCAACAAACTGAGAATGCCATAAGAGAAGATGCCTCAAGAATAAGCCATTTAGTAGAACATGCAGACAATAAAGCATTAGCTATACAACATAGCCAACAATTAATAGATGGCTCAGGTGGGGTTATTATTATGGCAAATAAAAACACTAAACCTGATAATTCTAATAGTAAAACTAAAAATAAAATGCTAGAAGAAATTCATAATAACCATAACTTTAGTCAAGTGTTTACTAAAGGAAAATCCACAACTCAAAATATTACGATTAGTAATGATGGCAATTCACATTCTTATATCCTTTTAGGCTATCCTATGCAAGCGCAAGATAATGCTAAATCTAAATATAGTGCTGTTTTTATTTACCAAGATTTAAAATCTATTGAAGATACTAATAATGCTATAACGATTATCATTTTAATTACAGCTATTATATTTATTGCAATATCTACAGTATTCGCATTCTTTTTATCTAATAGAATCACAAAACCATTGAGACATTTAAGAACTCAAGCCATTAATGTCGCTAATGGAGACTATTCTCAACAAACTAGTGTTACAACTAAAGATGAAATTGGAGAATTATCATATACTTTTAATCATATGAGTAATGAAATTCAAGAGAATGTAGAAGCACTTTCTACTCAAAAAAATATTCGAGATAGCTTAATTAATTCTATGGTGGAAGGTGTATTAGGCATAAATGATAATCGTGAAATTATGTTGTCTAACAAAATGGCTGATGACATTATAACTTCGATAGATAAAGATACTTTCCATGAATTGGAACAACAAATTGAAGCTACATTCATATCTAAAGGAACAGAATTCCAAGAATATGAATTTAATGCTAAATATTATGTTGTCATCATGACTTATATTGAACGAATTCAACAAGATGGGCGAAGTGGTGTGGTCGTTATCATGAGAGATATGACTAATGAACACAATTTAGATCAAATGAAAAAAGACTTCATCGCAAATGTATCGCATGAGTTACGTACACCAATCTCTTTATTACAAGGTTACACCGAATCTATAGTAGACGGCATTGTAACTGAACCTGACGAAATTAAAGAATCCCTATCTATCGTTCTCGATGAAACTCAAAGATTAAATCGATTAGTTAATGAGTTGTTAAATGTTGCACGTATGGATGCTGAAGGTTTGACGGTCAATAAAGAAGTGCAACCCATTTTACCATTACTAGAGAAAATGCAAGTTAAGTATCGCCAACAAGCTCAAGATTTAGAGTTGAATATGTCACTATCTCCAGATGTAAATAATGAGCTATGGGAATATGACGCCGATCGTATCGATCAAGTACTAACGAATTTGATTGATAATGCAACACGATATACCAAACCTGGGGATACTATTACTATCACTACTTCTTCAGACGAACAATATCAAACACTTTATATCAGTGATACAGGAAGTGGTATTGCACCTGAACATTTGGAACTTGTTTTCGATAGATTTTATAAGGTCGAAGCCTCTAGAACGAGAGGTAAACAAGGAACTGGCTTAGGCTTATTTATTTGTAAAATGATTATAGAAGAGCATGGTGGCTTAATTTCAGTCGAAAGTGAAGTCAATAAAGGGACTACGTTCATTATTCAATTACCTAAACCTAATCAAAGTTACTAATATTTTATAGCGCTCTAATGATTGATGAAATACTCATTCATTAGAGCGTTTTTTTAGTGAATGAGCAACGCTATTGCATATATATGTTGCTTAATGTAATATTAAAATTAAATTAAAAATTAAAGAAATTCATCTTCGGGGTAGGGTGTGATTCCCAACCGGCAGTAAATTAAGCCTGCGACCCGCTTCAATTTGAAGTGGCTGATTCAGTGTAAATCTGAAGCCGACAGTATAGTCTGGATGGGAGAAGATGGAGGTTTTTTTGTTGTGCAAAATAATCTCCTATTCTAAGTAAGATGAATGGAAGGAGAAAATTTAATATGCAACAAAACAAACGTCTTATCACAATTAGTATGTTAAGTGCTGTAGCGTTTATCTTAACTTTCATTAAATTTCCGCTACCATTTTTACCACCATACTTAACACTAGATTTCAGTGATGTGCCAACATTATTAGCTACATTTATACTAGGTCCAGTAGCAGGAATAATTGTTGCACTTATTAAAAATATACTGAACTTTTTATTCAATATGAGTGACCCAGTAGGTCCTGTAGCTAATTTCTTAGCAGGAATAAGTTTTTTATTATCTGCTTATTATGTAGCCAAACGTCGTACGAATCATTCAAGTTCTAATCGCCAACTTATCATAGGTCTTGCTATTGGTACAATTGTGATGACGATTATACTAAGCATACTGAATTATTTTGTTTTATTACCTTTATATGGCATGATATTTAATTTAGGTGATGTATTTAACAACTTGAAAGTAATCATTCTTTCTGGAATTATACCTTTTAATATCATTAAAGGCATTATCATTTCAGTTATCTTTATCCTTTTATACAAACGATTAAAAAATATACTTAAATAAATTAGCACCTCTTACTGAAGTATTTTGTCTACAGTAAGAGGTGCTAACCAGTTTTATGATTAAATTTATTCAAATTTTAATGCATCACCGTCAAATGGTTCTTCTTCAATTTTAATTGAATCTGTAGGACAACCTTCGAGTGCATCTTCCATATCTTCATATAATTCTTCTGGTACTTCAGCAGTACCTTGATTATCATCAAGGATTACGAAAGCAATACCTTCGTCGTCATAATCATAAATGTCTGGTGCTGCAGCACCGCAAGCGCCACAAGCAATACATGTATCCATATCAACGATTGTATACTTTGCCAATTTCTTCGCCTCCTTTGATAAAAATGCTACACTAGTATAACAAATGTTAACTAAGACATCGATAAATTTTATTTGTATTTTATTAGTTCTATAAAGCGAGGATTCATCAATGCATTCAATTATCAATTACGCATCAAGTCATGCTTTTGATTATAAAACCAATAAAAGTATATATAATATTTTAAGTGGAAAAAAATCACATCAAACTTTCTTTGATGCATGTTCCCAACAACTTTTATCATTATATCATAGTTTACCTAAATTAAAATATCCGTCTTTCGAGCGATATATAGAACCCGATGTGGGACAAACTATCCAAATAAAAGTTCATCCAAGAGTGACTTATGATAGTTTACAAAATACATTTAATTGTATTCAGCTACTCGTTCAAACTATCACTCATTATTTAAATAGTCACTTAGACTTTATACCAGTATCCCAACATAGTAATGTACATATAAAAGCTAAAAAGCTATATTTAAATATAATAAATAACAATAGGCTTGAAGATTTAAAGAAAGAGCTTATAAACTTATTTGAAATCATTTCTGATAAATGTGAGGGACGTTGTTTCTTACATTACTACTTACAAGGTTTTGAAGAACCAATGTATACGAGACAACAGATTAGCATGATAGAAAACGTTTCGGTATCTGATTTATATATTTTTGAACTTAATAATTTAGTAGAGATGATGTTTGCACTTGAGCAAAAAGAAAAATTTCCATTATTATCAGACACAATGATACTACCATCATTATTAAACAAAACAGCTACAACGTTTCATCAATTAGAGCAAGGCTTATCAATGGATGAAGTTTCCGTCATTCAGAATGTAAAAATAAATACAATTGAAGATCATGTTCTAGAATTATTTATCAAAGGTTATTACTCAAACTATCAAAACTATATTGATGAAACGCTAATACGTAATTTTGTAACATATTATTGTAATCAAAGAGGGCAACGTTTAAAAAATTATAAGAACCAATTTGAAGAATTGACTTATTTCCAAATTAAATTAATCATCGTTGGAGTTGAGAGAGGTGATTTATTTGCTTGAAGAAAAATTAAATAAATGGTTTGGTTACACTTCATTTAATCCTGGACAAAAAGAGATTATTGAGAGTGTTTTAAATAATACTCATACTTTAGGAATTTTGCCTACTGGAAGTGGTAAAAGTCTGTGTTATCAACTTCCAACATATATTAAACAGCAACCTACTTTAATTATTTCACCGTTAATTTCTTTGATGGATGATCAAGTTATGCAGTTAAAATCTCAAGGTGAAAAGTTCGTTTCATGTATTCATTCAGGCATGGATGAAAATGAAAAGCAAAAAAATATTAAGTTATTATCTAGTAGTCGCTTTATATTTTTAAGTCCAGAATTTATTTTGCAACCACAAAATTTCAAACTGATTCGATATATTAATTTTGGTTTAGTTGTTTTAGATGAAGCACATTGCTTATCTGAATGGGGATACGATTTTAGACCCCATTATGCATTAATTGGAGAAGTCACAAAACATTTTAAGCGTGCAACAATTTTAGCTTTAACTGCTACGGCACCTCCACATCTTGAAAGCGATTTGTCATTCATACTCTCAGTAAAATTGGAATCAATTAAAACAACTATGAACCGTGAAAACATTTCTTTTTCACATATTAATTTTTCTGATGATGACGCTAAAATAAAATGGTTACTTCATTTTTTAGATTATTCTGGTCCTACGATTATTTATGTTTCATCTAAAAAAATATGTTTAGAATTAGCTAAAATCATTTATCAACATGGTTATCTAACAGGTATATACCATGGTGATTTATCTTATCAAGAGCGACATACAGTTCAACACCAATTTATCAATAACTTCATACCGGTAATTGTTGCAACTAGCGCTTTTGGAATGGGAGTGAATAAAAAAGATATTCGAACCGTAATTCATTTTCATTTACCAACTAGCCCCTCAAATTACCTTCAAGAAATAGGACGTGCAGGAAGGGATGGAAAGCCTAGTCAAGCAATTAGTTTATATCAACCTGATGATAGTTTTATTCTCGAAACACTTTTATTTAATGATGCAATCATTACAGAGGATATAGATGCTTATGAATTAGGTGCGTTTTTACCGCCACAAAAGCAAGATATCTTAGATATCCTAAATAAGAAATACTCAGTACAACAACTTAAAAACATATTTAAAACTTCTATGATTCGAAAGAAATTAGGTTATCAACGAATTCTAGGTTACACACATTTAGATCAATGTCGAAGAAGTTATTTGTTGGAATTTTTCGGTGAAATTCCTGAAAAGCAAGCACAGTGTTGCGACATTGACTCTGATTTAAAACCTTTAAAAATAGTAAACAGAAAAAAAGTAAAACGTAAATTAACTTATAATGAAAAATTAAATAATTTATTTAAAGCATAGTTACTTTTCTTTACTTAATTAAAATTTTGAGGATATAATTAAAATAGTTCATGTTTTAAAAGAAATATTAAAAATGATACATATTCAACGCTCTCTGGGGTATATAGTATGTGATATAAAAATATTGGATTAAGAAAGGATGATGAGCGTGTCTAATAATTTTAGAGATGACTTTGAAAAGAATCGTCAGTCAATTGACTCTGATGATAAATTCGAACAAACAACCGACCATTCTGATGAAAACACAGAAAATGTTGAAAAACAATCAGATCAACAATTCCCACCTAGAAATGCACAAAGACGTCAAAGAAGACGTAATCAAGCAACAAATAAAAACAGAAAATTTAATGACCCAGAAAGAGATTCTAATGATGTTGGCTCATTAGATGATCGCTATGATGAAAAATCTTTTGATAAAGTACATAATCAAAATGATGATCATTTAGATAATAATCATGATTATCCAAATAATAGAACCTCATCTCAAGACAACAATGAATATGATGCGTTGCGTTCTAATAACAATAATAGAGCGAATCATCATTATGATGAAGATGAGTATGATAATAATGATTTAAATGAAGATGATCGACGTCACCGTGACCATGATGATGATTCTAGAAATTATAACAATCGTGATAATGAATATGTTAATGAAAAAGATAACGATTCAATTGGTAAGAAAGAAGCTGCAGGTGCTGGATTAGCAGGTGTTGCTGGTGCAAGTGGTGCTCGAAGAAGAGGAAAAGTTAATAGAAAAAATAGATTAGATGATAGTAGAAACAATCGTCCTCAAGAGGATTATCGCGATGATGAAAATTACAATGATAAAGATTTAAATCATAATAATCGTGACAAAGATTATAATAATGATGATAATCCTTCAAGAGATGAACATCATTCAGGAAATAAAGGTAAAAAGTCTGCAGCTGGCGCTGGTTTAGCAGGTGCTGCTGGTGCCGCTGGCGTTGCTGCTTCTAAACATAATAAAAAACGTAATGACGATAGAAATCGTGATAACAAATATCGTGATGATAAGCATCATGATGATGAAGATTACAATGACAATCATCGTCATAAACATGATGAAGATTATAATAGTGAAGAAAATCATTCTAGAGATGATCATAAAAAAGGAAGCAAAGGTAAGAAAGCCGCTGCTGGTGCTGGCGTAGCTGGTGCTGCCGGTGCCGCTGGCGTTGCTGCCTCTAAACATAACAAAAATCGTTCACATCATCATGATGGCGATAGAAATCATGATGATAAATATGATAATGATACAAATAAACTTCGAGATGAAGATAATCATCATGATGATAACCGTGACCATAAAAAAGGAAGCAAAGGCAAGAAAGCCGCTGTTGGTGCTGGCGTAGCTGGTGCTGCTGGTGCCGCTGGCGTTGCTGCTTCTAAACATAAAAAGAACCATTCAAACGATCATAACGACAATCATCACAATGACCATAATAATAGACATAATCGTAATGATGATAATGATGGTTTCCAAGCTCATAATGGTAAAAAGAAACGTGGTTTAGCTGGAATTCTACTTCCTTTAATTGCTTTATTATTAATTTTAGCTGCATTAGCAATCTTTATTGGTATGTACTTAAATAATGACCATAAAGATAATAACCAGGCTAGCAAAGATAAGACTGAACAAACTGCAAATAAAGATAGCAACAAAGATAAAGATAAAGCTTCAGATAGTAGCAATAAAGACAAAGCATCTAGCAGCGATAGTGATAAAGATAAATCTTCAAAAGATAATTCAAGCGACAAAGCCAATAGTGATAATAGTTCATCTAATAGTGCTTCAAGCGACGCTAATAGTAATTCATCTGATAATAATGCAACTTCAGATTCTTCTAAAAACAATTCAAATGCATCAGATAATAATTCTACTAGCTCTTCAAATAGTGCTAGTAGTAGTGACAACTCTAATTCACAAGGCACAAACGGTAATTCACAAAATAATAGTAATCAATCAAACAATTCAACTTCTGGACAACAAACACATGTAGTTTCAGGAAATGAAAACTTGTATAGAATTGCTATTCAATATTATGGTGAAGGTACTGTAGAAAACGTTAATAAATTAAAACAAGCTAATGGATTATCTAGCAACAATATTACTAATGGTCAAAAATTAGTAATTCCAAAATAATCATTTAGTTGTAAGATTTAAGACTGAAACATTTATGTTTCAGTCTTATTTTAATTTATAGACAGCAATGCTTAATTTAATTATTATCTTAAATTAAAATGCTATTCTATTTAGAATTAAAGGACGAACTGCTATAATATATGGGTGATTAAAGGAGGCCAATGACATGAAAAGCATAGAAAGTATTATTATCGGCGGAGGCCCATGCGGTTTAAGTGCTGCTATTGAGCAGAAGAAAAAAGGAATTGAAACTCTAGTAATTGAAAAAGGCAATGTAGTGGATGCAATCTATAAATATCCAACACATCAAACCTTCTTTTCATCTAGTGATAAGTTGAGTATTGGAGATATTCCATTTATTGTAGAAGAAAGTAAACCCAGACGTAATCAAGCCTTGGTTTATTATAGAGAAGTAGTGAAACATCATAACTTAAATGTTCATGCTTTTGAAGAAGTACTTACTGTTAAAAAAATTGATAACAAATTTACAATTACCACAACTAAGGATGTCTATGAATGTAAATTTTTAACAGTCGCAACTGGTTATTATGGACAACATAATGAATTAGAAGTTAAAGGAGCAGAATTATCTAAAGTACAACATTACTTTAAAGAAGCACATCCTTATTTCAACCTAGATGTTACTGTAATAGGCGGTAAAAATTCAGCTGTCGATGCAGCATTAGAATTAGAAAAAGCAGGTGCAAATGTCACAGTCTTATACAGAGGTGACCGATACTCTGCAGCCATTAAACCATGGATATTACCAAATTTCGAATCACTCGTAAATCATGAAAAAATTAAAATGGAATTTAATGCAAATGTTCTTGAAATTACTGAGAACAGTGTCATTTACGAAAAAAATGGCAAAATGATAGAAATTCCTAACGACCATGTTTTCGCAATGATTGGTTATCATCCTGATTATGATTTCCTTAAATCCATTGGTATTGAAATTAATACAAATGAATTTGGAACTGCACCTGTTCATAATAAAGAAACCTTTGAAACTAATGTTGAAAATTGCTATATAGCAGGAGTAATAGCTGCCGGTAATGATAACAACGCTATTTTTATTGAAAATGGTAAATACCATGGCGGTATCATTACACAAAGCATTCTCAGTAAAAAACAAACACCTTTAGAAAGTTAATAAAAATAAATGAGGTAGGAATTAAAAGGCATTTAGGATTTAAGTAGTATCCCAAAACGAGTAAAACTGATTCACCTATTTTAGGAACTTTATCGAAAATTTTACTTCTGGGAGGTACTAATAGAGTATCCTAGGATATTCAAATGCTTTAGTTTCCAACCTCTTTTTTTATCTGCAGATTTAATATATAAATATGCAAATTTACAACTCTATTTTTCTAAAGAAATAGCGTCATCAATATTGTTTTTCAAAAAAGTCCTTCAAACTTTCTCCAATTAACTCATTACTGAGTCCTACAAGTAGTTTTAATCGCGCTTTAGGCCCATTGAGACCATTTGAAAAAATCAGACCCTTATTTGCTAGATTATAGCCACCACCTTCATATGCATAGACAGGACTGACAATACCATTAAATGAGCGTGAAACGAGCACAATAGGAATATTCAAGCTTAAGCAGGCATTTATTCCTTCCAAACAACTAGGCGGTAAATTACCTTGTCCTAAAGCTTCTATCACAATTCCATCCACGTTCTGATTCGCATAAAAATTAAATATGTCACTTTGAATCCCCATATACGCTTTAATTAATGGAACATTCAACTCATTATTAACCCAATTATAAGAAGTTTGCTTATATGGATGATTATAAAACTGTACATTATTCTTTGTTAAGATTCCTAATGGTCCTTGATTGGGACTTTGAAACGTATTGATATTGGAAGTATGTGTTTTTGTAACATTTTTAGCTGTATGTATTTCATCATTAAATACGACCATTACGCCATTATCATGTGCTTCAGTTGATGAAGCTACTCTTATAGCAGAAATAAAATTATATAGTCCGTCTGATCCTATCTCATTCGATGATCGCATCGCTCCTGTAATAACAACTGGTAAATCTAAATCTAACAATAAATCTAATAAATATGCAGTTTCTTCTAAAGTATCTGTTCCATGTGTTATAACGTAGCCATCATAATGATAATCTTTAATTGATTGAGTAATAATATTTTTAATTTCCAAAACATGTTGTATAGTCATATGAGGGGAAGGTACGTTAAATGGATGAATTTCATCAACTACAGCATATTGACTTATGATATCTTTATGTAAAGATATAGGATTAACCTCATTCGTAACGACCTGACTTAATTGATTTTGTGACATACTAATAGTTCCACCAGTATGTATGATCAAAAGTTTCTTCATTAGATTCCTCCTATTTTTAAATTACATATTTATGATAAAATAATACAAATAAAACAACAAGGAAGGGTAATAATAATATGGACTCAATTAATATCGCTTTGGACGGTCCTGCCGCAGCAGGAAAAAGCACGATTGCAAGACAAGTAGCTAGTAAATTATCAATGATTTATGTTGATACTGGAGCAATGTATCGTGCGATTACTTATAAATATTTAAAACTAAATCGTCCAGAAGATTTTAAACAACTCGTTGATAATACTTCTCTAGAATTAACTTATGATACGAATAAAGGGCAACGCATTATTTTAGATAATCATGATGTGACAGATTTTTTACGTGAAAATGATGTAACTCAAAATGTATCATATGTCGCATCTAAAGAGCCTGTTCGTACTTTTGCTGTTGAAAAGCAAAAAGATTTAGCTGCTAAAAAGGGAATTGTAATGGACGGGAGAGATATCGGCACTGTTGTATTACCAGATGCTGAATTAAAAGTTTATATGATAGCTTCTGTGGAAGAAAGAGCTGAAAGACGTCAAAAAGAAAATGAGAGTAAAGGCATTCCATCGTCTTTATCTCAATTAAAAAATGAAATTGAAGAAAGAGATCATTATGATATGAATCGTGAAATTTCACCATTAAGAAAAGCTGATGATGCAATCACTGTTGACACGACAAGTAAAACAATTGAAGAAGTGACAGATGAAATTTTAAATTTAGTAAATAATTTATAATATCTATTTTAGCTATTTATTATATTTTGCTTTGCAATTGATTAAAAGTGCGAAATATTTTAAATAGCTTTTTTTGTTCTATATAATTGTAAGTGTAAATAATCAATCACTTTTAAAATCTTATAAGATTTCCCAACGTTCATCAAAATTTATAAATTTTTAATTTAAAATACTGCTAGTTTAATATTAAATATTTTTAAGAATTGATAATTTTTTTAAGAACTTATGAAACTAAAGGGGAATTTCTTGACAATTATGTCAGTTTGTAAGATGTTATAGTTATGTAGTGTATAAGGAGGCAAACAAGATGACTGAAGAATTCAATGAATCAATGATTAATGATATTAAAGAAGGTGACAAAGTCACTGGTGAAGTTCAACAAGTTGAGGATAAACAAGTCGTAGTTCATATTAATGGTGGTAAATTTAATGGAATTATCCCAATTAGCCAATTGTCAACTCATCATATCGAGAACCCTAATGAAGTGGTAAAACAAGGTGATGAAATAGAAGCTTACGTCACTAAAATCGAAATTGATGAAGAAAATGACTCTGGTGCTTATATTTTATCTAAACGTCAACTTGAAACTGAAAAATCATATGAATATTTACAAGAAAAGCTTGATAATGAAGAAGTAATTGAAGCAAAAGTTACTGAAGTAGTTAAAGGTGGCTTAGTGGTAGACGTTGGTCAACGTGGTTTCGTACCAGCTTCTCTAATTTCAACAGATTTCATTGAAGATTTCTCTGTATTTGATGGACAAACCATTCGTATTAAAGTCGAAGAATTAGATCCTGAAAATAATAGAGTCATTTTAAGCCGTAAAGCAGTAGAACAAGCTGAAAATGATGTTAAAAAAGCTTCATTATTAGAATCTCTTAATGAAGGCGATGTCATCAAAGGTAAAGTAGCTCGTTTAACTAACTTCGGTGCGTTTATCGATATTGGTGGCGTTGATGGATTAGTTCACGTTTCTGAGCTTTCACATGAACACGTTAACTCTCCTGAAGATGTAGTTTCAGTGGGTCAAGAAGTAGATGTGAAAGTTAAATCTGTAGATAAAGATACTGAACGTATCTCATTATCAATTAAAGACACTTTACCAACTCCATTTGAAAGTATTAAAGGACAATTCCATGAAAATGATGTAATTGAAGGTAAAGTAGTACGTCTAGCAAACTTCGGTGCTTTTGTAGAAATTGCCCCTGGTGTTCAAGGCTTAGTTCATATTTCTGAAATTGCACATGAACATATTGGTACACCTAGTGAAAAACTTGAACCAGGACAACAAGTCAGTGTTAAAATTTTAGGCATTGATGAAGATAATGAAAGAATTTCTTTATCAATTAAAGCAACATTACCAAATGAAAATGTAATTGAGAGCGATGATGCAACAACTCAATCTTACTTAAGTAATGATAATGATGAAGATAATCCTACACTTGGTGATGTTTTCGGAGATAAATTTAAAAACTTAAAATTTTAATTAACATTGATTCTTCAAAGTTATAGGTTGAGACATAGATTGTCTCAACCTTTTATTTTTGTTATTCAAAAATTTTATTTATACTTATTAAATAGATGGTAATTGATTATACATAATTTGTTTTCAGTTAATCAAAGAATTATTATAAAATGTGCTTAATTTATTTAAATATCTACGTATAAATATATACTTTGTTTTAAATCGTTAGGTCATATGATAAAATTATATAGATTTTAGAAAGAGAGGAAGTTAGCTTATGACGAAACCTATTGTAGCAATTGTAGGTAGGCCTAATGTTGGAAAATCTACAATTTTTAATAGAGTAGTAGGTGAACGTGTCTCTATTGTTGAGGATACGCCAGGTGTTACACGTGACAGAATTTATTCATCAGGCGAATGGTTAACACATGAATTCAACATTATTGATACTGGTGGAATTGAAATAGGAGACGCACCTTTTCAAACACAAATTAGAGCACAAGCTGAAATTGCTATAGACGAAGCAGATGTCATTATATTTATGGTTAATGTACGAGAAGGCTTAACTCAAAGTGATGAAATGGTTGCTCAAATGTTATACAAATCAAAAAAACCTGTAGTTCTAGCTGTAAATAAAGTCGATAATCCTGAAATGCGCGGAGATATTTATGACTTCTATTCATTAGGATTTGGAGATCCATACCCAATTTCTGGTTCTCATGGACTGGGTTTAGGGGATTTGTTAGATGAAGTTGTAAAACACTTTAAAGAAGATGTAGAAGATCCATATGATGACGATACGATTCGCTTATCAATTATTGGCCGTCCTAATGTAGGTAAATCTAGTCTAGTTAACGCTATCTTAGGAGAAGAACGCGTTATTGTGTCCAATGTTGCCGGTACAACCAGAGATGCGATTGACACAGAATATAGTTATGACGGTCAAGATTATGTATTAATCGACACAGCTGGTATGAGAAAAAAAGGTAAAGTATATGAATCAACTGAGAAATATTCTGTTTTACGTGCACTTAAAGCTATTGAGCGTTCAAATGTTGTATTAATTGTTATTGATGCAGAAGAAGGCATTATTGAACAAGATAAACGCGTAGCTGGTTACGCACATGAAGAAGGTAAAGCAATTGTAATAGTGGTTAATAAATGGGACACTGTCGATAAAGACAGTAATACAATGAAAAAATTCGCAGATGACGTAAGAAATGAATTCCAATTTTTAGATTACGCACAAATTGCGTTTGTTTCAGCTAAGGAAGGTACTCGATTACGTACATTATTCCCATATATTAATGAAGCTAGTGAAAATCATAAAAAACGTGTGCAAAGTTCTACTCTAAATGAAGTAGTAACTGATGCCATTTCAATGAATCCAACACCTACAGATAAGGGTCGTCGTTTAAATGTATTCTATACAACTCAAGTTGCTATTGAACCTCCTACATTTGTTGTTTTCGTAAATGACGTTGACTTGATGCATTTTTCTTATAAACGATATCTTGAAAACCAAATTCGACATGCATTTGGATTTGAAGGAACGCCTATTCATATCATTCCAAGAAGAAGAAATTAAAAAGGAGATTAGAATA
The DNA here is from genome assembly GCA_020544305.1 of Staphylococcus taiwanensis. Classification (NCBI taxonomy): domain Bacteria; kingdom Bacillati; phylum Bacillota; class Bacilli; order Caryophanales; family Staphylococcaceae; genus Staphylococcus; species Staphylococcus taiwanensis. The sequence goes on from CP058667.1 coordinate 1,404,596, forward strand.
TGACTAAAATAACTGTATTTGGTATGGGAAGCTTTGGTACCGCGTTATCTAATGTTTTAGCTGAAAATGGTCACACCGTTTTAATGTGGGGCAAAAATGAAGAAAGCGTCAAAGAATTAAATGAACATCATCAAAATAAACGTTATTTAAAAGATGCAAAATTAGATAGTAGTATTAAAGCAACGAGTAATTTACAAGAGGCTGTTGATTTTACTGATGTTTATTTAATGGCATTGCCAACTAAAGCTATGCGTGAAGTAACAAGTCAAATTGACTCTATGATTAATTCTAAAAAGACTTTCATTCATGTAGCTAAAGGTATTGAAAACGAAACTTTCAAACGTGTATCTGAAATGATAGAGGATTCTATTTCTGAAGCACATAATGGCGGTATTGGTGTCTTATCAGGCCCAAGTCATGCTGAAGAAGTTGTGATTAAACAACCTACAACAGTTGCGGCATCGTCTAAAGATGAAAAGGTAAGCGCACTTATTCAAGATTTATTTATGAATGATTATTTACGTGTGTATACAAATAACGATTTAGTTGGTGTTGAACTAGGCGGTGCTTTAAAAAACATAATAGCTGTTGCTAGTGGTATCGTAGCTGGAATGGGATACGGTGATAATGCTAAAGCTGCACTAATGACACGTGGCTTAGCTGAAATAAGTAGATTAGGAGAAAAATTAGGTGCAGATCCTATGACTTTCCTAGGTCTAGGGGGTATTGGTGACTTAATTGTTACTTGTACTTCTACTCATTCTCGTAATTTCACTTTAGGCTATAAATTAGGAAAAGGCCAAACTACTGAAGAAGCATTAAATGAAATGAATATGGTTGTCGAAGGAATTAATACAACTAATTCAGTCTATCATTTAGCAAAAGAACAACATGTAGATATGCCAATTACAAATGCATTGTACAAAGTTTTATTTGAAGATAAACCTGTTAAAGATAGTGTTAAAGATTTAATGGGGCGCGATAAAAAAGCTGAATAAAGTATAAATTTACACTTTATCGAAAAATTTTCGCAATTTTAAGTATAAAATACTGATATTTCAGTGTTTTGAGTGTATAAATCATTGCGGTAACATTAATCATTGTGTTAAAGTCATAGCATAATGATATAAAGATATCATTATCATTCATCTGGAGGTGAACTCGTAATGAATAAAACTGACTTAATTAATGCAGTTGCAGAACAAGCTGACTTAACTAAAAAAGAAGCTGGTTCAGCTGTAGATGCTGTTTTCGAATCAATTCAAAACTCACTTTCTAAAGGTGAAAAAGTTCAATTAATTGGTTTCGGAAACTTTGAGGTACGTGAACGTGCTGCTCGTAAAGGACGTAACCCTCAAACAGGTAAAGAAATCGAAATTCCTGCAAGTAAAGTTCCAGCATTTAAAGCTGGTAAAGCATTAAAAGATGCTGTTAAATAATTTACTTAAAAAGCCCTATACAGGGCTTTTTTTATTATACATATGATAATTTTATGCATTATTCATTTATATATAGGATTTGAATAATCAAAGCAAACATGCATACGTTTTAATTAAACAATAATTCAAATGCTCATCACGGAAATCACTATATTTTATTTTTATTCATATAATGTTAAGATGTATAGTGATAATAACGTGAGGTGTAAACATGGAAAGAACATTAAGCATATTAAATAGACAAATCAATCAAAGGCTTAAGGGAATTAATGACTATGAAACAATTGATATCAACACTCACCTAAGTGATTTATTAGATAGTTATGATATTCCTGAGAATGCTAAACTTGCTTGCCTCACTATCGATACTTCAATGAAACATCTTGATGAAATTTCACATAATAAATTATCAAAGAAGTCAATATTGATTGGAGATTTATTGAGTGCTCATTTTTATACATTACTAGCTAATATTAATGATCCTGCTTTTCAATTAGCAATGAGTAAAGCTATAGTTAAATCAAATGAATTAAAATCTTCATTACATCATCACGCTTCAGAAGTAAATGATATTTATAAAATGGTCATTGAAATTGAAACAATATTCCCATATATTACATTGTCTCATTTCAGTAGCCAAACTATTTCAGAAGCAGCTATTTTCAAACAACTTTTTAGTAATGTGGAATCATATTATCCATCTTATTTAAAAAATTATAATGAGAATGATGGCTATCAATTTTTACAAGAAATTAAACAAAGTTATATATAAAAAGTAGAGGTAATTATAATGGCTGATAATAATGCAAAGAAAGAACAAGTTCATACAGTCTTTCAAAATATTTCAAAAAAATATGATCGTTTAAATAACATCATTAGCTTTGAACAACATAAAGTATGGCGCAAACATGTGATGAAAGATATGCATGTTAAAGTGGGAAGTAAAGCACTTGATGTTTGTTGCGGTACTGCTGATTGGACGATTGCTTTAAGTAAAACTGTGGGTGCGCACGGTGAAGTTACGGGATTAGACTTTAGTGAGAATATGCTTGAAGTTGGAAAAGAAAAAACGAAACATATGAATAATATTAATTTAGTTCATGGAGATGCTATGAATTTACCATTTGAAGATAATTCATTTGATTATGTGACAATTGGTTTTGGACTACGTAATGTACCAGATTACCTTGTAGCACTTAAAGAAATGAATCGTGTGCTTAAACCAGGTGGCATGGTAGTATGTTTAGAAACAAGTCAACCTACTATGCCAGTCTTCAAACAAGTTTATAAATTATATTTTAAATTTGTGATGCCTATTTTCGGTAAATTATTTGCAAAATCTAAAGAAGAGTATGAATGGTTACAACAATCTACGTTTAATTTTCCTGATAAAGAAAAATTAAAACGATTATTTGAACAAGCTGGATTTAATAAAATCAAAATTCGTAGCTTTACAGGTGGCGTTGCTGCAATGCATCTAGGCTATAAACAAAAAAGTTCTACTAAATAAAAGGTGATTAACGTGGCAAAGTTAAACATGAATAATGAAATTAAAAATGTAGAAAAACGCCTACAACAAGCTATTCAAAGTAGTGATACAGTAATGCGTGAGGCGACCTTTCATTTACTTTCTTCTGGTGGTAAAAGAGTAAGACCAGCTTTTGTCATACTCAGTAGTCAATTTGGTCCACAAAAAAATACTGAAGATACTTATCGTGTAGCCGTAGCTTTAGAATTAATTCATATGGCTACACTTGTTCATGATGATGTCATTGATAAAAGTGATAAACGTCGAGGTCGTTTAACTATCGTAAAAAAATGGGACGTTACAACTGCTATCTTAACTGGGAATTTCTTACTTGCTTTAGGGTTACAACATTTATCCGAAATACGTGATAATCGAATTCATCATATCATTTCAAATTCAATAGTAGATGTATGTCGAGGGGAGTTATTCCAATTTCAAGATCAATTTAACAGTAACCAAACGATTACAAATTACTTAAGACGTATTAATCGTAAAACTGCTTTATTGATTCAATTAGGTACTGAAGTTGGTGCTATTACGTCTGAAGCTGATGATACTACTGTGCGCAAACTTAAAATGATTGGACATTACATTGGTATGAGTTTCCAAATTGTTGATGATATATTGGATTTTACTAGCACTGAAAAGAAACTAGGTAAACCTGTTGGTAGTGACTTGATGAATGGGCACATTACACTTCCAGTTTTACTTGAAATGAGAAAAGATCGTACATTTAAACAACAAATTTCTAAACTTAATCATCATTCTAGTACTAAAGAATTTGAACCATTTATCGCACATATCAAAAATTCTCAAAGTATAAATGAAGCTAAAGCAATTAGTGATAAGTATTTGGATAAAGCATTAACGCTTATAGATCAATTAGAAGAGCCTAATGCTCAGAATCTGTTTATTAAATTAATTAAGAAAATGGGTTCCCGAAATGTTTAATATGAAAAAATATTGAAAGCGCTTTATCAACCTGTTACTATTAAATAGTAGCAGGTTTTAAGCTATTAAATAACATGTTTATACATATCTAAGTTCACAATGTCGGACTTATGAAACAGGGGGATATTAAATTATGGAAAGAACATTTTTAATGATTAAACCAGACGCTGTACAACGTAATTTAATTGGAGAAATTATTTCAAGAATTGAACGTAAAGGATTAAAACTAGTAGGTGCTAAATTAATGACAGTACCTCAATCATTAGCAGAAGAACATTATGCAGAGCATACAGATAAACCATTCTATGGTAAATTAATTTCATTCATTACTTCTGCACCAGTATTTGCAATGGTTGTTGAAGGTGAAGATGCAGTAGATGTTTCACGACATATCATCGGTAAAACTAATCCTTCTGAAGCTACACCTGGTTCAATTAGAGGTGATTTAGGTTTAACTGTAGGAAGAAATGTTATTCACGGTTCTGATTCAGTTGAATCTGCACAAAGAGAAATTGGTCTTTGGTTTAAAGAAGACGAATTAAGCGATTATATAGCTACAAGAGATACTTGGTTATACGAATAAATTTTTCATATAAATATTAAATAATTTTCAGGACGCTTTTCGTAATACAATGGTTGTGTTAGATATACGCTAACAACTACAATTTGTATTATTGGATAGCGTTCTATTTTTTATTAAAAATAAGAAGTGAACGGCCAACATTTGTTTGAATATTCAATTAAACGTCTGAATACCTTTTTAACTAGTTAAGTTACAACGTTGAATATGATATGATACACATATCACAATTTAACGTAGTAAAGGGAAAGGAGCTTATGCTCATGAGATATCTAACATCTGGGGAATCACATGGCCCTCAATTAACTGTAATTATTGAAGGTGTACCTGCTAATTTAGAAATTAAAGCAGAAGATATTAATACCGAAATGTTCAAAAGACAAGGCGGTTATGGCAGAGGACGAAGAATGCAAATTGAAAAGGATGCTGTTGAAATCGTATCTGGTGTGAGAAATGGTTATACACTTGGTAGCCCAATTACTATTGTAGTAAAAAACGATGATTTTACACATTGGAGAAATATTATGGGGATAGCACCTATTAGTGATGAAGAAAGAGACAGTATGAAACGTACAATTACAAAACCACGTCCTGGTCATGCTGATTTAGTTGGCGGAATGAAATACAATCATCGAGATTTAAGAAATGTTCTAGAACGTTCATCAGCTAGAGAAACTGCTGCTCGTGTAGCGGTAGGTGCAGTTGCTAAAATTCTTCTAAAACAATTAGATATACAAATATATAGCCGTGTTGTTGAAATTGGTGGAGTTAAAGATAAAAGCTTGTATGACCCAGAGATATTTAAGCAAAATATTGATAAAAATGATGTTCGTGTAATTGATGAATCAATTGCACAAAAAATGAGAGATAAAATTGACGAAGCAAAAAAAGAAGGCGACTCTATTGGTGGCGTCGTACAAGTAATGGTAGAAAATATGCCGGTAGCAGTTGGTAGTTATGTTCAATATGACCGTAAACTAGATGGTCGAATTGCTCAAGGTGTAGTTAGTATTAATGCTTTTAAAGGTGTAAGTTTCGGCGAAGGATTTAAAGCAGCTGAAAAGCCAGGCAGTGAAATTCAAGATGAAATCTTATACGATTCAGAAAGAGGATACTATAGAGGTTCAAATCATCTAGGTGGCTTTGAAGGTGGTATGACAAATGGTATGCCAATTGTAGTGAATGGTGTTATGAAACCTATACCGACATTATATAAACCATTAAATTCAGTAGATATAAATACTAAAGAAGATTTCAAAGCGACAATTGAACGTTCTGACAGTTGTGCTGTACCAGCTGCAAGTATTGTGTGTGAACACGTTGTGTCGTTTGAAGTTGCTAAAGCATTGTTGGAAGAATTCCAATCAAATCATATTGATCAACTTAAGGAACAAATTGCAGAACGCAGAAGACTCAATATTGAATTTTGATTTTCATTTAAAGTAAGAAAAGAGGTGCTTTGATATGCAATTACAAACCACATACCAAAGTAATAATTATCCAATTATTGTTGAACATCAAGCATTTGATGAACTATTTGATTATATTCAAGAATACGATAAAGTTTTTTTAGTCATTGATGAATACGTTTATTTCAATTTCAAAGATAAATTTGAACCTTTATTAAAAACTGCAAATACGTATAAGTTAACTGTACCAGCTGGCGAAAGAATGAAAACTTTCGTACAGTATCAAGAAACTTTAGAGCATTTATTATCATATCATTTAACACGTAACACGTGCCTCGTTGCAATTGGTGGTGGTGCTACTGGAGATTTCACTGGATTTTTGGCTGCAACACTATTAAGAGGTGTGGATTTTATTCAAGTACCTACTACTATACTCGCTCATGATTCAAGTGTAGGTGGTAAAGTAGGTATTAATTCTAGTCATGGTAAAAACTTAATTGGCGCATTTCATAGACCGAAAGCTGTTATATATGATTTAGATTTCTTATACACATTACCGTATGATGAAGTTTTGAGTGGCTACGCTGAAGTTTATAAACATGCCTTACTGACAGGTCAAGTAGCAGTAGAAGATATTGAAAAACACTTTTCAACAAAAGAAAAATTACAATCATTAGAAGATATAGATCAATTTATCTTTAAAGGAATTAAAACAAAGCTCGATATAATAGTTAAAGATGAAAAAGAACTTAATATGCGAAAATATTTAAATTTAGGTCATACGTTTGGACATGCTATCGAATATAAATATAAAATTCCACATGGCCACGCTATTATGATAGGTATGATTTATCAATTTATTGTTGCAAATAAGTTGTTTAATTCACAATTCGATGTAGAACATTACGTTAATTATGCGAAGCAACTTCATTATCCATTGGATATTATTCATCAATTGCAATTTAATGATATGTATGAATACATGCTGACAGACAAGAAGAATAACGGAGAAGGCATTCAAATGGTGTTACTTGAGGATTTAGGCAAACCGCTTGTTCAACATGTCGAAAAAAGTATTTTAATAAACGCTTTTAATGAACTTAAGAGCTTAATAAAGTAGGTGTAAAATCGTGACGAATGAACAAATTATAGATATTCATGGTCCATTAAAAGGAGAAATTGAAGTTCCAGGTGATAAATCGATGACGCATAGAGCTATAATGCTCTCGTCATTAGCTATAGGTAAATCAATTATTTATAAACCTCTATTAGGTGAGGATTGCCAACGTACGATAGAAATTTTTAAATTATTAGGTGTTGAAATTTCTATCGAAGATGAAAAAATTATGATTAATTCTCCTGGTTATCAAAATTTTAAAACACCACATCAAACTTTATATACGGGTAATTCAGGGACGACTACGCGTTTACTAGCAGGATTACTTAGTGGATTAGGCATTAAATGTGTATTATCAGGTGATGCTTCAATAGGTAAACGTCCTATGGATAGAGTATTAAAGCCTTTATCATTAATGGGGGCAGACATTGAAGGAATTGATCATAATTTCACGCCTTTGATTATTAATCCCGCTTCAATACAAGGTATCGATTATCAAATGGAAGTTGCCAGCGCACAAGTGAAAAGTGCAATCTTGTTTGCAAGTCTATTTTCAAAAGAAACTTCAACAATAACTGAAATTGATGTTAGTAGAAATCACACAGAGACAATGTTTGAACATTATCATATTCCTATCGAGGTTTCTGGAAAAGTCATTAAGACTTCATCAAATGCAATCCAAAATATTAAAGCGAATGATTTCAACGTACCAGGAGATATATCTTCAGCTGCATTCTTTATTGTTGCAGCCTTGATAACACCTGGAAGTGATATTACAATTCATAATGTTGGCATAAACCCGACCCGTTCAGGTATTATAGAAATCGTTGAACAAATGGGAGGTAACATTGAGCTACTAAATGTTACTCAAACATCTGAACCGACTGCATCTATTCGCGTACGTTATACACCTAACTTAAAGCCTGTTCATATCGAAGGTGACGTTGTTCCTAGAGCCATTGACGAGCTACCTATTATAGCATTATTATGTACGCAAGCTATTGGTACAAGTATCATTAAAGATGCAGAAGAACTGAAAGTAAAAGAAACAAACCGAATTGATACAACTGCGGATATGTTAGGTTTATTAGGCTTTGATTTACAACCAACTGCCGATGGTCTAATTATTCGCCCTTCTGAATTTAAAATGGCAGCTACAGTTGATAGTTTGACAGATCATCGCATAGGTATGATGCTTGCTATTGCGTCACTTTTAAGTAGTGAGCCTTTAACAATTCGACAATTTGATGCAGTTAATGTATCGTTCCCTGGTTTCTTGCCTAAATTAAAACTTTTAGAAAATGAGGGATAATACACTATGGAAGATATCTATAAATTAATAGATGATATCAATCTTCAAAAACTAGATAATTTAGATACACGTGTAAATGAAGCATTGGGTTCTAATAATGATGATGCCTTATTTATATTAGGAGAAACTTTATATAACTTTGGTTTAACGCCTCAAGGACTAGAAGTGTTCAGAACCCTATATCATAAATATCCTGATGAAAGTGAACTATTAATCTACTTTATTGAAGGTCTTATGGCAGAAAATCAAACTGATGAAGCATTAGAATATTTAAGTCAAGTTGAACTATCAACTGAAAAATTAATGCTAGAAGCTGATTTGTATCAACAAATCAACATGACAGAAGTTGCGATTGATAAACTTACTGAAGCACGTGAATTAGAGCCAAATGATCCAATTATTCATTTTGCTTTAGCCGAGTTGTTATACTTTGATGGACAATACTTACGTGCTACTCGTGAATATGAAGTCGTATTAGATACTGGTGAATATGAAGTAAATGGCATTAATTTATTCGCTAGAATGGCTGATTGTGCATTACAAAGTGGTAACTACAGTGATGCCATCAACCTCTATGATGAAATTAATGAAGATGAAATGACATCAGAAGACTTTTTCAAAAAAGCAATCGCATATGAGAAAAATGATATTACACAAGAAGCTATTAAAATTATGACTAGCTTGTTATCAAAAGACCCTGATTTCATTCAAGGTTATTTATATTTGCAATCACTATACGAGAATGAAAAGAACTATCCTGATGCAATAGAAACAGGTAAAGAAGGATTACGACTCAATCAATTTTATAAAGAATTAATGGTTTCCACTGGAAGTTTAGAAATAGAACATGGTGATGCAAATGAAGGTGTATCCTTATTAAAACAAGCGCTTGAAGTAGATAATGCCTACCATGAACCGCTTCTTATTTTAAGTGATTTATTCCGTAATGAAGAAGACTTTGAAGCAATTATTTCATTACTATCATATGTAGACGAAGAAGATTTAGACCCCGTATTTATGTGGCACTTAGCATATGCATTTGGACAAGAAGAGCGTGATAAAGAAGCACAACATTTCTATGAATTAGCTTATCCAACTATGAAAACGCAAAGTGCTTTCTTAAGTGACTATTATTTCTATCTAATTGAAATCGGATATAAAGAACAAGCTAAATCAATTCTTAATGAATTAATAGAGATAGATCCAAGTAACGACACTTGGCAAGAAGAAGCAAATCGCATGGATTATTAAAGTAGGTGAGTGATTTGAATCAAACACTTATAGATATGAAACAAAGCTATATTGAATACGCTTTGTTTCATTATCATTTTAAATCACGAATTAGTGTGTGGATTTTAAATTATTTGAAATCTTCATCTAATAAATTAAAGCAAGTTCATTTTGTAAACGAAACAATCAGTAATCATCAAACGCTTGAAATTGGTTTGAAAGGTTCAAACGCCTCTGCTATTAAATTGGTTAAAAATAATCATATACTTATGAATACTAATGAAATTTTTAAATATATCACTGCTTATGATGGAACGATAGATATATTAATTCATTTTGATAGTCAGGAGGCTGTTGACGTACGTTTAAATGACTTAATCATTCAACAATTGATGTACTCATCACAGTATGCTGCATATCTTGGTAACATTTATCATTTATCAATTGATTCATATAAAGCACATACGCTCATCGAACAATTGCAACAAAATATTGATTTAAGTCTTCAGATGAAAGATCGGGAACAATTTTATCAATTATCACAAATTTTGAATGTTTTTCAAGCACGTTAAATTCTTAAGTGAAGGAATAAAACATTATGCCTACCTTTAAACAAATGTGGGAGCTCACACTTTATCATCGCTCATGTATCATAATTTTGCTTTTATTTAATATATTAGGTACCATATATGGCTTTATATGGTATAGTGATCAACTTATTAAAACAAAGTGGTATTTTTTACCATTTGTGCCTGATAGTCCGATTGCCTCATTATTTTTATGCTTCGCGATTGTAGGACTAATTTTAAATAAGCAGTATCCCATTATAGAAGCATTGGCTTTTGTAACCTTAATTAAATATGGAATATGGGCAGTTGTAATGAATATCATGATGATTCATTATGAACACGATATCACTATTATGAATATTTTCTTGATAATGAGTCATGGCATTATGGCAATAGAAGCCATTTATTTTTATCCAAGATTTAAAATAGCAATTAGTGGATTATTTATTTCTATGATTTGGGTATTTAATAATGATTTTGTGGATTATATATTGGATAAATATCCATATTATCATTTTATAGCAAATCATATTGTTACAGTAGGGTATATTGCCTTTTGGTTAAGCGTATTCGCATTGATTCTTTATTTTTATCTTCAAAAAATTTTAACGGTTAAATTATTTGATTATAAAGGCAAGAGTAAGTAAAATATCATTAAAGGAGAGTGGAATTATTGTCAATCGTGTCTTATATAATATATATCGTTATTATTATGCTCATTCCTATGTGGGCACAACACAAAGTCAAATCAAATTATGAAAAGTATTCGCAAGTTAGATCAACAAGTGGTAAAACTGGTCGTGAGGTAGCTGAAGAAATACTTCATGCTAACGGAATTTACGACGTGGATGTTGTTAAAGGTGAAGGCTTTTTAACTGACCATTATGATCCTAACAAAAAAGTGGTTTGTTTATCTCCTGCAAACTTCGATAGACCTTCAGTAGCTGGTACAGCTATTGCTGCACACGAAGTTGGACATGCAATTCAACATCAACAAGGTTATGCATTTTTACGTTTCAGAACTGCATTAGTGCCATTAGCTAACCTAGGTAGTTCATTAAGTTATATGATTATCATGTTAGGTATTATTCTTACAGCATTAGGTAGTGCATTTGGGTCAACTGCACTATGGATTGGTGCTGGTTTAATGTCACTTGCAGTGTTATTCTCAATCGTAACATTACCTGTTGAGTTTGATGCGAGTTCAAGAGCAATGAAACAAATCACAGCTTTAAATATAGTAAATGAAAAAGAATATAAACATGCTAAGAAAGTGTTATCAGCTGCAGCAATGACTTATGTAGCTGCAACAGCAACTGCTGTAGCAGAACTAGTAAGAATTATTCTAATTGCAAGAGCAAGCGATAATTAATACTTTGAGAATGAAACGAATTAAAAAATCATAAATATTATATAAAAATGGCAATTTCTATTTATCTAATAGAAATTGTCTTTTTTAATGTAATACTATTTTATTTCTACCTATACACATTCTCACAAGATTTATATCCTCTTTAAATATAAATTTAATTTCACATGAAAGAAATTCATCAAATGCATGATTGAACGATATGATATATACTAATTAAGAAACATTAAAAAAGGAGTCTTAATATGAAATCAATGAAAGATATGCAAAATGAAGTAGATGAATACATTGGTCAATTCAAAGTGGGCTATTTCTCTCCATTAGCGAATCTAGCACGTTTAACTGAAGAAGTTGGCGAACTTGCTAGAGAAATCAATCATTTTCATGGTGAGAAAAAGAAAAAAGACTCTGAAGCTGATAATTCAATTAAAGCTGAATTAGGTGACAATCTATTTGTACTACTTTGTTTAGCCAATTCATTAGATATAGATATGACAGAAAGTTTTGATGAAACAATGGCAAAATTTAATCATCGTGATAAAAATCGTTTTGAACGAAAATAATTTATAGTAAGGAGGATGGTGTGTTTATGAAAATCGGTATAACATGTTATCCATCGATGGGTGGATCAGGTATTATAGCTACGGAACTCGGCATTAAAATGGCCGAAAGAGGTCATGAAGTACATTTTATTACTTCAAATATTCCGTTTAGAATACGTAAACCGCTACCCAATATCATATTTCATCAGGTTGAAGTGAATCAATATGCCGTCTTTCAATATCCTCCATATGATATTACTTTAAGTACAAAAATATCAGAAGTCATTAAAGAGTATGATTTAGATATTCTTCATATGCACTACGCCGTTCCACACGCGGTCTGTGGTATTTTAGCACGTCAAATGTCTGGTAAAGATATTAAGATTATGACTACATTGCACGGCACTGATATTACAGTGCTCGGTTATGATCATTCATTAAAAGGGGCAATCAAATTTGGTATAGAACAAAGTGATATTGTCACAAGTGTCAGTCGTTCATTGGCTGAACAAACAAAGTCTATTATTGAAACTGATAAAGATATTATACCAATTTATAATTTTGTTCGGGAAAATGAATTTCCAACACGTCATGATACTAAACTTAAAGAAGTTTATGGAATTAAACCGGAAGAAAAAGTTTTAATTCATGTTTCAAATTTTAGAAAAGTAAAACGTATTGATACTATTTTAGAAACCTTTGCTAAAGTCCATAAAGCACTGCCAAGTAAACTTGTGTTATTAGGCGATGGACCAGAACTACTTGATATGCGTAAAAAAGCACGAGAATTAAAAGTCGAAGAAGATGTACTATTCTTAGGTAAGCAAGATCAGGTGAGTGAATTTTATCAAATGGCTGATTTAGTACTTCTTCTTAGTGAGAAAGAGAGCTTTGGTCTCACATTACTTGAAGCTATGAAGACTGGTGTCGTACCAATAGGCTCTAATGCTGGCGGTATTAAAGAAGTCATCAAACATAACCAAACAGGTTACATTGTTGACATTGGTGATAGTGAAACTGCGAGTCGGTATGCACTTCAACTACTAACCGATAAAAAGTTATATCATACGTTTCAAACTGCAATGTTAGAAGATATTCAAGAACGTTTTGCTTCAGAATTAATCACTGATCAATATGAATGCTATTATCGAAAAATGTTAAATCAAGAAGAGGAATAATATGGGAACTGAATTATTTTTAAAAGCAATACCCATTTTAGAAAAAATTGAAGAACACGGTTACGAAGCTTATTTTGTTGGTGGCTCCGTTAGAGATTATTTATTAAATAGACCTATACATGATATCGACATTACGACGAGTGCCACACCTGATGAAATTGAATCATTATTTGATAAAACTATACCAATCGGTAAAGAACATGGCACAATTAATGTTGTACATTTGGGAGAAAATTATGAAGTAACTACATTTAGAGCTGAAGCTGAATATATTGATCATCGTAGACCAAGTGAAGTCTACTTTGTACGTAATTTAAAAGAAGACTTACAACGTCGTGATTTTACGATTAACGCAATTGCAATGGACAAAGACTTTAAGGTATATGATTATTTCGGTGGACAAATGGACTTAGAGCAACACGTCATTCGAACAGTTGGAACTGCACAAGAACGTTTCAGCGAAGATGCTTTAAGAATCATTAGAGGATTGCGTTTTCAATCCCAATTAAATTTCACTATAGAGAATGAAACCTTTCTTGCAATGCAAAATCAAATTGCAGACATTAAACATTTATCAATTGAACGCATTATCGTTGAGTTTAAAAAGTTAATAACTGGCAAGAATGTGAATCAAAGCTATAATAACATGTTGCAGTTAAATCTATTTAATTATGTACCTTTCTTCAAAGAATTGAATATGTCAATGACTGAAATTACTGATTCGATTCGTTTTGAACTTTGGTTAGCAATTCTTATCACAAAAGAGCAACCACAATCATCTTTAACTACATTAAAGATGAGTAATCAAGAAAAGACAGATATTCAACTTTATCACAGAATAATTGTTGAACTACCAAAAATAACTACTAAAGAGGCATTAAAGATGTTTGTATATGACTTTGGAGAAGCAAAAATTTTAGATGTTCTTTCTATTCGTTTTATACTTGAAGATAATCACATCAAAACTGGGTCGCCACTAGTGTTAAATCCTCAATCTATACAAGAAGTTACAAGCCAACTCCCAGTAAAACAGCGTAAAGATATAGTAGTTAATGGTAGCGATTTAATTGATTATTTTCAGAAAAAAAGTGGGCCTTGGTTGAAAGAAGTGCTTCGTGAAATCGAATGTGCCGTTGTGACACAAAAGGTACAAAATACAAAGCAAGAAATCTTAAAGTGGGTGAACAACAATGTCAAAATATAGCCAAGACGTTATACGCATGCTATATGATCATCAATTAGAATATATTTCAGGACAATACATTGCTGATCAATTAAATATCTCAAGAGCAGCAGTAAAAAAAGTGATTGATCAACTGAAAGCAGATGGCTGTCAAATTGATTCAATTAATCATAAGGGACACCAGTTAAATCAACTTCCTGATCGATGGTATAGTGGTATTGTGTCTTATGTACTTAGTGATAATCCATTAGCCTCTAAAGTTAAAGTTTATGATTCAGTCGATTCTACTCAAACAATTGCTAAACAAGAGCTCGTTGGCAATAATGACTCAATGATTGTGCTAAGCGATGAACAAACACTAGGGCGGGGTCGTTTTAATCGAAACTGGTCATCATCAAAAGGTAAAGGTTTGTGGATGTCATTAGTTTTAAGACCTAATGTGCCATTTTCTATGATGCCTAAATTTAATTTATTTATTGCATTAGGTATTAGAGAAGCAATTCAAGAATTTACAATTGATAAAGTTGAAATTAAGTGGCCGAATGATATTTATATTGGTGATAAAAAAGTATGCGGTTTCTTAACTGAAATGGTTGCGAATTATGATACGATTGATGCAATTATTTGTGGCACAGGAATAAATCTCAACCATTTAGAAGATGATTTTTCAGAAGAAATCAAACATAGAGCCACAAGTATTAGATTACATAGTGCAACTAAAATTGAGCGCTATGCATTTTTAAAAACACTTATTTCATCGATAAATTATCGATATAACCAATTTTTAACTCAGTCTTTTGAAACAATTAGATCAGAGTATATTGAGGCATCGAATATATGGCATCGTAAATTACGATTCACGGAAAATGGCCAACAATTTGTAGGTGAAGCTGTAGATATTGATAAAGATGGCTTTTTAATGGTTAAAGATGATGCTAATGAAGTTCGTCGTCTCATTAGTGCAGATATAGACATATAATATGACACATGGAGATAAGGAGAGGTAATTATGGCAAATACAAGTTTTGCGGTTGTAGATTTAGAAACGACCGGTAATCAACTTGATCATGATGAAATTATTCAAATCGGAATTACGTTCGTTCGTGATAATAAAATATCAGGGACGTATCATTCGATGATTCGTACTGATTTGGAAATCCCGCCGTTTATCCAAGCATTAACATCTATCGAAGAGACAATGTTAGAACAAGCACCTTATTTTCATGAAATTGCAAATGATGTATACAATCAACTTAAAGATTGTATATTTGTCGCTCACAACGTTGAATTTGATTTGAATTTTATTCAGAAAGCTTTTGCGAATTGTAATATAAACTTTAAACCTAAGAAGGTCTTAGATACTTTAGAATTATTTAAAATAGCTTTTCCTACAGATAAAAGCTATCAACTTAGTGAATTAGCGGAGTCCCACAATATACCTTTAACAAATGCGCATAGAGCAGATGAAGATGCAACAACAACTGCATATTTAATGATTAAGGCCTTTAATAAATTTGAGCAACTACCACTCGATACGCTTAAACAATTGTATTATTTAAGTAAGAATCTAAAATATGATTTATTTAATATTTTATTTGAAATGGTAAGACAACATAAACAAGTAGACTTGGATGCTAAATTTGGTCAATTTGAACAAATTATTTACAAGAAACAAATTGATTTAAAAGCACCACAAACTCGCTTTGACGGTTCTTTAAAACATCTTTATTCAACAGTAACTGAAGAATTAAATTTAACTTATCGTCCACAGCAACTTTATCTATCAGAAATTATATTAGAGCAACTTATGCATAATGATAAAGCACTGATTGAAGCACCATTGGGTAGTGGAAAGTCATTGGCGTACTTATTAGCAGCCTTAGTATATAACATAGAAACAGGTCGTCATGTAATGATTTCTACAAATACGAAATTACTTCAAAACCAACTTCTTCAGAAGGATATACCTAGTTTAAATAAAGCGTTAAATTTTAAAATTAACGCTGCTTTAATAAAAAGTAAAAATGACTATATTTCGTTAGGCTTAATAAGCCAAATATTAAAAGATGAAACAACCAATTACGAAGTAAATATCTTAAAAATGCAACTACTGATTTGGATCACTGAGACTAATACTGGGGATATTCAAGACTTAAATCTTAAAGGTGGTCAAAAAATGTATTTTGACCAAAAAGTAGAAACATATGTGCCAGTTAGACACGATATTCATTATTACAATTATATCAAGCGTAACGCACATAATATTCAAATCGGTATTACTAATCATGCACACCTTATTAATTCAGATCAAGAAAATTCTATATACCAACTATTTGATGACTGTATTATTGATGAAGCACACCGTCTTCCAGACTATGCCTTGAACCAAGTTACAAATGAATTAAATTATTCAGATTTAAAATATCAGCTTGGTTTGATAGGTAAAAATGAAAATGAAAAACTTCTTAAAGTTATTGATCATTTAGAGCAACAACGTATTCTAGAACGTCTAGATATAGCACCAATTGACGTGTTCGGTTTAAAAACAAATCTCAATGAAGTTCATGAATTAAATGAGCATTTGTTTAACCATATTTTTGATATTATTCAAAATTCTGTTGTGCATGACGACGATATTCACCGTTATCATTATGTATTTGAATTCGATACATCTCAAATTCTTAAAGATTTGCATTTAATAGTAGATAAAATTAATAAAACACTTGAAATATTTAACGGCATGACACATAAAACGATTAAATCTATTCGTAAACAGTTACTCTACATCAATGATAGTTATAGACAGATTGAACAAAGCTTAAAGGACAATCATACTGCATACTTATCAATTAAAAACTTAACTCAAAAATCTACCATTCGACTTATTGTTAAAGATTATGAAGTCAGAGACGTCCTCACTTCTCAAGTTTTAGATAAATTTAATTCTTTAACATTTATTTCTGGTACCCTAACATTTAATCATTCATTTGATGCCTTTAAAAATTGGTTTAAAGAAGATGTTCAGTTTAATACGTATCAAGTTCAATCTTCATTAACTAATCGTAAAAATACTAATGTTTTCATTCCTAGTGATGTATCATCTTATAATTTTAAAAATATTGAAGATTATGTTGCGTCTATTGTGGATTATATACAAGAATATGTGACAATTACTGAGTCTAAGTGTTTAATCCTATTTACAAGTTATCGAATGATGCATATGGTTCAAGAATTATTAAATGAGCTACCAATATTTGAAGATTATGTCGTTTTAACACAACAACAAAATCAAAACTATAAAATAGTACAACAATTTAATAATTTTGATAAAGCAATTTTACTTGGCACGTCTACATTCTTTGAAGGCTTTGATTATCAAGCGAATGGAATTAAGTGTGTTATGATTGCCAAACTACCATTCATGAATAAGTACAATACGAAACATTGGTTAATGGATTCTGAATTTGAATCTACATTTAAAGATTATGTTTTACCTGATGCTGTAACACGTTTCAGACAGGGACTTGGACGTTTAATTAGAAATGAAGATGATAAAGGCTTAATTGTTTCTTTTGATGATCGTTTAATTAACAGTAGTTATAAAAATTTCTTTGCACAAGCTTTAGAGAATTTCTCACAGAAAAAAGGCGACATTAAACAATTTAGTAAACTCATCAATAATATTCAACGCGAACAAGATAAAAAGTAAATTGATTAGCAATAACATCCTTTGCATATGATGCTCATGTGCTAGAACTTAACTATTTAATTTGTTAAAATAAATAAGTATTGTATTAAAAGAATTTTCAATTAGGAGATTGGTTATGAAAACAACGATTAAACAAGCAAAACAACATCTTAACCAAGAGGTAACAATAGTAGCTTGGTTAACTAATAAACGTTCAAGTGGTAAAATCGCTTTCTTACAATTACGTGATGGAAGTGGATTCATGCAAGGTGTAGTAGTTAAATCTGAAGTAGATGAAGAAACATTCCAACTTGCTAAAGACATTACTCAAGAATCTTCGCTTTACGTGACTGGTGTTATCACAGAGGATAATCGCTCAGATCTTGGATATGAAATGCAAGTGAAATCAATTGAAGTTATCCATGAAGCGCATGATTATCCAATTACACCCAAAAATCACGGTACTGAATTTTTAATGGATCACCGTCACTTATGGTTACGTTCTAAAAAGCAACATGCAGTAATGAAAATTAGAAATGAAATTATTAGAGCAACTTATGAATTCTTTAATGACAATGGCTTCACTAAAATTGATCCTCCAATTTTAACTGCTAGTGCGCCTGAAGGCACAAGTGAACTATTCCATACAAAGTACTTTGACGAAGATGCTTTCTTATCTCAAAGTGGTCAACTATATATGGAAGCAGCAGCTATGGCACATGGTCGTGTATTCTCATTTGGACCTACATTTAGAGCTGAAAAATCAAAAACACGTCGCCATTTAATCGAATTCTGGATGATTGAACCAGAAATGGCATTTACAAATCATGCAGAAAGTTTAGAAATTCAAGAACAATACGTTGCTCATGTTGTTCAATCAGTACTTAAAAATTGTAAATTAGATTTAAAAGCACTTGATAGAGATACTAGTAAATTAGAAAAAGTAGCAACACCATTCCCAAGAATCTCTTATGATGATGCAATCAAATTCTTAAAAGAAGAAGGATTTGACGATATAGAGTGGGGTGAAGATTTTGGAGCACCTCATGAAACAGCAATTGCAAATCATTACGATTTACCTGTATTTATCACGAATTATCCAACAAAAATCAAACCATTTTATATGCAACCAAATCCTGAAAATGAAGATACCGTTTTATGTGCAGATTTAATTGCACCTGAAGGTTATGGTGAAATTATTGGTGGTTCAGAGCGTATTAATGATTTAGAATTATTAGAACAACGTATTGACGAACATCAATTAGATACAGAAAGCTATAGCTACTATTTAGATTTACGTCGTTATGGAAGCGTTCCACATAGTGGATTTGGATTGGGATTAGAAAGAACGGTAGCATGGATTTCAGGCGTTGAACACGTAAGAGAAACTGCACCATTCCCACGTTTATTAAATCGTTTATATCCATAATATCTGCAATAGAAATATATATAATGTCGTCCAGTCGGTTCTTTTGGCTGGACGCTTTTTAAAACTTTAATTAAGGAGGTATACCACTTGGATAAATTTCAACTTAAAACACGCCCGGTCGTTATAAGACGTGAACTGTTTGATCATTATAATGATTTAGGACTGTCCGAGAAAGATTTAGTCATTTTAATTAAATTGATATACGCCTCTGAAACATCGAATAAACAACCATCCATAGACTACTTAAGTAAAGGTTCAGAGATGGAACCTCGAGAGATTACTTCCATTATTCAAAATTTAATCCAGAGAGATTTATTAGAACTTCAAGTTAAAAAGGATGAAGAAGGTAAATTTACTGAATATATGAATTTAGATAGTTTTTATGACAAACTGAGTATGATGCTAACTCAAGAGCAATCTGAAAATAAAAAAACGCAATCACAACTCAACTTTAAAGATTTATTCCAATATATTGAACAACTATTTGCTCGACCTTTATCACCATATGAAATAGAAACATTAAACCAATGGATTGATGTTGATCAACATGATTTCTCACTCATAAGAGCTGCCTTAGACGAGGCGTATAGTCATGATAAATTAAGTTTTAAATACGTTGATCGTATATTATTAAATTGGAAAAAGAATAATGTGACTACAACTGAAGAATCTAAAAAAATTAGAGAAAAATTTAATAAACCAACAATGACGCATACTGTTAAACACGTCCCTAAATTTGATTGGTTAAATGGAGAGACTTTAGATGATAAGTAAGAAAAAAGCACTTGAAATGATAGACGTTATTGCAAATATGTTTCCAGATGCCGAATGCGAGTTAAAACACGATAATGCTTTTGAACTTACTATTGCTGTATTGTTATCTGCTCAATGTACAGATAATTTAGTAAATAAAGTTACACGTTCACTTTTCAAAAAATATAAAACACCCCAAGACTATTTAAATGTTGATATCGAAGAATTACAAGAGGATATTCGTTCCATTGGCTTGTATCGTAATAAAGCTAAAAATATACAAAAGTTATGTTGCTCATTATTAGATAAATTTGACGGACAAATACCAAGCACTCATAAAGAATTAGAAAGTTTAGCTGGCGTAGGGCGCAAAACAGCTAATGTAGTAATGAGTGTCGCCTTTGATGAGCCATCTTTAGCTGTAGATACTCATGTTGAACGTGTTTCAAAAAGATTGGGTATTAATAGATGGAAAGATAATGTTACTCAAGTGGAAGATAGATTGTGTGATATTATTCCTAAAAAAAGATGGAGTAAAAGTCATCACCAACTTATCTTTTTCGGTCGCTATCATTGTATAGCCAGAAAACCAAAATGTGATATATGTCCGTTGCTTGATGATTGTAGAGAAGGGCAAAAGCGTATGAAATCTCAATTAAAGGAAGCTTGATAACATGATAACTAAACAAGATTTCTTGGTTATTGAAGAACAACTTGATAACTTTTCTAAAAATAGAGCATTAAAATCTCCTGAAGCTAAACCGCTCATTGACCAATACTTTGATCTTATCATTCAATTTTTTAAGCAAATAAATGATATTGATATAATAAATTTTAATAATCTTGAAAATTATCCAGTGGTTCCAATGAATTTTGAAGAACGATATAATTATATGATTGCAAGAAAATATCATTTTATGGGTTATAGTCAGATGAAAACTTTAAAAACAGAATTAATTAAAATGAATGCATCTTATCAAATTAGAAAAAATCGTCGCAATAAATAATTAAAAGCTTTTTACATTCAACTATTTATAGGAATATATCTTGTCCAAAATATGAGTGTAAAAAGCTTTTTCTCAATAAAAAGGGAGCTTAGGCATGTGCCTAAGCTCCTTATTAACTTATGATGCTTTATCAAAGTTAAAGATACTATTTAAATGGAATAGACTTGATAATTTACTACCCACTGAGTTAGCGCCTTGTGTCGCTGTTGAACCAGTAGTATTACCATTTGAAGTAGTTGAGTTATTAGTAGTTGTACTATTACTAGAATTACTACTATTGCTTGAGCTATCAGAGCTATTTGATGAGCTTGAATTACTTGAGCTACTTGAACTACTATCACTTGAACCACTGCTACCATATACTTTTCGGTTAGTAGTATTATTATCAGGATGTCCACTAACTGATAAATCATCAGCACTAGAACCGTTAACAGAGTCTGGTTTTTTGAAGTCACCATCATTACTTGAAGAAATATCTGACATAACATCTTCATATAAATATTGAGGATATTCTTGTTCAGAGTGACCTAAGAATGAGTTAGTTCCACCTTCTTTAATTTCACTGAAGCCCATCCATATAGACATTGTATATTTAGGAGTGAAACCATTAATCCATACGTCTTTCGCAGCATTATCAGGTAGGTTATATTGTTGGTTAACTTCAGTACCATAAGTACTTGTACCAGTTTTAGCACCCATTGTAACGCCTGATACGCCATGTCCATAAGCTGAACCGTATGCTTTGAATGTACCAGTTAACATTTCAGCTAACATGTAAGCAGTATAATCTTTCATTGCTTTATGACTTGTGTGATCAAATTCAATTGTATCGTCATCAGCTGTGACTACTTTTTGAATTGAGTGTGCATTGTTATAAGTACCACCATTAGCAATTGTAGCAAACGCTGAAGCTAATTGAGTAGGTGAGAACTCAGATGCACCGCCACCAAGTACATCAGAAGGACCTAAATCACTTTGGTAATCCAATCCAACTTTAGAGGCAAAGTTTTTAACTGCATTTTTACCTGCATCTGAATTAACTTGTTGCCAAGTTTTTAATGCCGGAATGTTAAAACTTTGTCTTAATGCATCATATGCAGATACTGTACCATGACCACTACCGTCATAGTTTTGGAAAGTACCGCCATCGATTGAATAACTTGATTCATCTTGAAGTGCATGGTTCGTTGCCCATTGCATATTTTCAATAGCTGGACCATACGCTAAGAATGGTTTTAATGATGAACCAGTTAAGTGCGCATCTGTTGCTGCATTGTTATCAACAACATCTTTATAGTTACGGCCACCAGAAATTGCAACTAGGCCACCTGTTTTACTATCAAGAATAGTTGAACCAACTCGTTGGTCATCATTTTTGTAGTAATTACCATTATCAATGCGATCTTGTAAAGTCTTCTGAACATTTTTGTCCATGTTAGTGTAAATTTTGATTCCGCTTTGTAAAACATCGCTCATGTTTTTATTCTTGAAGTGTTTGTTGTTCATTAATTCAGACTTAACGAAGTTTACATAAGAATCATACTCTGAATCAGAATTATCTGTACCAATTTGACGTTCTTTAGTTGAACGTTTAACTAGGTTAGCTTCTAGATTAATTTTCTTAGCTGCTTTGTATTCTTTATCAGAAATTCTATGGTGATAGTGCATTAAATATAATACCGTATCTTTACGACTTTCAGCTTGTTTAGGATTATCGTAGATATTATAAAGGTTAGGAACCTGAGGTAAACCTGCTAAGTATGCTTCTTCAGCTAAATTTAAATCTTTTAAATCTTTGTTGAAGTAGTATTTAGCAGCAGCTTTAACACCGTAAACACCATCAGAATAATAAATTTTATTCAAATACATTTGGAAGATTTCATCTTTACTGTATTCTTGTTCTAGACGGTATGAAAGGTAAGCTTCTTGAGCTTTACGGCCAATTGATTTTTGTTCAGTTAAGAATGCACGTTTAACTACTTGTTGAGTTAAAGTAGAAGCACCTTGTGCACCAAATCCGCCAGTCAAGTTTTTACCAACTGCTCCAAATAGACGTTTATAGTCTATTGCACCATGTTCATAGAATCGGTTATCTTCAGTTGCTAAAACGGCATATTTCATATTTTTTGGAACATCTTTTAATTCAACATGTTCTCTTCTTGCGCCGTTATCTAATTTTTTGACCAAGTCCCCGTTTTTATCATAAATTTCAGCAGGTTTTGGATCTTGCAATTTAGATTCGTTAAATGCTGGTGCTTTCCAAGCATAATACGCAAATAATAAAATGCCGAGTAGAACTAAAACGATAAAGGCAATAATTAAAAAGCCTATAATCTTGATAATCGTTCTTTTTACACTCTTATTCTTTTTTGATTTGGACTTCCCATTTTGATCTTTTTTAGACTGAGAAGGTCCTTTATTTTCCGTCATACGCGGTCCTCACTTTCATCTAATATCAACTTATCAACTGCTTTGAGGTAATCTAATCTTGGTTGATACTGATAAGGAATATAGTAACTATTTTTTCTAATTTCTTCAACCGTTATTGATTTTTTTATTTCATTTTTATATCTATCCCAGTAAAATTGAAATTTTGAAAAAGGCAATAGATATACTTCATCAAGTATTTTAAATCTTATGATTAAGAAGACAATTCCTTTTTGAAGAAACGTATCTTTCATATGTTTTACTTGATGATCATGAATGTTATTCAAAGGAAATGATGTTTTATTTTTAGTTTCCTTTGCTTCAAAATCAATATAATAGCCATTATATACGCCATTATAATCCGTAGTTGAAGGAGTACGAAAGTAAGCCTCATTGATGACTGCTTTACTTCGCTTAGGATATTGAACGTTTACGATTTGTACAGGTGTAGGTTTCTTGTGAATAACCGCTTTGCCATGGTTTAAATAATAATCGTTAGTTAGTTCAATATCTTTTTCAAGAGTCATACCACGGCCACCATATTCTATATTACTAGATTGCTTTGGGGTATTACTTCCGACCTTAGTCGTATTTCCCTTGAAAGGTTTCCCATTGGGATAGTTCATCTTCTTCACCACTCAAGTTTGAATAAAAACATTAGTAAATATAGATAAATCAATATTGTACTAATTAATTTAAGCATATAGAAACAACTTCATTTAAACTATTGATCATTTAAATGCCTAAACTTTTCAAACTATAATAGATAATAATGAATCAAACGAATTTATGTAATTTACCATATAGTTGTTTGTCTTTCATTATTAATCTTCTCTATTTTAACGTTCTTTAACTGTTAAAACAATATTTCGCTTAATTTGTAATATTTAAGTAAATAAAACTACATGACGATAATATTAAATATATGATAGATTAATTGGGAGTAGGAGGCGACTTTATGAAGCGTGTCATTGAATCATTAATACTTGAGCTAAATACTATTGAAGAATGTTTTCACAAGGTTAAAACAATTAATGAAGATTATGATTTTTATAAGGTAGTCGTTCCTTATACACAAGAAATTGATAAAAAACTACAGTCAATTATTGATAATAAATCAGAAATAATTGAATTAGTATATATGAATGATAAGAAATTTGATTTATTAATTAAATCTTATAAAGAACTATCTGTTGATTGCCATTTTCATAAAACGAGTAGAAAATTGTTTACAGAGAAATTAAAAGCAGTCAATTATGATTTAAAATACATTTATCAAAATTTAAAGTAAGGGTGAGTGACCTAATTTGAAGACGGTTTATATTACAGGATACAAGTCTTTTGAATTAAATATTTTTAAAGATGATATGCTAGAAGTCACTTATCTTAAAAAATTTATAAAGCATAAATTACTACAATACTTAGATGAAGGATTAGAATGGGTGCTTATACAAGGTCAAATCGGCATTGAATTATGGGCAGCGGAAGTAGTCATCGATTTAAAATCAACCTTTCCTGAGTTAAAATTAGGTATCATCACGCCTTTTTATAATCATATTTCTAAGTGGAATGAGCATAACCAAATTAAATATAATCAAATCGTTCAAAAAGCTGATTTTATAGAAAGCGTTCATCATTCGGAGTATGAGGGTGCTTTTCAATTTAAACAAACGGATCAGTTCATGTTAGAACATTCCGATATGTCACTACTAATATATGATGATGAACAAGAGGGAAGCCCAAAATTCTTCAAGAGGATGTTAGTTGATTTTATGGATAAAACAAACTATACTTGTGATATTGTGGCATTTGATGAACTCACTGATTTTATAAATGACCTACAGTGGGAACAAGATCAAAGTTTCGAATGAGGTGGAAAAAAATGGCAGATGTTTCATTAAAGCTTTCAGCTAAAGATATCTACGAAAAAGATTTTGAAAAAACAATGGCTCGTGGTTATCGTCGTGAAGAAGTAGATGCTTTTTTAGATGATATCATCACTGACTATCAAAAAATGGCTGACATGAACAACGAAGTAGTAAAGTTATCTGAAGAAAACAACAAATTAAAAAAAGAAGTTGAAGAACTTAGATTAAGAGTAGCAACATCAAGACCTTCTGATAATAAGTCTTTTTCTTCTAACAACGCTAGTTCTACAAATAGCAATGTCGATATTCTTAAAAGAATTTCAAATTTAGAAAAAGCAGTGTTTGGTAAATAATTACCATCAACAACCTTTCATTTAAATTAGTATGACATGATACATGTTGATTTTAATTTCATATTATTTTCAGTATGTTATTGAAAATATCTGTTTTAGTATTAAAAATTGTGATATAATCGCAAAAGTGATATTTTGGGTAATCGCTATAGCAATATAGAGGAAAGTCCATGCTCACACAGTCTGAGATGATTGTAGTGTTCGTGCTTGATGAAACAATAAATCAAGGCATTAATTTGACGGCAATGAAATAACCTAAGTCGTAAGATATGGTTAGATTAGTTTGAAAGTGCCACAGTGACGTAGCTTTTATAGAAATATAAAAGGTGGAACGCGGTAAACCCCTCGAGTGAGCAATCCAAATTAGGTAGGAGCACTTGTTTAGCGGAATTCAACGTATAAACGAGACGTCTTCATTCGAAAATGAAGATATGTAGACAGATGGTTACCACCGACGTACCAGTACAACTAGTGTACGCGATGAGTACAACGGTACAGAACATGGCTTACAGAAATATCATTGACTAGTTTAGCTCTCCCATTAATCGGAGAGCTTTTATTTTTTTACATACATAAATCATTAACTCTGTTAACATAAAAATAAAGCTATTGAAAAGGAGACAAGTGAATGTTCCAATTACTAGCAGTTTGTCCAATGGGTTTAGAATCCGTTGTCGCTAAAGAAATTCAAGAACTGGGATATGAAACACAAGTAGAAAATGGACGAATATTCTTTGAAGGTGATGCAAAAGCTATTGTCACATGTAATTTGTGGTTACGTACAGCTGACCGTGTAAAAATCGTAGTCGGTCGTTTTAATGCCAAAACATTTGATGAACTTTTCGAAAAAACAAAAGCATTACCTTGGGAAGATATCATCGATAAAGAAGGTCAATTTCCTGTCCAAGGTAGAAGTGTAAAATCAACTCTATATAGTGTACCTGACTGTCAGGCAATCACAAAAAAAGCAATTGTAGAACGTTTAAAAAAAGCTTATGATGAAAAAGGTTGGTTAAATGAAAGTGGCGCTAAATATCCAGTAGAAGTGTCAATTTTAAAAGACAACGTATTACTAACTATTGACACATCAGGTTCTGGTTTGAATAGACGTGGATATCGTCTTGCCCAAGGTGAGGCCCCAATTAAAGAAACATTGGCTGCTAGTTTAGTGCGTCTAGCAAATTGGAAGGGCGATACACCCTTTATCGATCCATTCTGTGGTTCTGGGACCATTGCAATTGAAGCATGCTTAATTGCTCAAAATATTGCTCCAGGCTTTAATCGTGATTTCGTATCAGAAGAATGGAATTTGATGCCTCCAAACATATACGATGATATGCGAGATGAAGCAGATAAACAGGCTGACTACGATAAACAAATTGAAGTTTACGCTTCAGATATCGATCCTGAAATGGTAGAAATAGCTAAACGTAACGCTGAAGAAGTGGGACTTGCAGATATTATTCAATTTAGTGTTAAAGATGTGAATACACTTACAATTGATACTGATGAGCCAGTAGCGTTGGTTGGAAATCCTCCTTATGGTGAACGTATTGGCGATAGAGATGAAGTCGAAGAAATGTATCGTTATATTGGAAAATTGATGAATCAGCATTCAGCTCTATCAACTTATATACTTACTAGTAATAAAGAATTTGAATACTTAGTAAATCGAAAAGCTACAAAAAGAAGAAAATTATTTAATGGTTATATTGAATGTACTTATTATCAATATTGGGGCAAAAAGCCACATTAGTTCATACGCTTTATTATTTAACTATTCATTATAATATTTATTAGATTTGTAAATTTTTCTTAATTTCTTTGATAATATTTAATTAAATTAATCAATTCATTAGCACTCTTATTATTACTGATGTAAAGTGATAATAAGAGTGTTTTATATTGATACTATAATTTTAAATTACATCTTAGTAAGGAGAGAATGTTATGCAAACAGTTTTAATTATAGGCGCAAATGGTAAAGTCTCAATTGAGGCAACTAAAATCTTCTTAGAGGATTCTAATTTTAATGTAGATTTATTTTTAAGAAATGCACATCGTATACCTGATTATGCTTCAAATCGAATAACTGTGTATGAAGGTGATGCCAAAAATGTTAATGACTTAGAAAAAGCTCTAGACAATGTTGACGTGGTATTTGCAAGTTTATCAGGGTCTCTAGACATCGAAGCTCAAGCCATCATTGAAGCAATGACTAAAAAAGATGTCACACGTCTTATTTTTATTGCTGCACCAGGTATATATGATGAGCTACCTCCTAAATTTAATGCTTTTAATAAAGAACAATTTGGAGATAAACTAAAAAAATATCGTAAAGCAGCAGATATCATTGAAACTTCAAATATTGACTATACTATAATCCGTCCTGCTTGGTTAACTTTTAAAAATGAAACTGATTATGAAATAACTAACAAAAACACTGAATTTAAAGGAACTGAAGTATCAAGACGTAGCATTGCTAATTTAGCTGTACGTATTGCTAAAAATCCTGAATTATATTCAAAACAAAATATTGGCGTAAACAAACCGAATACAGATGGTGATAAACCTGCTTGGTTTAAGTAATGATTGCTATATATTTGTTTAAAACTCCCATTGTGATAAAATTTAATAAATGAAATCAATGAGTCTTTGTACTATTTTTGATTTTTTATACTAAACAAGAGCCTAAGATAGTTGTGTCTTAGACTCTGCTTTCATTTAAGGCAATAACTTATGAAGTAATATACATTAGAAACAAAAGTTTCCATCATAAGTCATTATATTTATTCATACTTAAATAATTGATGATGTATTTTCATATCGTTATGAATTAATGAGAGGATTGAAATAAAGGGGTATAATCATGGCAAATAACGAGCAATTAGATATTTTATATAAATTAAAAAAAGAAGTAGAAAAATCTAATAATACATCTTTGATACATACAATTAACCAAGTTATTAAAAAAGTTTATTTAAATCAATACACCGCTTCATTTGTGGGACACTTTTCTGCAGGTAAATCTACATTAATTAATTTACTACTTGAACAAGATATCCTTCCAAGTTCACCTGTACCAACAACTAGTAACACTGCAATTGTTTCAGTAGCTGATCAAGAGGGCATCATAGCCAATCTTGAACATCAACAATATACTAAATTAAAAACTTATGATGAAGTTAAACAAATGAACCGTTTAAATGTAGACGTTGAATCAGTCGAAATCAGTTTTCCTTCTACCAAATTTCAAAATGGATTCACTTTACAAGATACACCTGGTGTAGACTCAAACGTAGCTACGCATCAATCTACAACTGAACAATTTATGTACACAAGTAATATCTTATTTTATACAGTAGATTATAATCACGTACAATCAGCACTTAATTTCCAATTTATGAAACGCATGAATAATGTAGGTATTCCTGTTATTTTCATTATTAATCAAATTGATAAGCATAATGAAGATGAAATCACTTTTGAAACTTTTAAACAAAGAGTAAATAAATCCATCAAAGATTGGGATATTCAATTAACTAAGATTTTTTACGTATCTAAATTCGATCATCCTGAAAACCAAATCAATGAATTATCAGACTACTTGGTTGATAAGGATAAGCATAGAGAATTAATTGATGATTACGTTCAAAGAACTGTCAATTTCATTACTGAAACTCAATTGGGTTATATTCAGAATGAGATTCAAGATATTTTAGAACAACTTAATATTAACGAAGATGAATTTGAACAAGACTATGCTAAATTCAAGCAAAATCAAACAGTTAGTGAAGAAGCACGTTTACTTAACAACCCTGACCAATTATTAAGCTTTTTAAAGCAAAAACGTAAAGATATACTTGAGAATGCTTATATTATGACACACGATATGCGTGAAGATATTCGTCATTATTTAGAGAGTATGAGCGATGATTTCAAAGTAGGTGGCTTTTTAAATAAGAAGAAAAAGAAACAAGAAGAACAAGAAAGTCGTTTGAATATAGTAATTAATAAATTACAAGATAAAGTGAACCAACAAATTCGTCAACCGTTACGAGAAGATATGTCTTTCTTAACTCGTTTTATCAATAATACAGATATCAACAATGACATATTAAATCAACATTATGAAATAAATCCGACTCTAGTATCAAATTTATATCAAGATCAAACGAGTATTAGTAATACATATGTTTTAACCTTTAGCGATGAAGTATTAAAAGCGATATCTAATTTTGTTGAGAAGCAATCTAACCCATTATTTGATAATGCAATTAATCATACGCAAGCTGCTGACTTATCGGAAGAAGCAAGTGACGATTTACAAATTTACGAACATTATATTGAATTACAAAACTTAAAAGAATCTTTAACTACTGAGAATTATCGTCATTATTATATTCATATGGAAGATTCATTAGATAAGCTCATTGGTCGTACAGAAGCCAATTATATTCTAGAGAATAAAGATACTACTTCTATTAATAATAAAAAAGCTAAAGAAAATACAAACACTAAATCGGTTACTAATAAAATTAACATTAAACAGGCTTTAAACTTAATTGAACCTGTTCCTTTATTTGATAGAACGAAAAAAGATATTCAAGAAACACTAAATCGATTAGATAATAAAGTAGTTAAGATAGGGGTCTTCGGTACATTTAGTGCTGGTAAAAGTAGCCTCATCAATGCTTTATTAGGTGGCCAATATTTAGTTAGTTCTCCAAACCCTACAACGGCTGCAACGACCGAATTGTCTTATGGAGAAGACAGTAAAATTACGCTCAAAACAAATGTGCAATTATTAGATGAATTAAATCAACTTATTGAGTATCATAACACATCTTTCGCATCATTAGATGAATTTATTAATAGCGATATTCATTCCTTGAAACAGCAGTTAGAAAAGAATCAACTTGCTTTTGTTAATGCAGTGGAAAAACATTACACACTTTATAAGGATATGCTTGAAAAAGGTATAACACATACAATCACTCAAGACGAAATCAAAAAGTGGAGTGCAGAAGATGAATATGCTACTTTTGTGAAAACTGTGCATATCAACTTACCTCTTGAATGGTTAAAAGATAAAATCATTGTTGATTCATTAGGTTTACATTCAAATAACCAACGTCATACAAATGAAACTGAACAAATTTTAACTTCATCTGACTTAATTTTATATGTAAGCTATTTTAATCATTCATTTACTGATAATGACAAAGCATTTATCGAGCACATGAAGGATATGAATCAGCTTAATGAGAATCAAGCTTTCAAAATGGTTATCAATGCTTCGGATTTAGCTGAAAATGATGATGATTTAAATGCAGTGAAAGATTATGTGAATGATGCACTGCGTCAAGTTAACTTAGAGTCAGATATTTTCGCAGTTTCGAGTAGACGAGCATTACAAAGTAAAGATGATGGTATTGTCCAATTGCGTAATAGTATTAAACAATTCGTCGAGGTCGAATCAAGAAATATTTTAGAAGATCAAATGGTTACACAGCTTGAACGTATAAGCATGTCATTCGATGAAATGATTAATGATTTCCATTCAAATCAAACACAAATTGAAGAACGCCAAAGTGCTCTTGAACAATATCAACATAAACAACGGTTAACAAATCAAATGTTGATGACAAGCGAACAACATACTAATAATGAAGTTGAGGACCAAATATATCATTTAAATGGTCGTTTAAAATTACAATTATTAGATGATGTAAAAAGTGTTTATAATAGTCAAATGACTCAAAATAGTGATTTTAATGCTGAAAAGAAAATCTCTTCAAAAGCATTCCTTGATCAAATACATCAACGCCTATATTTAGAGCAAAGTTTATTGATTGAACGAATCAAGAAATATTTTAACCAACAACTTGATGATCAAGTGGCGCCTATCGTGCAAAAATTAAATAAACTTCACGTATTAATACAACCAGAATTTGAGATTGCGCCTCATTTCACAGATACGGCATTTTTAAGAATCGATTTGAGTGATATGGTAGCATCATTACCTAAACAACTGACAAAACGTAAGATTTTAAATCCTAATTCTCAAAGAGAAATTCAAGAAGAAATTAGTGTTAATACTTTAAATTTATTACAAAATCAATTAAGTGAGTTCAGACATGCTTTAATAGAATATGTATCAACAATGAATAAAGAAGCAGAAAGTGAATTTAAACAACTTGATGAGCAGATTCAATCACAAATTGATGAATTACTATCATTTAATATGGATGATTCTTTCATTCAACAATTACAATCTGTTAACAAAGAATTGAAAGCATTATTATATTAGGAAGAAGGATTAAAATTTATGACTCAACGTGTACTATTAGTAGACGGAATGGCATTACTATTTAGACATTTCTACGCTACAAGCTTGCATAATCAATTTATGTATAATTCAAAAGGCATACCAACTAATGGTGTGCAAGGTTTTGTTCGCCATATTTTTACAGCGATTAATGATATTAATCCTACTCACGTGGCTGTGTGTTGGGATATGGGTCAGTCTACATTTAGAAATGACATGTTCACTTCATACAAGCAAAATCGCCCGGCTCCACCAGATGAGCTCATACCACAATTCGATTATGTTAAAGAGGTATCCGAACAATTTGGTTTTATTAATGTAGGGGTACCTAATTATGAGGCGGATGACGTCATTGGCACTTTAGCGAAATCATTGTCTGAAAGTAATGAAGTTCATATCATCACGGGTGATAAAGATATTTTACAATGTATTAATAAAAACGTTGATGTTTGGTTAATAAAAAAAGGTTTTTCAATTTATAATCGTTATACTTTAACGCGCTTTAATGATGAGTATCAATTGAATCCGCTTCAACTTATCGATATCAAAGCTTTTATGGGAGATACTGCTGATGGTTATCCTGGAGTAAAAGGAATAGGCGAAAAAACAGCGATTAAATTAATTCAAAATTATGGTAGCGTTGAAGAAGTGCTTAATAATATTGAACAATTAACACCTTCACAGCAAAAGAAAATCATTGCGGATAAAGATAACTTAATGTTATCAAAGCAGTTAGCAGAGATTTATACGGATGTGCCTCTTGAAGTAGAACAACTATACAAAGATATGGCATACGCCCACTCATTAAACCACATACTATCAATTTGTAATGATCACGAATTATACGTATCTGGTAAATACATTTCTTCAAATTTTTAAATAATTATTTTATGCTGATAGTTATGATTACATATTTCACACACAACTTATCCCTAAATTTATATGCTCATTGTACAAGCTAGCGTCTAATGGCGTTAGCTTTTTAAAATTTTCAGTTTAAAATAAATTATTATCATTATTCTAATTGTCTCCTAAAAGAACGGAATAAAATATCATAACAAACCATTACCATTGTGTTCCGTTTATACCATTATTAATGATATAATAAAATTATAAGAGTTTTTTAATATTGAATATCGTTTTTAAATTAAACTAAGAATATAACAATGACTTTTTAGAAAGTTCATGTTATTAATTTTAATTAGCGTAGTAAAGTAATTTAATTAAAGATTCTTTTTCAATATTAGAACTATAAAAGGAGTTTAATACATCAATGAATCAACATAATTATTTACAAAAATTTAGTATTCGTAAGTATGCAATTGGGACATTTTCAACCTTAGTAGCGACATTCGTATTTTTAGGAGTAAACCATGATGCACAAGCTAGTGAGCATTCAAATTCCACTCAACAACATACGAATAGTAATCATGAAAACTCAATTAAAGAAAGTAATAATACGTCAATTAAACTTTCTGATAATAAAAATACCACAGGTCAAATTCAATCAAATCAAGTCAATGACACAATTAAAGAAGCTAAATTAAATACACAAATTAACAATAAACAACAAGCTAATGACGATTCGAGTGTATCAAATCAACCATCAAATATGCATGTTAGAAAAAAGAGAGCTACTACTTCAGATGAAAATGATTTTAATAGAGTAGTAACTGGAACAGTTGATAACCCACTTAATGCTGCAACAACTACTTCATCATCAACACCGAATGATCAGCAAGCACCGCTTATTAAACCAACTTTCATTACAAGTGTGGGTGATGCAGCTAATACAAAAAGACCAATTGAGATTTTGACTTCACCAAATACTGACGTAGCTCTTTTAGATAAAGATGGTGCGACAATGGGTACTGGAAGAACTAATGAAACTGGTCATGTCACTATCGTTCCACAACAATGGATTCCTAAAGGCAATGTTTCAGCTAGAGCTACACGTGGTTCAGAAAGTGTGACGTCAGACCCAGTCGAAGCATTAAATACTGATTCTCAACATAGACCATTTGTCATCGAAGTCACAACAGATCCTTTTACAAGAATTGAATTAAGAGACAAATATAATAAACCGCTTGGAGCTTCTAGAACAAATGATAAAGGTCATGCATATATCGTGCCAACTAGACCAATCCCTGAAGGTAATGTAACGGCCGTAGCAACAGATGATAGTGGTAACTCATCTACTTCAGATCCTAAGAAAGCAACCGACACAACACCGCCTGATAAACCAATTATTCATACAAATTTAGTTGATAAAGTAGGTACACTAACTCCTATAGAAATCACTACCGACCCTGATACTAAAGTGGAGTTGTTTGATAAAGATAATCACTTAATAGGTAGTGGCATGACCAATCATTCTGGGCGCATTACAATCACTCCTAGCAAACCATTAGATGAAGGACCGATTACAGCAAAAGCTACGGATGACGCAGAAACACCGAATAGTAGTTATTCAGATCCGGTTAAGGTTACAGATTTGACACCTCCAGTAGTTCCGACTTATGAAACAAGTTTAGTTGGAAAAGCGAATACGCAATGGCCAATTACGCTTATAACAGAACCACATGCACTTGTAGAATTATTTGATAAAGATGGACACAGTTTAGGGACAGGTATTGCAGATGGCACTGGATATGCAACAGTTACACCAACAAGACCTGTTCCAGAAGGTAATGTAATTGCAAAAGCGACAGACAATGCTGAACATCCGAATAGTTCATTTTCTGAACCTGTGAAAGCTACAGATACAACATCTCCTTCAAAACCAGTATTAGGTACTTTGGACGGTAAAGCAGGAACAACTGACTCAGTCGAAGTAACAACCGATCCATTTACTAAAGTAGAACTAGTTGATAAAGAAGGTAATGTAATTGGAACAGGTACAACAGATAGTACTGGCCATGCTTTTATTACGCCGATTAAACCTATTCCTGAAGGTAACGTTAATGTTAAAGCCACCGATAATGCTGAAGAACCAAATAGTTCATATTCTGATCCAGTTAAAGCAACAGATACGACGCCACCAAATGCACCAACCTTTGATACAGATATCTCTGAAAAAGGGGGAACATTGACACCAATTTCAATCACTACCGACCCCCACACACACGTCGATATTGTTGATAAAAATGGTAATATTATAGGCTCTGGCACAACGGACGATCAAGGTCATGTAACAATAACGCCTAATATCCCAATTCCTGAAGGTAAAATTTTTGCAAAAGCGACTGATAATGCAGAACATCCGAATAGTACGACTTCACAACCTGTTAACGTTATCGATACAACACCTCCAATGAAACCAACTGTTCCTGGGGGATTAGCAGGTAAAGCGAATACACAGGATTCTATTGAAGTTGTTACTGATCCTAACACGCATATTGACATTTTCAATAAAGATGGACAACTCATCGGTACAGGCGATACAGACCAAAATGGTCATGCTCTCATTACACCAACAAAACCTATTCCTGAAGGTAATGTGACAATTAAAGCTACAGATCATGCTGAACATCCAAATACATCAACATCTGATCCAATCGAAGCTACAGACACAACACCGCCTACAGTGCCTAAGGTGAATACAGGTCTCGATGGAAAAGCAAACACTTATACACCAATTTCAGTATCAACAGACCCAAACACTAAAGTGGAATTATTAGACAAAGATTTTCATGTTATTGGTTCTGGTGTAACTGATGAAAAAGGTAATGCAATGATTACACCAACTAAACCAATTCCAGAAGGTAATGTTTATGTAAAAGCGACAGACAATGCTACACGTCCTAACAGTTCTATATCTAAACCTGTCAAAGCAACCGATACAACACCACCACCTAAACCAGTAGTTAAAGGTAGTATGAATGGTAAAGCTGGTACAAAAGATCCAATTGAAATTATCACTGAACCATACACTTATGTAGAAATCATTGATAAAGATGGACGCGTGATTGGCTCTGGTAAAACTGATAAAAATGGACATGTAATTATCACACCAACCAAACCTTATCCAGAAGGTAATATAATTATTAAAGCAACTGATAATGCACAACCACCGAATAGTTCATACTCAGATCCAATTAAAGTAACGGATACTACAGCACCTAAAGAACCAGTGATTCATACAACATTGATTCATAAAGCTAACACAAAAACACCTGTTAAAGTTTCAACTGATCCTTACACACTTGTCGAATTACTAGACAAATATGGACATGTGATTGGTCATGCTACAACTGATGGTAACGGGTTTGCAACGATTATTCCTGAAACTCCAATTCCAGAAGGTGATGTGACGGTTAAAGCGACAGATAATGCAGAACATCCAAATAGTGCACTATCTAAACCAGTTAAAGCAACTTTAAATCTTTCAGATGAAAATGGACGTAGAAACCCTAAAAACATTGCCAATGATGATACCAACAAAACTGGTTATTTGACTAAAAATAATCATGACAATAATGGCTTTAACGATGATAATGCCCTTAATGAAAACGCTAAAGATAGTAAACACAATAAAGACAAAATAAAATCACTACCTAATACAGGACTTACAAATGATAATAAGACTGCTATTACGCTTTTCTCAACATTAATAGGTGGTATAGCGTTAATTTCAAGAAGAAAAAGAAAAGAAAACAAATAATTAGTACCCAATAAAAATAAAATAATCTCCTCTATCTAATATGACTTAGATAGGGGAGATTTACTTACTTAAAATCATTTTATTTTTTCATAATTTTATACAAATATTGTTGTGCGATTTGATTAGCTTCTTTATTTTGATCTCTTGGAACCCATTTTATGAACATAAGCTCGAAACTTTGTTCTAGAATTTCCATATTTTCAAAATAAGGCTTAAATCGAGCATTTTTCACATACCCTTGATTAACGCTATCTTCAATTAACTTTGAATCAGTATATAGTAGGGCGTTGTCTACATTTAATTTTCGAGCATGTTCTAATGCATGAATAAGTGATGCCCATTCTGCACTATGATTATCTAATACGCCTAAATCATGTTTGAATATATACTTTTCATTTTCTTCTTTAATCACAATGCCACAGGTACTGTGACCGGGATTACCTTTAGTCGCTGCATCAAAGTATATTTTCGCCATTTAAAATTGCACCTTTTCAATAATATAGTTAGTAAATAAATCTTATCAAATTATAGTTGCGTTGAATAGCGTAGTAATTAGATTAAAAAACCTGGGACATTAACAAACACCTCAGGTTGCTCAAATCATCAATATCCTTTATCCAATTTATCAATATGACCTTTACGATACATTGATTTCGCAATATATCCAAATGGTACATTAAAAATAGTTAAAATTAATTTTAGGAAATAAGTAGTTATAAAGATTTGGAATACGACACTAGTCGGTAGGTTTCCAGCGAAAGCAATCGTTACAAATAAAGCAGTATCTATAATTGAACTTAGAATAGTACTTCCATAAGCTCTGATAATAAATGTCTTGTCAGAACTAAAGATCTTTTTAATTGCTGAGAAAATAAAAACATCTACATGCTGACCGATAATATAGGCGATGATTGAACCTAAAGCAATTCTTGGTACTAAATCAAATATCGTTGATAAAGATTTTTGCGCCATATCTTCGGGTGCAGGTATAAAGTGAAGAGACATTTGCATAACGATAATCATCACTAATGTAGATGAAAATCCTAACCAAACTGCTCGTTTAGCAACTTTACGTCCATAAATATCATTAAGAATATCTGTTGCCAAATATATAGAAGCAAACATAACATTACCTAACGTTGCAGATATACCAAAAATATCTACTGTTTTTATCACTTGAATATTCGCAATAATCGTTCCAATAGCTACCCATGCAATTAACCCTTGTTTACCGAAACATCTAAACATTAATACCATTAAAATAAATGTAACTAAAAACGTAGCTACACCAAATAATTCATTATACATATAATTATCCTCCTAAATTTTGATAATGCGGGTGTTTAGAAACCGCAAAAACAACTTAATTATTTTATAGTAAAATAATCGTAGTTGCAATAGTTGACTTGTAAATCATTATGCTTAACAAGTGTAGATAAAATCGATTATTTCAAAAAATGGGTGAAGTAAGTTATAATGACTCCATGATTATTACTTGTTAATACAGTATATAAGGAGTGACTGTTATACTTACGCATTCCGAACAAAATGCAATTGATAAAATAGATGAACTAATGAATACTTATTGTGACAATTGTTTACTTAAAACACATATCAGAAAAACAGAAGGTAAAACGCAAGCACATCACTTTTGTATTTCTGAATGTTCAATTGGCAAACAGATTAAACAATTAGGTAATGAACTGCAATAGGAGGCTATTAAATATGCAAATCGTATCAATCGAAGAAACACCTAATCAAAATACTATGAAAATAAATTTAGACCAAAAAAGAGAAGATAATAAATCAAATACGTTTACTTCTGCTAAAGATGGTCAACCTGATTTTATTAATCGTTTATTCGACATCGATGGTGTAAAATCAGTTTTTTATGTTATGGATTTTATATCTGTTGATAAAGAGGATACTGCTAATTGGGATGAAGTACTACCTAAAATCCAATCATCTTTTAACTAATTCATATATATAAAAGAGGGATATGTATTTATGGAAATATTAAGAGTAGAACCCACACCGAGTCCTAATACAATGAAAATTGTATTGACTAAAAAAAGAGAAGATAATAAATCTAACACTTATACTGAAGTGAATGAATCTCAGCCTACATTCATTAATGATTTATTATCATTAGATGGTGTTAAATCTATCTTTTATGTCATGGATTTCCTAGCAATTGATAAACAGCCCAAAGCGGATTGGGAGGAAGTCTTACCAAATATAACGTCAACATTAAACAGTGAGGTAGTATCAGAGGGTTCCTATACACCAGATGACCATTTTGGTGAAATTAAAGCCGAAACGCTTATGTTTAAAGGGATTCCGTATCAGATAAAACTCACTTCTACTAATGAGGAAAAGCGCAGCCAATTACCAGATATTTTTGTTGATAGCATGCTCAAAGCACAAAAAGAAGGCGATAACATTGTCTTTCTTCGCAAATGGCAAGATCTTGGAATTAGATATGGCGATTTAGAACAAGTTATGGATGAAGTTTATGAGGAAATTGTAGCTTTATATCCTGAACAAAGATTAAATGAGTTGGTAGAAACTGCACTTGCTACCGATATCATCGTTCCACAGCAACAATACACTCATGTTACTATTTCAGATTATAAACAAGCTGAAAATTGGAAAGCACGTTTACGTATGCTTAAAGATTTTCCGAAGCCAACATTAGATGATTTATCTTTATTAGAGCTTGCTTTAAAAGAAGAAAAAGCACCACTTAGACGTCAAGCTGTTGTATTAATAGGAATGCTAGAAGATAAAAAAGTATTACCCCTGTTATATCAAGGCCTTCATGATAAAAGTCCTGCGGTAAGAAGAACTTCTGGCGATTGCTTAAGTGACCTTGGCTATAAAGAAGCACTTCCAGAAATGGAACATGCGCTTGATGATCCTCAAAAAATTGTACGTTGGAGAGCAGCAATGTTTATATTTGATGAAGGCGGACCTGAGCAATTACCTAGCTTAAAAGCACATGTTAATGATCAAGCATATGAAGTAAAATTGCAAATTGAAATGGCGATTTCTAGGATTGAAAATGGTGATGAAGCGTTAGGCTCTGTTTGGAAACAAATAGCAAACCGCAATAATTAACTAAATTTAGAATATTAGTAGATATTAGGAGTGAAAAATGATGAATCCTTATGAACAATATATGAAAGAACTTGCTCAACAAATGCGAGCTGAATTAACTGATAATGATTTTAAGAGCTTAGAATCAAGTGAGGACGTTAAAGATTTTATGGAAAATGTTAACGCAGATGATACAACATTCGTTGTCATTAATTCGACTTGCGGATGCGCAGCAGGTCTAGCAAGACCAGCAGCTGTTGCCGTTGCAGAACAAAATGATAAAAAACCAACACATAAAATTACGGTCTTCGCTGGACAAGATAAAGATGCGACTCAAACGATGAGAGAATACATTCAACAAGTACCTTCTAGTCCTTCTTATGCACTATTCAAAGGTAACGAATTAAAGCACTTCATTCCTCGTGAACATATTGAAGGACGTGATATTCAAGATATTTGTATGGATATCAAAGATGCCTTTGATGAAAATTGCTAAGTCAATTTTTAAATAACTATCTTTAATCATACTTATATAAAAAACTCAGATATAAATTTATCTTTTTAATGA
Source organism: Staphylococcus taiwanensis (assembly GCA_020544305.1). NCBI lineage: Bacteria > Bacillati > Bacillota > Bacilli > Caryophanales > Staphylococcaceae > Staphylococcus > Staphylococcus taiwanensis. The sequence continues at coordinate 1,445,189 of CP058667.1, forward strand.
TAATTTATCATCTGGATTTTTTATTTTAACTTTATAAGTACTGATTTTCTAGTATAATGAAAGTTAATATAAATAATTCTAGGAGATGAATTATATGTTAAATCCATTTGATTCAGCTTATCACGCTTTATGTGAAGAAATCTTAGACATAGGTAATCGACGTGATGACCGAACGCATACAGGAACTTTTTCAAAATTTGGTCATCAATTGCGATTTGATTTATCTCAAGGGTTTCCATTATTAACTACAAAGAAAGTATCTTTCAAACTCGTGGCTACTGAATTATTGTGGTTTATTAAAGGTGATACAAATATCCAATATTTACTTAAATATAATAATAATATTTGGAATGAATGGGCATTCGAAAAATATGTTCAATCTAGTGATTATGAAGGTCCAGACATGACAAATTTTGGGCATAGAGCGCTCCAAGATGAAGCATTTAAAGACATCTACAAACAGGAAATGGCAAAATTTAAAGCTAATATACTTAATGATGATGCTTTTGCAAAAAAACATGGAGATTTAGGTAATGTTTATGGTAAACAATGGCGAGATTGGGTAGATAAAGAAGGAAATCACTTTGACCAACTTAAAACAGTGATTCAACAAATAAAAGAAAATCCAAATTCTAGACGTCATATTGTATCGGCATGGAACCCTACCGAAATTGATACTATGGCTTTACCGCCTTGTCACACTATGTTCCAATTTTATGTTCAAGACGGAAAGTTGAGTTGTCAGCTTTATCAACGCAGTGCCGATATTTTTCTAGGTGTCCCATTCAATATTGCAAGCTATGCGTTATTAACGCATTTAATCGCTAAAGAATGTAATCTTGAAGTGGGTGATTTCGTGCATACTTTCGGTGATGCACATATTTATTCAAATCACATTGATGCGGTTCAAACACAACTTGCAAGAGAGAGTTTCGCACCGCCTTTATTGAAGATTAATTCAGATGCATCTATTTTTGATATCAATTATGAAGACTTAGAAATTGTAGACTATGAATCACATCCTGCTATCAAAGCACCTATTGCAGTTTAAAGAAAGAGATTCATTTTTAAACCTTGAAAATGAAATAAGCAATAAAATGATTCATTTTCAGGGTTTATAATATAATTAGTATATATACACTACTTTATTAAAAGTTCAAATATAAACGTGGAGGTTATTCAATGACTTTATCAATATTAGTAGCTCATGATGAGCAACGTGTTATTGGTTATAAAAATGATTTACCTTGGCACTTGCCGAATGATCTAAAGCATGTTAAAAAACTTTCTACTGGAAACACTTTAGTTATGGGGAGAAAGACTTATGATTCAATTGGTAAACCGCTTCCGAATAGAAGAAACGTAGTGTTGACACGTGATACTTCATTTAAAGTTGACGGCGTAGATGTCATTCATTCCATCGATGACATTTATAATCTAGAAGGACATATTTTTATTTTTGGCGGTCAATCACTATTTGAAGAAATGATAGATAAAGTAGATGATATGTATATCACAGTAGTTGATGGTAAACATCAAGGTGATACTTTCTTTCCACCTTACACATTTGAAGATTGGGAAGTAGCATCTTCAATTGAAGGAATATTAGATGATAAAAACACTATTCCTCATACCTTTTTACATTTAATACGTAAAGATAAAAATTCAAAATGATTTTGCGGAGGCTTTTATGACTAAACAAATTATCGTTACCGATTCAACCTCAGATTTATCGCAAGACTATTTATCAACTCATAATATACACGTTATTCCTTTAAGTTTAACTATAGATGGTAAATCTTATGTAGACCAAGTAGACATTTCTTCTGAGGAATACATCCAACGTATTGAAGAAGATGCAGATGTTAAAACAAGCCAACCACCAATTGGTAAGTTCATTGAATTATATAATCAACTTGGACAAGAAGATGTTGAAATTATCAGTATCCACATGTCATCAGGATTAAGTGGTACGTATCAAACAGCACTTCAAGCTAGTAATATGGTTGATGCCAATGTAACAGTTATTGATTCTAAATCAATTTCTTATGGACTTGGCTATCAAATTCAACGTCTAGTGGAACTTATAAATACTAATCTTACTCCGAATGAAATTGTTGAACAACTGAAAGAGTTACAAAAAAACATTAAGTTATTCGTTGTAATAGGACAATTAAATCAGTTAATAAAAGGTGGCCGCATTAGCAAAACGAAAGGTTTCATTGGGAATATGATGAAGATTAAGCCAGTCGGTACACTTGAAGATGGATATTTAGCAATCGTTCACAATTCTCGGACTCAAAATTCAAGCATACAATATCTAAAGAAAGAAATTTCAGAATTTATTGATAAACACAAAATTAAATCGATAGGTGTAGCTCATGCTAATGTTATTGAATTTGTTGAAAAACTTAAAGTTCAATTTGATGAAGCATTTGGTCAACATGATTATGATGTCAACGTAACAACGCCAGTTATTTCCACACATACTGGGAAAGGTGCAATTGGTCTTGTCGTTGTACGTGAATCGATTTAAAATCACTTCTTTCTATTTATAAAATGATATAGCGATATAATCATGAGTAAATTACTTTAATTTCTATTAACAATATCGTAAATTTAAATAATGATAGAGGAGGTAGTAATATGGCTTATGCAACACTAGCAGGCGGATGTTTTTGGTGTATGGTTAAACCATTCACATCATATCCAGGAATTGACGAAGTCGTGTCTGGTTACAGTGGTGGAGATGTAGAAAATCCCACATACGAGCAAGTATGCACAAATCAAACCGGGCATAGAGAGGCAGTTCAAATCACTTTCAATCCTGAAATCACATCTTTTGAGAATATTCTGGATGTTTATTTTAAAACATTCGATCCAACAGATAAGGGTGGACAATTCTTCGACAGAGGTGAAAGTTATGAACCAGCCATTTTTTATCATGATGAGCAACAAAAGAAAGCAGCCGAATTAAAAATACAACAGCTCAATGAGGAAGGTGTCTTTAAGGACCCAATCGTCACACCAATTCTTCCATATAAGAATTTTTATCCAGCTGAAGACTATCATCAAGATTATTATAAAAAAAATCCTACTCATTATGAACAATACCAACGTGGATCAGGTAGAAAGGCATTTATAGAATCACATTGGGGGACTCAGAATGATTAAAAAAGATAAAAGTGAACTTAACGAAATGGAATATTTAGTTACACAGGAAAATGGTACTGAACCTCCTTTTCAAAACGAATATTGGAATCATTTTGAAAAGGGTATCTACGTAGATAAAATTTCTGGTAAACCATTATTTACTTCCGAAGAAAAATTCGAGTCAGATTGTGGATGGCCTAGTTTTTCAAAAGCAATCAATGATGAAGAAATCATTGAGCTTGTAGACAAAACATTTGGTATGATAAGAACAGAAGTTAGATCTGAAGATGCTAATAGTCATTTGGGACATGTATTTAATGATGGTCCTAAAGAAAGTGGTGGATTACGTTATTGTATTAATTCTGCATCTATTCAATTTATTCCATATGACAAATTAGAAGAACTTGGTTATGGCGATTTAATCCCACACTTTGAGAAATAGGAGTGACAATAAATGTTTAAAAAATTATTTGGTAAAGGTAAAGAAGTTAATAAAGAAATTGAAATTTATGCACCACTAACAGGTGAATATGTAAAAATTGAAGATATTCCTGACCCAGTATTTGCACAAAAAATGATGGGTGAAGGTTTCGGTATCAATCCAACTGAAGGTGAAGTCGTTTCACCAATTGAAGGCAAAGTAGATAATGTTTTTCCAACTAAACATGCGATTGGATTAAAAGCAGATAATGGATTAGAAATTTTAGTTCATATTGGTTTAGATACAGTTCAATTAGATGGTGAAGGTTTTGAAATCTTAGTTAGTAGTGGAGATACAGTTCAAGTTGGAGACCCACTTCTCAAGTTTGATTTAGAATATATTAAAAATAATGCTAAAGATGTTATTTCACCAATTATCATTACAAACTCTGACCAAACTGAATCTATTCATACTAATGATGTAAAAGCCGTAGTCAAAGGTGAAACTAAAGTAATTGATGTGACAATGAGCTAATGAAAGATCATTCATTTTATCAATTTGCTTTAACTGCAAGAGGTCGTAAAGATAGTAAAGGTGATTTAGCCGAAGAAATCTTTCGTGATTTATCTTTCCCTAAACATGAGCGCGACTTTAATAAATTATCAGAATACATTGAAATGCAAAGTGATATTACTTTGCCAATGTTTGTTTTTGATGATTTATATGATGAATATACAGAATGGTTAAAATTTTGATTAATATTACATTTTAGTCTGAGACTTAAAGTACATGTCTCAGACTTTTTAACGTTTCGTGAATCCTAAATAAATAGTTAAACTAGTTATGTGTTTGATTAAGCAAAGCATTACTTATATGCATATGGTTTTATATTAACCTGAAAAATTATAAATAATTTTCCTTTATTCAATCGATTGTTAAAATGACGCTGTGTAGCTCTTATAAGTTGCGTTTGCTATAAAATAGCGACATACTAGTAATATCTTTTTTCAAAAAGATTAACAATAAATACATATGTGTTATATGAGGAAGTGATTTTATGAATAATAACTCTGACGATAGTAATAAAAAGGAAGAATCAGAGCAAAAAAATAAATCTTCAGCAAAAAGAGTTCAATTCAAAGTTTGGCATTTTATTATTTTATTATTAGGCATCGTTTTTGTCACAGCAGCTATAACTGTGGCTGCTACAATTGGCATTAGTCATAAAATAAGTGGTTTAACAAAAGACGAACGTCAAGAAATGAAAAAAATAGAGTTCGCTTATAAGACACTTAACAATGATTACTATAAAAAGCAAAGTTCAAGTAAGTTGTCTGAAGCTGCCATAGATGGAATGGTTAAAGAATTAAAAGATCCTTATTCTGAATACATGACTAAAGATGAAACTAAGAGTTTTAATGAAGATGTATCAGGTGATTTCGTTGGAATTGGTGCAGAAATGCAAAAGAAAAATAAACAAATCATGATTACTAGTCCAATGAAAGATTCACCCGCTGAAAAGGCAGGTATCCAACCCAAAGATGTTGTTACGAAAGTCAATGGTAAATCTATTATTGATAAACCGCTAGACCAAGTAGTAAAAATGGTAAGAGGTAAAGAAGGAACTAACGTTAAACTTACAATAAAACGAGGTTCTCAAGAGAAAGATATAAATATCAAACGTGGAAAAATTCATGTTAAAAGTGTTGAGTATAAGAAAAAAGGTAACATCGGCGTCTTCACTATTAATAAATTCCAAGAAAACACAGCAAGTGAACTTAAATCATCAATTATTAAAGCACATAAAGATGGCGTTCGTAATATCGTTTTAGATTTAAGAAACAATCCTGGTGGTCTATTAGATGAAGCTGTCAAAATGGCCAATATCTTTATTGATAAAAACAAAACTGTAGTTAAATTGGAAAAAGGTAATGACACCGAATCAATTAAAACTTCCAACGATTCTTTAAAAGAAGCTAAAGATATGAAAGTCAGTATATTAGTTAATGAGGGTTCTGCGAGTGCATCAGAAGTTTTCACTGGAGCTATGAAAGATTATGATAAAGCTAAAATTTATGGTTCAAAAACATTTGGTAAGGGAATAGTTCAAACAACTCGTGAATTTAAAGATGGTTCATTACTCAAATATACGCAAATGAAATGGTTAACACCTGATGGTCATTATATTCATGGGAAAGGAATTAAGCCAGATGTAAAAATTGCTTCTCCTAAATATCAATCTATTTCGGTTATTCCATCAGATAAAACCTATTCTATGGGAGATAGTAATAAAAATATCAAATCAATGAAGATAGGATTAGACGCTTTAGGATACCATATTGATAATGAGACGAATCAATTTGATTCAGAATTACAATCTGCTATTAAAAAGTTCCAGTCTGATAATCATTTGACTTCAACTGGCAAATTTGATAAAAAAACAAACGAGAAATTCACTCAATTATTAGTTGAAAAGTCTAACAAAGAAGATACTGTTCTTGACAAATTACTTAATAAATTAAAATAAAGAGGTGTTTAGAGCCAATGATTAGATTAAGTCAAATGTACGATATTCCACAGATTGAAACGTTAGTAGAAGAAGCTAAAGCATTGATGAAAGAATTTAATAACAATCAATGGGATGACAAATACCCAGTAACTGAACATTTTGAACAAGACATTAAGACCGAGACGCTTTACGTATTAGAAGAAGATGACACTATTTATGGCTTTATTGTGGTCGACCAACAACAATCAGAATGGTATGATGAGTTAGAATGGCCTGTCGATCGAAAAGGAGCCTATGTCATTCATAGACTTGCAGGGTCACAAAAATATAAAGGTGCAGCTACAAAGCTATTTGACTTTGCTGTTAAGTTAGCAGAAGACCATGGTGTACATGTCTTACTAACTGATACTTTTGCATTAAACAAACCAGCTCAAGGATTATTTGAGAAATTTGGTTTCCAAAAAGTTGGCGAAGCTGAAATGGATTATCATCCTTTTGATAGAGGCGCACCATTTTACGCATACTATAAAAATATATAAGAATAGAGGTTAATAACTATGGCTAAAATAGCATTTACCGGTGGCGGTACCGTTGGACATGTATCAGTGAACTTGAGTCTAATTCCAACAGCTACAAATAAAGGCCACGAAGCATTTTATATTGGATCTAAAGATGGTATTGAACGTGAAATGATTGAATCTCAATTACCGAACGTGACATATTATCCAATATCTAGCGGTAAATTACGTAGATATTTATCTGTTAATAATGCAAAAGACGTATTTAAAGTCTTAAAAGGTGTTCTTGATGCACGTAAAGTACTAAAAAAAGAAAAACCTGATTTATTATTTTCAAAAGGTGGATTTGTGTCTGTACCAGTAGTAATCGCTGCGCGTTCATTAAAAATTCCAACAATTATTCATGAATCAGATTTAACTCCAGGATTAGCAAATAAAATATCTTTAAAATTTGCTAAAAAAATCTATACAACATTTGAAGATACCCTTCAATATTTACCAAAAGACAAAGCTGATTTTGTGGGGGCTACAATTCGTGAAGATTTAAAAGAAGGTAATAAAGACAAAGGCTATCATTTAACTGGCTTTGATAATCATAAAAAAGTCCTTCTAGTAATGGGCGGTAGTTTAGGAAGTAAAAAGCTAAACCAATCTATTCGTGAAAATTTAGATGCCTTACTTCAAGATTACCAAATTATTCATTTAACTGGTCATGGCTTAGTTGATGATTCATATCAAAATAAAGGATACGTACAATTTGAATTTGTAAAAGAGGAATTAACTGATTTGCTTGCCATTACTGATACAGTAGTAAGTCGAGCAGGCTCAAATGCAATTTATGAATTCTTAACATTACGTATTCCAATGCTCTTAATCCCACTTGGACTTGACCAATCACGTGGCGATCAAATTGATAATGCTAAAAACTTTGAATCAAAAGGGTACGGTAGAACGATACCTGAAGATCAATTAACACAAGTAAAACTTTTAGAACAACTTAAAGATATTGAGCACAATCGTGATTCAATTGTTAAACAAATGGGAACATATAAAGAAAGTTATACTAGAGAAGACTTATTCAACAAGATCTTGAAAGACGCTTTATAAGGTCAGGAGGTACTCACAATGAATCGCACAAAGCGAATTACCTTGCTCATCATTTTCACATTAATATTCGGTATTATTGCATTTTTCCATGAGTCTCGATTAGGAAAGTGGATTGATACCGAAGTTTATGAGTTCATTTATTCGTCAGAAAGTTTCATCACGACTTCTATTTTACTAGGTGCAACTAAGATTGGTGAAGTATGGGCAATGGTATGTTTATCATTAATGCTTGTTGCATACCTAATGCTTAAGCGTTTCAAGATTGAAACATTATTTTTCGTTATAGTTATGGCATTGTCTAGTATTTTAAATCCTTTATTAAAAAATATCTTTGACCGTGAACGTCCAACTTTATTGCGTCTAATTGATATTTCAGGATTTAGCTTTCCAAGTGGTCATGCAATGGGATCTACTTCTTTCTTTGGTAGTGCAATGTTTATCGCAAGTAGACGTACGATTGGCATAAACAAAGGTATAATTATTGGGTTATGTGCTTTATTTATACTACTTATTTCTATCTCAAGAGTGTATTTAGGCGTACATTATCCAACTGATGTTATTGCAGGAATAATTGGTGGCGTATTCTGTATTGTTCTATCAACATTAATACTTAAAAACCAATTGTACACTTAATATAGATTAATTATTTTAGAGAGATGTTTAATTCTTCGAATGGCATCTCTCTTTTTTTGATCATGCTTCTTTCAACTGGAACATATAACTATATTATTTTGACCGTAACACAATAATTCAATTGTAAGAGCTTTATATTTTTAAAGTTATAGTTACGTGGAAGCATTATTATCGATTAATTGAAAATTATTTTTATATAAATCAAAAAGCAGTGAACCTCGGCATTAGATTCACTGCTTTTTATTAAAACGTTCAAAGTAATTTGAAACTTTAACGTTAGTCTTTTACGGGCATATAAAAGGGGAATAACTTGAAAATGATCAATCCTATAAGAACGAAATATATGTGGGGGGAATGTCTTAGTCGGTATTGATAATCATTTTCAAATACTATTATACATGATTGATAATGATTGTCAATTATAATTGCGAAATATTCTCAATTAAATTCATTCATTTTTTACGCTCATATTACATTTTTTTCTGAATACATATTTTCTAATCTTTAGTGTGTTAAAATATGTCTGATATTGTGGTATTGTAAACCTTTAAAATTGCTTATTACCTTTTTAAAAGTGAGTTAAATTTTATTAATTTTTATGATTTCTACATTTTCAAAAAAGAGGAGTATGATTAAATGACAAATATACTAATCGTAGAAGATGAACAAAATTTAGCTCGTTTCCTTGAGCTAGAACTAACACATGATAATTATAAAGTTGATATTGAATATGACGGACAAGATGGTTTGGACAAAGCTTTAAGTAATAGTTACGATTTAATCATATTAGATTTAATGTTACCTAACATTAATGGACTTGAGATTTGTCGACAAGTACGTCAAAAGCAATCAACGCCAATTATCATAATTACAGCTAAAAGTGATACATATGATAAAGTAACTGGATTAGATTATGGTGCTGATGATTATATTGTTAAACCTTTTGAAATAGAAGAATTATTTGCACGTATCAGAGCGGTTCTTAGACGACAACCTCAAAAAGACATTATTGATATAAATGGCATTCAAATTGATATTGACGCGTTTAAAGTAACTGTAAATGGTGATCAATTAGACTTTACAAAAACTGAATATGATTTGCTTTATCTTTTAGCTACAAACCGCAATCATGTTCTACAAAGAGAGCAAATCCTTGATCATGTATGGGGTTATAATAGTGAAGTTGAAACAAATGTAGTTGATGTCTATATTCGTTATTTACGAAATAAATTAAAACCTTTCGGAAAAGATAAGATTATTGAAACTGTTCGTGGCGTTGGGTATGTGATTAGATGATTAAAAGACGGACCTTAAAATATAAATGGATGATGATAACCACTTTAATTATGTTCAGTACAATTATTTTATTTTGTTTAGTAATTATCTTCTTTTTAAAGGACACGTTACGTAACGGTGAAATTGATGAAGCTGAACATAGTATAAGTGATATAGCAAATTTACTTGAAACTAGACCTATTCATAATATTTCTACTTTAGATTTAAGTGCTTCATTGGAAAATTTTGAAGAAGCGTTAATATATGATAAGCATGGGAAAGAATTAATGCAAACATCTAATGAAAATGTCATTACATTCAAACCCAAACTAAATATTGACAATCCGAAACACGTACAGATTGTTAGAAATAGTGGTATTCAATACTTAGTTATAATTGAACCTATTCACAGTAATCATTTTGAAGGATTTATTATATTGGTTCACTCATTAGAGGGATACAATAATGTAGTACGTTCACTATACTTTGTCGCAATAGCATTTGGTTTATTAGCAACCATTATTACAGGAGGTATTAGTTATCTTTTCTCTACGCAATTAACTAAGCCACTTATAACTATGTCTAATAAAATGAACCAAATTCGTCGAGATGGTTTCCAGAAGAAATTAGAACTAAATACCAACTATGAAGAAACTGATAATCTAATTGATACGTTTAACGATATGATGTATCAAATAGAAGAGTCTTTTAATCAACAACGACAATTTGTAGAAGATGCCTCTCATGAATTACGTACACCGTTACAAATCATACAAGGTCATCTTAATTTGATACAAAGATGGGGAAAGAAAGACCCAGACGTATTAGAAGAATCGCTCAATATTTCTTTAGAAGAAATGAATCGAATTACTAAACTTGTGGAAGAACTTTTACTTTTAACTAAAGATAAAGTAAACCTCCAAGCTCTAGAGTTTGAAGATGTAAATATAAACGAAGAAATACAATCACGTATTAATTCATTAAAACAATTACACCCTGAGTATCAATTTGATGTCAATTTATCAAAAAAACCATTAACATTAAAGATCAATCGTCACCAATTTGAACAACTGTTACTCATTTTTATAGATAATGCTATGAAATATGATAAAGAAAATAAGCATATCACTATAAGTACAGAACTACGTAATAAACAAACTAGCATAGAAATTACTGATCATGGCCTAGGTATCCCCAAAGATGATCAAGAATTTATATTTGATCGTTTTTATAGGGTAGATAAATCTCGCGCTAGAAATCAAGGTGGTAATGGCTTAGGCTTATCTATTGCTGAAAAAATTGTTCAACAATATGGTGGATATATAACCGTAGATAGTGAAATCAATAAATATACAACCTTTAAAATTATATTCAAATAAGACTGGGACAAAATTCATTTTGAATTTTTTGTCCCGCCCGAAAGGGTTATTAGTGTTGAGAAAAAACCATATAAATGTCTTCTCAATTTAGTTAGCTACTGTAAATTTTCAATGTAACCTCATCATATTATTTTAGCCTCAAACACTCTACATTTCGTTTTCTCCAAAAATACAATCTTTATGGACTAGCCGCTTTTACTTTTTTAATATGAATTGTTAATTTGATTGAATAATAAAATTGATTTGATGTAAAAAATATCATTATAATATTAATTTTCTTAATTGATTTATTTTTCCATAATATTCAGTCAATAGACTTTATCAATGACTCAAATAGTGCTATTATTGACCTGTAAGCGGTTTAACTATTTTGTGGAGGGTAATACTATGGCAAAGGATAACAAGGATGTTACGGAGGCTCCTGTAAACTTTGGTGCAAATTTAGGTCTTATGTTAGATTTATATGATGATTATCTACAAGACCCGACATCTGTACCAGATGATTTACAAGTTCTTTTCAGCACGATTAAAAACGGTGAAGCTAGTGTTCAAGCTAAGCCTACCACTGAAGGGAGTGGTTCATCAGCAGGTGATGACACAATCAAACGCATTATGCGATTAATCGACAATATTCGTCAATATGGTCACCTTAAAGCTGATATCTATCCTATAAATGCTCCTAAAAGAACGAATGTTCCTAAATTAGAAATTGAAGATTTTAATTTAGATAAAGAAACTTTAGAAAGTATTTCAGCAGACATTGTCTCTGATCACTTCAGTGATATTTACGACAATGCCTACGAAGCAATCGAACGTATGGAGAAACGTTACAAAGGGCCGATTGCGTTTGAATATAATCACATTAATAATAATAAAGAGCGTACATGGCTAAAACGTCGTATCGAAACACCTTATCGAGCTAACATTAATAATGATGAGAAAAAGAAATTATTCGATACATTAGCGCATGTTGAAGGTTTTGAAAAATATTTACACAAAAATTTCGTTGGTGCTAAACGATTCTCTATTGAGGGTGTCGATACATTAGTTCCTATGTTACAACATACATTAAAACGTGCAGCTGAAGTTGAAATTAACAATATCCAAATTGGTATGGCTCATAGAGGACGCTTAAATGTGTTAACTCACGTTCTCGAAAAACCATATGAAATGATGATTTCTGAATTTATGCATACTGATCCAATGAAGTTTTTACCTGAAGATGGCAGTTTAAAATTAACTGCTGGTTGGACGGGAGACGTTAAATATCACTTAGGTGGTGTTAAAACAACATCTTCATATGGTTTAGAACAACGTATTTCATTAGCGAATAACCCAAGTCATTTGGAAATTGTTGCTCCAGTTGTAATCGGTAAAACACGCGCAGCTCAAGATGATACACATCATGCTGGTGGACCGACTCAAGATTTCCATAAAGCTATGCCAATTATTATTCATGGGGACGCTGCGTACCCTGGTCAAGGCATCAATTTTGAAACAATGAACTTAAGCAATCTTGATGGATATTCAACTGGTGGTGCGTTACATATCATCACAAATAATAGAATTGGTTTCACAACTGAGCCAGTAGATGGTCGTTCTACAACGTATTCATCAGATATTGCAAAAGGTTATGATGTACCAATCCTTCACGTAAATGCAGATGATGTTGAAGCAACAATTGAAGCAATTGATATTGCAATGGAATTCAGAAAAGAGTTCCATAAAGATTTTGTAATTGATTTAGTAGGTTATCGTCGTTACGGGCATAATGAAATGGACGAACCATCTATTACAAATCCACTACCTTATCAAAATATACGTAAACATGATTCTGTTGAAATTATCTACGGTAATAAATTAGTAGATGAAGGTATCATTTCTAAGGAAGAAATGGACGAAGTCATGGACAAAGTACAAAAAGAAATGCGTTCAGCACAAGATAAAATCGATAAAAATGACAAAATGGACAACCCAGATATGGAAAAACCTGAGTCATTACAACAACCATTACAAAGCGATGAAAAAGACTTTTCTTTTGAACATCTTAAAGAAATCAATGATGCGATGTTAACTTATCCAGATGATTTCCATGTGTTGAAAAAGCTAAACAAGGTCTTAGAAAAACGCAGAGAGCCATTTGAAAAAGAAGATGGTTTAGTCGATTGGGCTCAAGCTGAACAACTCGCATTTGCTACAATCTTACAAGATGGTACTTCAGTGCGCTTAACTGGTCAAGATAGTGAGAGAGGTACATTCAGTCACCGTCACGCTGTACTACACGATGAAGAAAATGGTGATACATTTACACCATTACATCACGTACCAGATCAAAAGGCGACATTTGAAGTGCATAACAGTCCATTATCAGAGGCAGCAGTAGTTGGTTTCGAATATGGTTATAATGTTGAAAATAAAAATAGTATGAATATTTGGGAAGCACAATATGGAGACTTCTCAAATATGGCTCAAATGATATTTGATAACTTTATGTCATCTGCACGTGCTAAATGGGGAGAACGTAGTGCTTTAACTTTATTCTTACCACATGCTTTTGAAGGTCAAGGTGCTGAACACTCATCTGCACGTCTTGAAAGATTCTTGCAACTTGCAGCTGAAAATAACAGTACAGTTGTGAACTTATCAAGTTCAAGCAACTACTTCCATTTATTAAGAGCGCAAGCTAAAAGCTTAGGTACTGAAGCTATGAGACCATTAATTGTTATGTCTCCTAAGAGTTTATTAAGAAATAAGACGGTTGCACAACCAATTGATCAGTTTACTTCAGGTCGCTTCAAACCAATCATTGTTGAAGAAGCTAATAAAGAGAAAGTGACTAAAGTTATTTTAGCATCAGGTAAAATGCTTATTGACTTGAAAGAAAGTTTAGCGAAAAATCCTGATGATTCTATTCTTTTAGTTGCTGTAGAAAGATTATATCCATTCCCTGAAGAAGAGATTCAAGAAGTATTAAATGAATTACCAAATCTTGAAACAGTTTCATGGGTTCAAGAAGAGCCTAAAAACCAAGGTGCATGGTTATTTGTATATCCATACTTAAAATCTCTTGTAGGTAATAAATATAACTTAAGCTATCATGGTAGAATCCAACGTGCAGCTCCGGCTGAAGGCGATGGAGAAATTCACAAACTTGTTCAAAATAAAATTATTGAAAGTAGCATTAAAAATAACTAGGGGGAAATATCATGCCAGAGGTAAAAGTTCCAGAATTAGCAGAATCTATAACAGAAGGTACCATTGCAGAATGGTTAAAAAATGTGGGAGATTGCGTCGAAAAAGGTGAAGCTATCCTTGAATTAGAAACAGATAAAGTTAATGTTGAAGTTGTATCTGAAGAAGAAGGTGTTCTACAAGAACAATTAGCTTCTGAAGGTGACACTGTTGAAGTTGGTCAAGTAATTGCAACTGTTGGTGAAGGCAGCGGCAATGCATCATCAAGTAACCAAGAGGACGCTAGTGCTAAATCTGACGCTAATAATTTAGAAGAAAAAGAAGATGCTTCTAAATCTTCAGACGATAGCCAAGAGGATGCCACAAAATCTGAAGATACTTCTAATCAACAACGCGTAAATGCAACTCCATCAGCACGACGTCACGCGCGTGAAAACGGCGTTGACTTAAGTTCAGTATCTGGAAAAGGTAATGACGTTTTACGTAAAGAAGATGTAGAAAATAGTCAAAAACCTAGCCAATCACAATCATCTAAACAATCAAACGAATCAAATAAACAAGAATCTAAAAAATCTTCAACTGCACCTAATAAACCAGTTATTCGTGAAAAAATGTCACGTAGAAAGAAAACAGCTGCTAAAAAATTATTAGAAGTCTCTAATAACACAGCAATGTTAACCACTTTCAACGAAGTTGACATGACAAATGTTATGGAATTACGTAAACGTAAAAAAGAACAATTTATTAAAGATCATGATGGAACTAAATTAGGTTTCATGTCATTCTTTACTAAAGCTGCTGTAGCTGCATTGAAAAAATATCCAGAAGTAAACGCTGAAATTGACGGCGATGACATGATTACTAAACAATATTATGATATCGGTGTTGCGGTTTCTACTGACGATGGCTTATTAGTTCCATTTGTAAGAGATTGTGACAAGAAAAACTTTGCTGAACTTGAAAGAGCTATTGCTGACTTAGCTGTTAAAGCACGTGATAAGAAACTAGGTTTAGATGACATGGTAAACGGTTCATTCACAATCACTAACGGCGGTGTATTTGGCTCAATGATGAGTACACCAATCATTAATGGTAACCAAGCTGCTATTCTTGGTATGCATTCAATTATTACTCGTCCAATTGCGATTGATAAAGATACAATTGAGAATAGACCTATGATGTATATCGCATTAAGCTATGACCATAGAATCATCGATGGTAAAGAAGCAGTAGGATTCTTAAAAACAATTAAAGAATTAATTGAAAGTCCTGAAGATTTATTACTAGAAAGCTAATCCTAAAGGAATAAAACCTCATATATTATTGTTATTTGTATAAAAGCTAACAAAGCCAAAGTAAATATGGCTTTGTTAGCTTTTTCAATATTATAGACGAGATAGAAGACTAAGTGTTGTATACGTACTTTAAAGAGTATCAACCTAACTCTCGCATTCTGTTTATTAAGTATTTAGTTTGTGACATGATATTTTGAGATTCACTTCAATAAACAAACCCAGTTTTAAAAGCATTCTTTAGAAACGCTTTAAATCAATTTCATTGTACAAAAATGAAATACATTGCAAACTGACTTAGATAGAGGCTAATATTTTTAAAACGGATTTTAACATACACGGCCTAATAAATAACGTTAGGTAAAATAAAACGCAAACCTGCTATTGAAAATGTAAACTAATTAACATTAACCAATAAATTCTATTATCATCAAACTAACTAATGTAGATAATAAATAGTTAATCCGTAAATAATATTAGCTTTATTATGTGATTAATAATTTTATTAATAACATCTTAAATAGCACTTTTCGCAAAATACGAACTATATTAAAATGTTAAGTGAGATTAAATCATTAGATAAATAAGAATTATCACGTCCCCCTTTCAATAAATAAAAGGATAGGGGAGGGGTTAGTTAAATTATTGATATATTAATAATAAAATTATAAATACGTATATATTACAAAGTGTATTTTATATCATTCGTAAACTTATCTTATTTTAAAACTGTGCATGCCCAATAGTTCATCATATAAATCGTATTCAAAATACGTTATAATATTTAAGAAAAGACAAATATTAGGGGTGTCAATACATGAGTGGACTTAGAAGTGTCACAATAGGGACAAGCGATCTTTCTAAATCACAGAAATTATTTAAAGATATTCTAGGATTAAACGTAGCATCCAAAAACCAAGCTTTACGTTTTGGTGATGCCGATTTAAGTCCAGGTACTCGAATTCATTTTGTTGAAGTGCCAAATACTGAATATGAAAACCAACATATCGCTAGTGTTGGATTAAGAACACCAAGTGATGCGGGATTAGAAGAATATCAAACTATTTTACAAGAAAATCAAATTGAATATAGTGATATTACCGAACTAAACGGTAATAAACATTTCAACTTTAAAGATGATAATCATCAAATATTCGATATTTATTCAAATGAACATAATACAGGTGTGAGTTTAGGAACACCTACATTTGAAAGTTCTGTAAATCCGCTTCATCAAGTTCAAGGACTGGGACCTGTAATTATAAAAGTTAATGAATTACCTGTAACGGCTTCTATTTTCAAAAATGTATTTAACTTAACACACTATGCTGAATATGAATCTACTGAATTTCCTGAACAAGTCATTCAAGTATTCAGAATTGGCGAAGGTGGTTTAGGTGGGGAGATTCATCTTTATCAACCTGATGAGGCTGTTGAATTAAAAGAGGATGCAATCGTTGAACAAGTTGAATTTAGTGCAAACTCAACTGAAGCATTTTCTAAAGCTCAACAAGCGTTAGATGAAATCGGAATTCCTTATCAAACATTGGATCAAGGCGACTCTAAATCATTGCGTATCACTGAAAATAGCGGGATTTCATTCATTTATACTTTGGATAATAAATAATTATATTATTGGAGGAATATTAAAATGGCTATGTTACATGAAACATGGAAAGAAAGAACACCAATTAAAAAAGTAGAAGTTACGAATACAGATGCTAAAAAATTTACAGTTTCTGATATGTTAACTGTTGGTAAACAATATGATGTTATCAATGAAACTGAAGAGTACTATCAAATTATTGATAATTCTGGTTTAGTTGGTGGCTATTATAAAGATTATTTTAAAGAAGTATAATTTTAATTTACTACTTCTTTTTGTACATCTCTATCAAATTATCACTTATAAGACTTAAGGGTTATAAATTGCTAATTACATTAATTGAGCTATTATTCTTTTTAGTTCGATTAATACGTTTCAATTTAAACTCTTGGTCTATTTTTCATTTTTTCAAAAAAGGAGCGACATATAAATAAATGGCACATAATCAATATATCAATTCAGATGAATCAGTATTCAATGATGCCCAAGCGTTATTTAATTTAAATAAAAATATCTTATTAAAAGGGCCTACAGGTTCTGGTAAGACAAAATTAGCAGAAACACTTAGCCAAACGGTTAATACCCCTATGCATCAGGTTAACTGTTCAGTTGACCTAGATGCCGAAAGTTTATTAGGATTCAAGACAATTAAAACGAATGAACAAGGACAACAAGAAATTGTTTTTATTGATGGTCCAGTTATTAAAGCAATGCGTGAAGGCCATATTTTATATATCGATGAAATCAACATGGCAAAGCCAGAGACTTTACCTATCTTAAATGGTGTATTAGACTATCGTCGCCAGTTAACTAATCCTTTTACAGGTGAAGTGGTAAAAGCTGCTCCAGGATTTAACGTTATTGCTGCCATCAACGAAGGATACGTAGGGACTTTACCAATGAATGAAGCTTTAAAAAACCGTTTTGTTGTGATTCAAGTTGATTACATTGATGGTGACATTTTAAAAGAAGTTATCAAACAGCAAAGTAAGCTACAAGACGACAAAATCATCGCACAAATCATTAAATTCAATGAAGACTTACGTACAATGTCTAAACAGGGACAAATATCTGAAGAGGCTGCAAGTATTCGTGCTTTAATTGACTTAAGTGATTTAATCACAGTTATGCCAATCGAACGTGCGATTCAACGTACAATTATTGATAAATTAGAAGACGAACGTGAACAACAAGCGATTAAAAATGCAATAGAATTAAACTTTTAGCGAGGGATTAATATGAGTGATCGTTTTATCAAATTCAATGACGAGCAATTAGATGCTAAACAAGTCATGATGCTACAAGACTTAGCACGTTTGCTACTAAAAAACGAACAAACACAAGTTAAGATACAAAAATTCCCTTATTATGATCCCATCAATAATACTTTGATTACGAGTTGGTTCTGGTCTCATCGTCCATCACATGTTGAAAATGCAGGCTTAAAAACAGATGTCTTATTAGCAGCTTATGGTTACCAAATGATGGATGAATCCATTGTCAATGAGGTACTTCATGAGAAAGAATTTGAACATCCTAAATTTTATCATCAACTTTTTAGATTACTTGAGGATATGCGCGTATTTAACCATATTCGTAATGAACGTCCAAGTACAGCTAAGCTCATTGATTTACGTTTACAAACGCGTTTGGCATATACTGAATCACAAATTAAATTTTATAAAACGAAGACTGTTTATACAGATTTATTGTTTTTATACTTAGAACGTGCATTTTTAAGTCAAAATTTCTTTGATATACCGACGATGCATGCGCAATTAGATGATATTTTGAACAATATGTTTCAATATTTGCCAAACTTTTTCCAAAATGAAACTTCTGAAGATAATATGTATCTAGCTCAACGAATTATGTTCCAAATTGATGATATGTTAAACAAAGATATGTTAAATGAATACTATCATCTTCCACGTAGAGTATATGAAGCAATTCATGAAATGTCGTTTGAAGATCTAAAACGTACTGATGCGAGTAATGTTGATGGGCAAGATAATACATCAGAAGACACTGACACAGAATCAGCAGAAGCAGAAACTAACGCCCAAGATAGTAAATCAGAAGGCGGCGCCTATCTTGAAATGGAATTACACGAAGGTGAAAACAGTGAAGTTATAAGCGATAACGACACTGCACGTGAAGGTGATTCTACGGATGATATGACTGATATGATGACGAAAAAAGGGCGTGGTTCGGATAGTACATTAGATAATGATGAAGGCGGCTCAATAGGTCAAAATACGTCATTTGCACTTAAAGGTATTAATGAAAATGTCGAAATCGACTGGAAAGTGCCTGACATAGAACCAGAATATATCCCTGAATATCAAAATATGAAAAAAGACGTCCAATTAGAAACAAAAGATTTAATTCAAATTATCAAGAAAACGATTGATCGAGAGCATGTGGATGAGCGTCATAATTTAACAAAAGGACGCTTGCAACGCGATTTAACAAATTGGTTTATTGATGATCAATACAAATTGTTCTATAAAAAACAAGATTTAAGTAAAACGTTTGATGCCACTTTCACTTTATTAATCGATGCCTCTGCAAGCATGTTTGATAAAATGGAAGAAACCATCAAAGGTGTTGTATTATTCCATGAAACATTGAAATCATTAAATGTTAAACATGAAATATTAGCATTCAACGAAGACGCTTTTGATTCTGATGATCATAAACAACCAAATATAATTGATGAAATCGTTCATTACGATTATTCTACAATGGAAAAAAGTGGCCCACGTATTATGGCATTGCATCCTCAAGATGACAATCGTGACGGTGTAGCTATACGCATCGCAAGCGAACGTTTGTTAAGAAGAAGTCATAACCAACGCTTTTTAATTGTTTTTTCAGATGGAGAACCCTCAGCATATAATTATGCACAAGATGGTATTTTAGATACTTACGAAGCTGTAGAAATGGCAAGAAAGTATGGTATAGAAGTGTTTAACGTCTTTTTAAGTCAAGATGCTATTACTGAAGATATTGAACAAACCATCCATAATATATATGGTCAATACGCACTATTCGTTGAAGGTGTTGAAAACTTACCAAGTCATTTATCTCCTTTATTGAAAAAATTACTTTTAAAATCATTTTAATTTATAGATATTATTGTATTTTAATTTAAATCAACTTTTTAAATTTTCTGAAATTGCATAGACTTGTAAATCCTTTTTATGCTAGAATGTTAACTATTGCAAACATATACATAAAAAGGAGCAATTCTATGAATAAGAATACATGGATAGTTGGATTCACTTTGTTTGCCATGTTTTTTGGGGCAGGTAATCTGATTTTTCCACCAAATTTAGGTCAAGATAGTGGGCAATACTTTTGGCCAGCAGTAATCGCATTTTGTTTAACAGGAATTGGTTTACCTTTACTAGGTGTCATTGTTGGCGCACTTGATAAACAAGGTTATGTTGGTTCACTAAATAAAATTTCTCCTAAATTTTAAATTGTCTTTTTAGTTATAATCTACTTGACGATTGGACCATTATTTGCGATTCCAAGAACAGCTTCAACTTCATTCGAAATGACAATTACGCCAATTGCGCATACAAATAGTAATGTGGCATTATTTATTTTTACCTTAATTTATTTTTTAGTTGTGTTGTATTTATGTATTAATCCTGGCAAAATTGTCGACCGAATCGGATCATTGTTGACGCCATTACTTTTGATTACAATCTTGGCAATGATTATAAAAGGCTTTGTAGATTATAGTGGTAATAAAGCGTCACATGGCAATCCTGATGCCTATAGTTCAACTGTTGGAAGCTTTTCAAAAGGTTTTACAGATGGCTACTTGACCATGGATGCAATTGCAGCGATTGCTTTCTCAATGATTGTGGTTAACGCTATTAAAGCTACAGGGGTTAAACATGCTAATCAAATTTTTAAACAGACCGTGATGGCAGGCCTAATAGCAGCAGTAGCTTTAGTCTTTATATATGTTTCATTAGGTTATATTGGCAATCATATGTATTTATCTAATAACACTTTAAAAGAATTAGCAAACAACAACCAAAATGTAGGGGTTTATCTCTTAACAACGATGGCTGCGAGTGGCTTTGGTCTCTTTGGAAAATACTTATTAGGAATTATTGTCGCGTTAGCTTGTTTAACTACCGCTTGTGGTCTAATTGTATCTGTGAGTCAATATTTTCATCGTGTATTTCCTAAAATTTCATATAAAATATATACAATATTCTTTACTGTAATTAGCTTTATTTTAGCAAATTTAGGATTAAACTCAGTCATTGGCATGTCGGTTCCCGTATTAAGTATTATTTATCCAGTAGCCATTACAATGGTATTACTTATTTTAATTGCTCGTTTTATTCCGACGAAACCTATTGCTCAACAAATTCCACTCATTGTAGTTAGTATTGTTTCAATACTCAGTGTTATTAGTACTAATGGGTGGGTAAAAATGCCTTTTATTGATGCTTTACCTTTAAAACAATATTCTTTAGAATGGTTGCCAATCGCTGCGATAGCAACAATTATTGGTTATATTGTAGCTAAATTTGTTAAACAAAATCATATCGTCTATCAAAAAGAATAATATGGATTTATTACAAATATAATAATAAAAGCACATCAGGCCAGTGGGAGCGATGTGCTTTTTTCGTATAATTATTCTTTTTTCATTGACAGAAGATGTTGCTTTAATTCATTTTCTAAACCAACCAATTCTTTTTCTGCCTCTTGACGTTTTTGACGTCCATTTTGTTGAATTTGTAACGTTTGTTCTATTGTCTCAATGATGTCATTTTGAGTTGTTTTTAACGTTTCAATATCAACAATGCCACGTTCGTTTTCTGTGGCTGTTTCAATTGCATTTTGTTTTAACATAGATGCATTTTGAGTTAACAAATCATTTGTTGTATCTGTTACTGCACGTTGAGCTGTAACTGCATTACGTTGTCTCATTAATGTTAGGGCAATAGCCATTTGATTTTTCCAAAGTGGAATACTAGTTAAAATAGAACTTTGAATTTTTTCAGCCAAAGCTTGATTTACATTTTGAATCATACGTATTTGGGGAGCAGTTTGAATTGCAATTTGACGCGATAACTGCAAATCATAAATACGTTTATCTAAACGATCAACAAATTGTTCCATATCAGCTACGGATTGGATATCCATTTGATTGCCAGATTGTTCCGCTTGTTGTTGTAATTTTGGAATATCATTGGTTTGCAAACTTTGCTTTCTACGTTTCGCAGCAGCTATATATAAATTCACATCATCAAAATAATTTTTATTTTGCTCATACAATCCATCAAGTAATTGTATATCTTTAGATAAGTTACGCTTATGTTTTTCCAATTGAATCGTAATGCGATCTACTTGAGAGCTAACAGACTGCATTCTAGAGAACACTTCATTAATTGAAGCTTTTGTTCTTTTAAATAAACGTTTTAATCTAGACTGCTTTTCTGGATTTAATTCATCAGGATTTACAGCTTTAAGTTTAGACATCAATTGATTTAGTGAGTCACCAACATGACCAACATCTTTGGTTTGAACTTCATCTAACATTCGATGAGAAAACTGTGACATATTTTCTTGTAAATGTGAGCCAAATGATAATAAACCTTCATTATCTAAAGGTTTAATTTGTTTACTTATAGTGTCTATTTTCTCTAATTCTTTTTCTGAAAACTGATGTTCAAAATCCTCAACAACGGTATTTTGTTGCGTAAGGTTCATATTACTACCATTATGATTTAAATCTTTAAGACTTTGTTGTTCTATATAGTCATCTAATGGATGTGAGTTGTTAAATTGTTCTTGTCGAGTCATTTAAAAATTCGCTCCATTTCTTTAAATTAAATATCTTTATGACGCTTTTGCTCAAGTCGATTAAGTTCCATTTCCATATCTAATCGCTCATAATCATCTTCATTGATTCGCTTTAAATCAGCAATTAAAGTACGTTTCACTTCATCTAAAGTGATTCGCGTTTGCTCTAATTTTTGTTTCTCTTCATAAGTCTTTTTAGGCATTTTAGCCAAACGAGTATAGGAATCAATTAAGTTTAATGCATTATCAATATGAGAGTAAAAGAAACTTTCAACCTTGAAGAATAAAGCCGGTCTTTGTTTAACTGCAAAATGAATTGATTTAGAAATTCTGTATATATCATTAATTTGTCGAAAATCTTTTAAAGATCTTACATTAACAAACGACTTTAGCAAATTTCTAATTTTATCTTGTGATTGGTTTAGTTGATTTCTAACAAAACGATAATCTCTACGTGACAATCCAATTTCAGTCAAGTACTTTTTAGACGTCAATCTCTGAGTAGGGAAGTATGATATAAAAAACATCCCAATACCTACTAAACCATCAATGATGAACGAGAGATCAAAACCAAAGACACTAATCGTCCATGAGATAATAGCTATTGGAATACCTACAATAACGCCTAATAGTCGAGAAATATTATATCTCAAATTACATCTTCCTTTATATAATTAAATCGATTTGAATTCTGTATATTGATTACTAGTTTCTAAATCTTCAATTTTATAATCATTTACTGAAGAAGCAGGTGATGCACCATTAATGACTGCATTGATAAATTGCTCTAAATCCTTGTTCTCACCTTGAGCATATATCTCCACATAATCTTCAACATTTTGTACTGTTCCTACAATATGATATTGATTTGCTAATCTTTGTGTATAATAACGGAAACCTACACCCTGAACCGTACCAAAAACTTGTAAATGTTTAAGTTGCATAGTATCACCTCTTATTTATATTATACGAAGTTTTATACTAAAAAACTAATATTTACTATTGAAAAGGTTGTCTTATCGGTCAAAAGTATGAGCCATTAAACTTGAATTCAAATGTAAAAAAGTTAAAATAATATTTATAGGCTAAATTGAGAGGGGAAATATGTATGTGGACAGTTGCAAAGATTCGAGCTGACTACGAGGGATGGTGGTTATTTAGCGACTGGACAGATAAGATTATAGAACAACATCAGTTTGACAACTATGATGAAATGCTTGATAACTATAGAAATTTAATTAATAAAAGTAAACGTTTTTATGATAATTATGTTGTAGGAAAGTACAATATTCACGCTTTTTATAATAATTGTGATTTAAATTTTTGTGAAGATTGCGATGAAGATTTACAAATATTTTATAGTTTTATTGTATTAAATAATAAAGAAGTTTATTATAATCTACCAATAATTAATTAAAAGGTAATTTTCTATAATTGTATTGCAATTTAGTAAGAATTAACATATAATTGGGTTTAAGCAATAGTTTTATTCCATATTGCAAAGAATATCTGTAAGAGTTATTTATAGCACACTGTTATTGATACATAATTGTCACATGTATTTTTTGTAATATGCGAATAACGCATATTGAATGAATTTTAGTCTTGGAGGTTTCAGAATTATGAAACAAGGTACAGTTAAATGGTTTAACGCTGAAAAAGGTTTTGGTTTTATCGAAGTTGAAGGTGAAAACGACGTATTCGTACACTTCTCAGCAATTAACCAAGATGGTTACAAATCATTAGAAGAAGGTCAATCAGTTGAATTTGAAGTAGTTGAAGGCGACCGCGGTCCTCAAGCTGCAAACGTTGTAAAACTATAATAAATAGATTGTTAAATATTGACTTTAGTAACACCTTACCAAGATGTAGGGTGTTTTTTTTGATTCTAAAAGATAGGATTACTTTTGGCTCTACGTCAAATCGGACTGATGAGTCCTAATATTGAGATTAAGCAACCTTTCGTTGTTTAATCTCTTATTTTGTGTTTGAGGCAAATAGTTGCGAAGTTATAATAATTCGATTACGTAAATTATCATAATTTCTATAATTAAGCGGGCATTTCTATAATTTTAAGTAAAATAATCGTTGATGTTTTCTTACCATTTTTTACTATAGAGAAATTTTCATTTTTAGTTAAACAATTTTCACAATGTGTAGGTTGATAAGTGAGCTCGGCAAAGTAAAACATGCTCATTCGTCCTTTATGTTTTTTCTCAGTCACTTCGTCTGAAAATATAGATTTTATCTTTAACTTTTAATGTATTTAATATAGAATTACACATAGGCGCATTACCTTTCTTTTTTATTGTGTTTGGTAGCTAATAATTATAGAGGTAATTGCGCTATTTTTGTATTCAAAACATAAAAATTGGACTGATGAATTTTGTCCTCAGTCCAATTTATTATAGAGCTATTATTTTTAAAATTGGTAATTGTTATTTAGTATCGTTAATAATCAATTGACGTAATGATTGGCGTTTAATAACTTCACGTGCTTTACCATCTTTTAAGAAAAACACAGGTGGTTTCTGCATTTGATTATAATTTGATGCCATAGAATAGTGGTAAGCACCTGTAGATAAAATTGCTAAATAATCGCCACGTTTAACAGAAGAAGGTAATTTCGCATTGCGAATAATAATATCGCCTGATTCACATAATTTACCAGCAATCGTTACCGTATCATTAGCTTCTTCATGACGATTCACTAATAAAGCTTGATATTTGGCATCGTATAAAGCTGTTCTAATATGATCACTCATACCGCCATCAATAGATACATATTTATTCACATTAGGAATTTCTTTAATAGTGCCAACTTCATATAATGTTATACCAGCTTCACCAACGATTGAACGACCAGGTTCAATACCTATTTCTGGCACTTCATAATTTAAACGTTCAGTTTCCACTTTAATTGCGTTAGTTATTTCTGCGATGCCTTCCTCAATAGGGAAACTTACATCTCCCTCTACATATTTGATACCGAAACCTCCACCTAAGTTAAGTAATTCGATTTGAATATCATTTTCATGTAGCCATTTTAATACAATCTTAGCCGTCTCAATCATTGCTTCAGTGCCTTCAATTTGAGAACCAATATGGAAATGAACACCTTTTAAATGCAATCGTTTAGAATCACGTACTTTATTAACCGCTTCAATCGCTAAACCATAACGGATAGACAAACCAAATTTACTATCTTCTTGTCCTGTTTGAATAAACTCATGTGTATGCGCTTCAACGCCTGGGTTAACACGTATGACTACATTCACCGTATCACTTGCGTATTTATCGATTAATTCAATTTCTTCAAGTGAATCGATGACGAAATACCCAACGCCATTTTCTAAAGCATATTGAATTTCATGTTTTGTTTTATTATTACCATGGAAGTGAATTTTACTAGGATCAAATTTTGCCTCTAATGCTGTATATAATTCTCCCTCAGACACAACGTCTAATTGTAAGTCTTCTTCTTGTACTAATTTAACCATTTGTATACAAGTAAATGCTTTAGAAGCATAAGAAATATTATATTTTAAACCGCTTTTTTGAAAAGCTTTATGGTATCTGCGCATTTGATTGCGGATTTCATCTTCATCATAAACAATTGTAGGGGTACCAAAGCTTTGTGCAAGTGTCTTTAAACTCGTACCTGCCATTGTTAATTCACCATAATCATTATATTTTACTGCCATTTTATCTATACTCCTTTATGAGAGAATCATGATTCATCGCACTAAGTTGTTCTGAGTTAGCGCCTACACCTTTGAATGTATATTCATCAATGCGTATATCGTTATTATATAATATCACTTCATCTTGTGCATCGACTTCATCATCAACTTCGACAAACATATGACTCATCATCAAAGTACGTATGGGATAACGTTTACCATTAATTAACGCTTCATGTTTAGCTCTTGATTTAAGAATGCCATCACCATAACCGATGTCTACAACTGCTAATCGTGTGTGATCACGAGTCGCTTCAAATGCGAAACTATAACCACAATAATCTCCTGCATTCACTTCACGCACTTGAATGACATTACCTTTAACAGTCAGTGATTGCTTAATACTATTTTCATCTAATAGACTATAAGGACGAGAACCATATAAAGCAATGCCTACACGCGCATGGGTATGATGTGGTAGAAGTATTTGACCTTCTCGATAATAACTTGCACTATTTTGCGCATGAATGAAATCAAATTGATAACCATCTTTTAACAATGCATTCACCACATTTATCCAAGCCTCTCGTTCTACACCATACTCTGGAACATCAAATTCATCTGCGTAACCAAAGTGTGTCGATAAGCCACTAATAATCATTTTGTCTTCATTTGAGTTATTATGATGATCGTTGAGTACTTCTTTAATTTCTTCTAATGTTTTAAATCCAGAACGATGAAGTAAGTTTTCAAATTCTAAATGTACTTTGATACCACTTAAATCATTCTTATATTTATAATAATAGGCTAATGACGGTAGTGTCATTTGAATTTGATAATGTCTTACTTTTTCAAAATCATAAACAGCGTTCATCAAGAAAATAGTGGCATCAGGTGCTATTTCTCGTACTTTAATGGCTTCTTTTAAAGAGGTAGTACTGAAAGTATTAATTCCAGCTTTTAAGAAAGAAGTAACAGCAAACTCCAAACCATAATGATAAGCGTTGTTCTTCACCACAGCCATAATTGAATTATCATTTTTAACTTGAATAGCATTTTGTAAAAACGCTTCTTTATCGACGGACCATATTGCTGTCAATGTGAATTACTCCTCTCCATAATGCATTAATAATTGTTCATAATAATTTGCCACATAGATTAATACTTTTTCATCAAAATTAAGATGAGACGTATGAAGTCCAGTTACAAAACCTTTGTCTTCATTTCGTGTACCTACAAATGCAAAGTAAGCAGGCGCAAGTTGTTGGCCATAGAAACTAAAGTCTTCACCAAATAAGAATGGTAGGGGTTTATCTATTACTTCTAAATTCGCAGCATTAATTGCTTGTTCTACACTTGCACGTAGTTTAGGACTATTCATCGTAGGTGGATAGCCTTCTTCAAATTTCACTTCACAATCCACATTAAATAATAAGCTTACACTTTCAGCAATTTTATGCATTTGAGTTTTAACTACATTCAAATCATTTGGATCATACGTTCTAATTGTACCTTCTAAATATCCGTGGCTAGCTACTGTATTTATAGCTTCACCGGCCTCGAAATGGCCCATATGAACAATATTACGTTTTAAACCATTAAGATGATACTGTTGAATTTGACCAACTTGATTTAACACAAGTAACATAGCTTCACCACAAGAGTGACCTTGTTCTTTATCTGCGACATGACTTGATAATCCTTTTAAAAAGAAACGATATTCAGTGGCACTAGCTGTAATTTCTTCATCACGAATAACAACTTGTCCTTCATCTGCAAAAGGGTTTACGTGAACGCCAAACACAGCTTCAATAGGATAGTTATTAAAAGCACCAGCTTTGATTAGACGATTGGCACCGCCCCCAGTTTCTTCGGCAGGTTGGAAGATAAAAACAACATTGTGTGGCAGTGTTCCTTTATCAAACATTTCCTTGCATCGTTTAACAAATAGCATGAGTGCCGTCGTATGTCCGTCGTGACCACATGCGTGCATAACATTGTCCGTTTGGCTTCGATATTCCACTTCGTTCTCTTCGAAAATAGGCAACGCATCAATATCTGCACGAAAAGCAATTGTATGATCGCTATTTCCTTTTAAGTAAGCAATTGCACCAGTTTCAAGAGGGCGCTCGTATGATATGCCTAATTCATCAAGAAACTGTGTAATATACTTTGTAGTTTCAAATTCATGTAAACTTAATTCCGGATGTTGATGTAAATGTCTTCTATGTTTAGTTACAAACTCTAATTCACTCATCGTATCAGTCCTTTGTTAACTTTTATTATCTTCTTATTAATATTGTAACTTATTTCATCTTTCTATGTATGAGCTGACTTTAATTTAAAATATTGTTCCCATTTGAGGGTGAAAGGGTAGAATGATTCATTATTCTAGAACTAGACCACCGTAAATAACTAAAACTGAGAAGAGCTTGTATTAAGCGCCTTCTCAGTTCAGTCAGCTACAGTGAAATGGCAGTGTAGCTATATAATAGTAAGTTTCGTCACAGCCACTTATTAAATACGCATATCATTAGTCATTTAATTTTCTTAATGCTGAAATAATTTCACGTTTAGAATCTTCAACTTCCGAAGTTTGTTTAATAACTTTAGCTGGCGTACCTGCAACGACAGCACCTGCTGGCACATCTTGAGTAACAATCGCGCCCGCTGCGACAATCGCACCTTCACCAACATGCACACCTTCAAGAATGACTGCGTTGGCACCAATTAGTACATTATCATCAATAACTACAGGAGAGGCACTAGGGGGCTCAATCACACCTGCTAAAACAGCACCGGCACCCACATGTACATTCTTACCAGTTGTAGCACGACCACCTAAAGTCGCATTCATATCAATCATTGTACCTTCACCAACAACAGCACCAATGTTAATTGTTGCACCCATCATGACAACAGCACCATCTTCAATAATTGCTTGTTCACGAATAAATGCGCCTGGTTCAATTCGTGCATTTGTATTAGTTAAATCTTTAAGTGGAATGGCAGAATTACGACGATCCATTTCAATTTCAAGTTCAGTTATCGCATTTTGATTTGCTTCATAGAAGGGTTTCCAATCATCTGCTTCACAAAATATAACTTTAGATTCTTCAGAACCAAATACTTTGAAAGTGTCTGGGAATGTAACACCATCAAAATGTCCATTAACATATACTTTTAAAGGTGTTGATTTTTTCGCATCACTAATATATTGGATGATCTCTTCAGCTGATAAGTGTTGTACCATAATTTAAGTCTCTCCTTATTAATAGATAGAAATTTTCTAATTTATAAATTATCAAATGTATAATAACCATTTGATTGGTTAAGTAATTTCTCAGCAGCAGTGATTGCTCCATTAGCGAAAATATCTTTTGACTGTGCTTTATGAGAAATAGTTATTGTTTCATCTGTACCTGCAAATAGTACATCATGTTCACCGACGATTGTTCCACCTCGAACGGAATGAATTCCAACTTCGTCTTTAGTGCGTTGTTCAGTGCGGTCATGTCTGTCATATACTGGTGTAATATTCTGGCGTAATTCTTTAATGACATCATATAATTTAACAAGTGTTCCACTTGGCGCATCTACTTTTTTATTATGATGTGCTTCAGTCAACTCAATATCAAAATCTTGTAGAAGTGGAACAGCCGCTTCTAAAATTTTAGTTAAAGCATGTACACCATAACTCATATTTGCACTAAAGAAGACAGGCATTTCGCGATCTAATTCATTTAATTTTTCAATCAATTTATCTTTTTCACCAGTTGTAGCTATAACTAATGGCAACTTGAAATCTTCGTCAAGTAATGGGAACAACAAATTAGGATTAGAGAAATCAATCGCCACATCCGCTTCACTTTGTGCATCTGCAATGTGATCAAAGTGGGGATAGGGTGTTGCTTCTTTATGTTCCGGTTCAATTACACCAATGATTTCATGTCCTTTTTCTTCCGCCAGACGAGCAACACGTTGGTTCATTGCACCATAACCAATTAATAAAATCTTCATTAATGTTCACCTGCTTTAAATTGGTCATAAGCTTTAATTAAAACTTTAGCATCTGCATCTTCTAGTGGAAGCAGTGGTAATCGTAATTCATATTCCCCAAAACCTAAATGACTTGTTAACGCTTTAATAGGAATAGGATTAACATCCACTGATAATGCATCTAATAGGGTACCAATAGGTTTGAAAGCTGTTGAAATATCTTGTCCACTTTGTTTAGCATCATATAAATCCTGGAATTCTTTAGGAATCACATTTGCAATTACTGAAATAACGCCATTGCCACCTCGATTAAAGAACTCTACAACATTATCATCATTACCACTATAGAGTGCAAATTCATCTTGATTAATACGTTTTTTTACTTCTCCATAATATTCGAAATCATTAGTAGCATCTTTTATGGCAACAATGTATTGATTATGACTTAACGTTTCAACTGTCTCAGGGTTAATGGTCATGTTAGTACGAGAAGGAACATTGTAAAGCACTACTGGTAATTTCACTTCATTCGCAATTGTTTCGAAATGTTTAATTAATCCTCTTTGATTTGTTTTATTATAGTAAGGTGTAATCAACATAATTGCATCTGCACCTAATTCTTTCGCACGTAATGACGCTTCAATTGATTTCGTAGTATTATTTGTACCTGTACCAGCAATAATCGTAACTTGATGATTAACTTGTTTAACTACAGCTTCTAAAACACTTTCTTTTTCATCTTCAGTTAACGTAGGGCTTTCAGCTGTTGTTCCATTAACAATAATCGCTTGTACATTATTATCTAATAAGAAATCTACATGTCTTTTTAATGCGTTATAATCAACTTCATTATTTGTAAATGGGGTAGCAAGTGCTACACCTACACCTTCGAATAAATGTGGCATATTATCTAGCTCCTTTTAAATTGATTACTTGCTCTAATACTTGCACAGCATTTAATGCTGCTCCTTTTAATAAATTGTCAGATGTACACCATACATGGAATGTATTATCTAATGAATCATCACGTCGAATACGTCCAACAAAGACTTCATCTTTACCAGTTGAATTAATTGCTTGAGGATATTCATTATTATCTGGATTATCAACTAATACGACACGATTATCTTGATCAAATAAATCTTTAATATCTTGTACTGTTGCATCTTTATCTAACGTAACGTCGATTTCAACACTATGACTATCTTGAACAGGAACACGTGCACAAGTTGCTGTTACACGTAAATCAGGTTCATGTAAAATTTTTCGTGTTTCATCAATCATTTTTTGTTCTTCTTTAGTGTAACCATCTTCTAAAAATACATCGATATGTGGTAACACATTATTATAAATAGGGTGTGGATAGGCTTCAGGCGCTTTACCATTTGCACCCTCGGCTAAATCTCTTTTACCCTTAACCCCAGAACCTGAAACCGCTTGATAAGTCGTATAAGCTACACGTTTAAGACCATATTTATCTTGCAATACTTTTAATGGAACGACAGATTGTATTGTTGAACAGTTTGGGTTGGCAATAATGCCTCGTTTGAATTCAGGTTGATTAACCTCAGGTACAATTAAGTCAATATCCTCAGTCATGCGCCATTGACTTGAATTATCAATAACGATTGCGCCAGCCTTTTCAAAGATTGGGGCGAATTGTGCACTTGTGCCACCGCCAGCACTCATTAGAACGTAGTCAAATTTCTCACTTGCTGCATCTTCTGTTAGTTCCTGTACAACATAAGTTTGACCTTGAAATTCAATTTCTTTGCCTGCTGATCTTGCTGATGAAAATAATACTAATTCATCGAACTTGATGTTTTTACGATCAATTGTTTCTAACATTTTTGTTCCAACCAATCCTGTTGCTCCGACTACTGCTAATCTTGTCATAAAAGTCACTCCAATATCTTTTGTTTGAATTTTAAAAAAATTATTTATAAATAGCATATTGATTTTTAAATATCAAATGCATCGTATAATACTTCAACTGCTTTTTCTCCATTATTAGCATCAATCACATATGAAATACTAATTTCAGATGTTGTAGTTTGATAGAATGGAATATTTGAATTAATCAATGTAATAAAAGCCTTTGATGCAACGCCTGACATGTCTCTCATACCAGAACCAATGAGCGAAATTTTAACGTATTCTTCATTAAGTTTATAATCCAATGCCTCAAATGTAGAAGATAGATTACTTAAAATTGTTGAAATTTGATGCACATCGCTGTCTTTAATTGAGAATGATAATTGCAAGCCTTCAACATTTACAATTTGTGATATCATATCCACATTTACCGATCCTTCTTCTAATGCTGTAAACAACTGAGTTAAAAGACGATTATCAGGTAGGGGATAACTTATTGTCACGTGCATCATATGCTTATCTAATGCTACACCTGTTACAGCTTTTTTCTCTAATAAATCTGTTCTTGACATAATCCATGTTCCTTTCACATTTGATAAAGTTCTACCGAGATACAGTGGTATATCATAATTTTTAGCGAGCTCTACACTTCGAGTTTCAAGAACGCCTGCGCCTAGTGCACTCATTTCCATCATTTCTTCATAAGATACATAATCTAAACGCTTTGCCTTGCTTAATATTCGAGGGTCAGTGGCATAAACGCCATCAACATCAGTGTAAATTTCGCACGGAATTTGATTACTTGCAGCAATTGCAACTGCCGTCGTATCTGAACCTCCACGTCCTAACGTTGTAAGTTCAAATGCATCATTAATACCTTGGAAGCCAGCGACGACTAATACATCTTTTTCAGCGAATGCTTTATCAAACGTTTCAGGATTGATTTCAGCAATTTTACTTTTTAAATGATGCCCAATTGTTTTAATTCCAGCTTGATAACCAGTCATGGCTCTAGCACTAACTCCGATATCATTTAATACCATGGATAGGTACGATACCGTTTGTTGTTCACCAGTAGTTAAAAGTAGGGCAAGTTCTTCATCTTTTGGTGTTGTGGTAAGATTTGATACATTTTCCATTAATCGATCTGTTGTTTTACCCATAGCACTAACAACAACGATTAATTGTTCACCGTCATCCACACGGTTTTTAAGCATTTCTGCAATATTTTTTATTTTTGTAAAATCAGCGACGGATGAACCACCGAACTTTAAAACACTTCGTTTCAAAACTTTACCTCCTAAAATGTAGGGAGGCACACGCTATAAAAAAAGAACAAGTTCGGAATGTGCGAACTTGCTCATAATTTATATACAAGTGATGCACTCCATTATTAAATAATAATGACAAACTTTCAGCTCTTAACCATAAAGTCCAACGAATGTTATCTGCGATTATCATCCGTTTCGGCATCTCACCCTTTCTATATTAGCCGTTGCAGACGGTATATCTAATATATACTCATGATTGATGCGCCTCATCAATTTCTTATTCAATTGCTATGTTTTACATTATACATAAGGCAATTGTGTCTGTAAACCGATAATTGTGATTTTTTGAAATAGACTGAAAAATTAAAAGTTTTTTTACCATATGATTGTAAAGATATATTAAAAAGCGTAAATGAACATTGAGTTAATGTATGTGTACTTACGAATTCTACTCAATGTTAGATGTAAAAAACGCACTCCCTCATTTTATAATAGGGAAGTGCGTAAAGAAGGATTTGAATTATTTTTGTAATACACCAATTTCTTGTAAATATTCTTCATATGGTACTTCTTTCGATAATCCACCTTTAGGATTTAAATCAATGACACGATTTGCAATGGTATTGATAAATTCAAAGTCATATGAAGTGAAGATCATAGAACCTTTAAATGATGCTAAGCCATCATTAACTGCAGTGATACTCTCTAAATCTAAGTGATTTGTTGGTTCATCAAGTAATAATACATTCGCACTAGAAAGCATCATTTTACTTAACATACAACGTACTTTCTCACCACCTGATAACACGCTTGCTTTTTTCTTAACTTCTTCACCACTAAATAACATACGACCTAAGAAGCCTCGTAAGAAAGTCTCAGTTTGTTCATCTTCTGGTGCATACTGACGTAACCAATCCACTAGATTCATATCTACACCTTCGAAGAATTCTGAATTATCTTTAGGGAAGTAACTTAGAGATGTTGTAACTCCCCATTTAAATGTTCCTTCATCAGGTTCCATTTCACCAGCTAGAATTTTTAATAATGTCGTTTTCGCAATCTCACTATCTCCAATTAAAATTGCTTTATCATTAGGATTCATCGTAAATGAAATATTGTCTAATACTTTTTCGCCATCGATTGTTTTAGAAAGTCCTTCGACTGATAATAAATCATTACCAATCTCACGTTCAGGTGTGAATTTAACATATGGATAACGTCTTGATGAAGGTTGAATATCATCTAATTCGATTTTCTCTAATTGTTTCTTACGACTTGTTGCTTGTTTTGATTTAGAAGCATTAGCAGAGAAACGAGCGATAAAGTCTTGTAACTCTTTCATTTTTTCTTCTTTTTTCTTGTTTTGTTCTTGAGCCATTTTTTGAGCTAATTGACTAGATTGATACCAGAAATCATAGTTACCAACGTACAGTTTAATCTTACCGAAGTCTAAATCGGCAATATGTGTACATACATTGTTGAGGAAATGACGGTCATGGGATACTACGATTACAGTATTATCAAAGTTAATTAAAAAGTCTTCAAGCCAACTAATCGCTGGAATATCTAAACCATTGGTAGGTTCGTCTAGTAATAATACGTCTGGATCACCGAATAAACTTTGTGCTAATAACACTTTAACTTTTTGATTGTTTTCCAATTCAGACATTAATTTATCTTGTAAATCTGTTGAAATACCTAGACCTGAAAGTAGGGAAGCTGCATCTGCTTCGGCATTCCAGCCATTCATTTCTGCAAATTCACCCTCTAATTCAGCAGCACGAATACCATCTTCATCACTGAAATCTGGTTTCATATAGATTTCATCTTTTTCTTTCATTACTTCATATAAGCGTTCGTGACCTTTAATCACAACATCTAATACACGTTCGTCTTCATAGGCAAAGTGGTCTTGTTTTAGGACAGCTAAACGTTCATCTTTCCCCATTGAAACATGGCCAGTTTGAGAATCAATTTCTCCAGATAAAATTTTTAAGAATGTTGATTTACCAGCACCGTTCGCACCAATAAGACCATAACAATTACCTTCTGTAAATTTAATATTTACATCTTCAAATAGTTTGCGATCACCAAATCGTAAACTTACATCAGTTACTTGTAACATGCATTTACTCCTTTATTCATCGTTTATCTAACGCAAAAATTATATCATATTCTCATGGTACTTTCGACCTAATGAGAACCTAAACACGTGAATGCTTGTTTTAATAAGGCATGTTATAATATGAAAGAATACAAACCCTTGAAGGAGAATATTATGGCATTAGATAAAGATATCGTTGGTTCAATAGAATTCTTAGAAGTTGTCGGATTAGAAGGTTCTACTTATCTTTTAAAAGGACCGAATAATGAACAAGTAAAATTAAATCAATCTGAAATCAATGATGAAGACGAACTAGAAGTAGGAGAAGAATATAGTTTCTTCATATATCCAAATCGTTCAGGCGAATTATTTGCAACTCAAAATATGCCTGACATTACTAAAGATAAATACGATTTTGCAAAAGTTTTAAAAACAGATCGTGATGGTGCACGAGTAGATGTTGGATTGCCTAGAGAAGTACTAATACCGTGGGAAGATTTACCAAAAGTTAAGTCGCTATGGCCACAAGTTGGAGATTATGTTCTTGTAACATTACGAATCGATAGAGAGAACCAAATGTTTGCGCGTTTAGCGAGTGAAACAATCGTAGTGAATATGTTCACGCCAGTATTAGATGATTCGAAGCAAAATGAACTTATCAAAGCTAGACCATACCGTTTATTACGTATAGGTAGTTTCTTATTATCAGAAGACGGCTACAAAATATTTGTTCATGAATCTGAACGAAAAGAAGAACCACGTTTAGGTGAAGAAGTTGACGTACGTATTATCGGTCATAATGATAAAGGTGAATTAAATGGTTCATTTTTACCTTTAGCACACGAACGTTTAGATGATGATGGGCAAATTATCTTTGATTTATTAGTAGAATACGATGGTGAATTACCATTTTGGGATAAATCAAGTCCAGAAGCAATCAAGGAAGTATTTAACATGAGTAAAGGTTCATTTAAACGTGCAATTGGTCACCTTTATAAACAAAAAATTATTAACATCGAAACTGGTAAAATAACCCTTACTAAAAAAGGTTGGAGCCGTGTTGAAGAATAAAATAAACGACTTACTTCTATTTAAATAGGCGTTTTCTCTTCACATAAGTATAAATAAAATAGAATGTTTCATCACACCTAGCCATTAAGGTACTTCCCTTAGTGACTAGGTGTTTTTTCAATATATAGAGTTTTTTTATGAAAAGTATTTATTTTTTGTCATCTTAACAAAATATTTACATTTAAACCATTTTATATTAACAAAAGGTATGTAATATAAGCATTGTAAGAAATACATATAACATTTTGGGTTATTTATTAGGAGGATATTTTAATGAAAAAATGGCAATTAGTTGGTACAACTGTTTTAGGCGCTTCGGTATTATTAGGCGCATGTGGTGGTGGAAATAGCGGCGGTTCTGGATCTGGCGATGGTAAAGATCTTAAAGGTGAAGCAAAAGGTGAAGGTTCATCTACAGTAGCACCAATCGTTGAAAAATTAAACGAAAAATGGTCTAAAGATCATCCAAATGCAACTATTTCTTCTGGTCAAGCAGGTACTGGTGCTGGTTTTGAAAAATTCATCGCTGGCGAAACTGATTTCTCTCAAGCTTCTAGACCTATTAAAGATGAAGAAAAACAAAAATTGGAAGATAAAGGCATTAAATATAAAGAATTCAAAATTGCACAAGATGGTGTAACCGTTGCAGTTAACAAAGATAATGACTTCGTTAAAGAATTATCTAAAGATCAATTGAAAAAAATCTACAGTGGCGAAGCTAAAACTTGGAAAGATGTAAATTCAAGCTGGCCTAACAAAGAGATTAAAGCATTCTCTCCAAACTCAAGTCACGGTACTTATGACTTCTTCGAAGAGGAAGTAATGAACAAAGGTGATATCAAAGCTGAGAAAAACGGAGACACTAACGTCATCGTTCAATCAGTTGAGAAAAACAAACAAGGTATCGGTTACTTCGGTTATAACTTCTATGAACAAAACAAAGATAAATTAAAAGAAGTTAAAATCAAAGACGACAAAGGTAAAACTACTGAACCAACTAAGAAAACAATCAAAGACGGTTCTTACGCTTTAAGTAGACCATTATTCTTATATGTTAAAGAAAAATCATTAAAAGATAACGATGTAATGAGACAATTCTTAAAATTCACTTTAGATGATAAAGGTAAATCTGCTGAAGATGCTGGCTATGTAGCTGCACCAAGCAAAGTTTACAAAGATGAACTTAAAGAATTAGATAAATATGATAAAAAATCAGATAAAAAATAATCATAATTAATATCAAAGGGTTGGGAATTATTTAAGGGGTATGACAGGGTGGTATTTTTACCACCTTGTTCTCAAATATATGAGTGATTGTTAAACGTTTTAAATTAATTTGAACTCATAAATCACCTTATCAATTTCCAACTTTTTTAAATTTATTGGGAGAAAAAGAGAGGGTTATATATGGCATCAGAAACTAATGTTAGAGAAATGATAGCTAAGAATAACGCCAAAAAGGGTGGGTTCAGTGATAAGATAGTTCCCATTATTTTAGGAATTATAGCTGCTATCTCTATACTAACTACAATCGGTATTTTATTTACTCTAATCACTGAGACAATAACATTCTTCACACGCGTATCTATCGTTGAATTCTTATTCACTAAAGACTGGAATCCAACTGGTTCTGATCCTAAATATGGTATTTGGGCATTAGTTATCGGTACTTTGAAAATTACAATTATCGCAACAATCGTTGCTGTTCCAATTGGATTAGGCGCTGCTATTTATTTAAGTGAATACGCAAGCGACAAAGCACGACGCATTATTAAACCAATTCTAGAAATTTTAGCTGGTATTCCAACTATCGTATTTGGTTTCTTCGCATTAACATTCGTAACACCTGTATTAAGAACAATTATCCCAGCATTAGATAGTTTCAACTCTATCAGCCCAGGTATTGTAGTAGGTATTATGATTGTTCCTGTTATCACAAGTATGAGTGAAGATGCAATGGCATCTGTACCTAACAAAATTCGTGAAGGTGCTTATGGTTTAGGTTCAACTAAATTTGAAGTTGCTACTAAAGTTGTTTTACCGGCAGCAGCATCTGGTGTCGTTGCATCTATCGTATTAGGCATTTCAAGAGCAATCGGTGAAACAATGATCGTATCATTAGCCGCTGGTAGTTCGCCTACAGCTTCATTAAGTTTAACAAGTTCAATTCAAACAATGACGGGTTATATTGTTGAAATTGCTACTGGTGATGCAACTTTCGGTTCAGATGTTTACTACAGTATTTACGCTGTTGGTTTCACATTATTTATCTTCACGTTGATTATGAACTTAATTTCTTATTGGATTTCGAAACGCTTCAGAGAGGAGTATTAATATGACAGCTACTACAAATCCTAAAGCAAAATCACTCATTGACCAAAATAAAGTCGAAAAAAATATCTCAAGTCGTGGAACGACTAATAAAATAAACAAATGGTTATTCTTTGCATGTATCGTAATAGCACTATTAGTACTTGTTGCACTTTTAGTTCAAACATTTGTTAAAGGTGTAGGTTACTTAACACCAAGTTTCTTCACAAATTTCTCATCTTCAACACCGTCACAAGCAGGTATTAAAGGTGCATTGGCAGGTACAATCTGGTTAATGGTTAGTATTATTCCAATTTCTATTGTACTAGGTGTTGGTACAGCCATTTATTTAGAAGAATATGCTAAAGCAAACTTTTTCACTAGTTTTATAAAAATTAGTATTTCTAACTTAGCAGGTGTTCCATCTATCGTATTTGGTTTATTAGGTTTAACTTTATTCGTACGTGGCGGTGGTATCCAAGCATTATCTTTAGGTAATAGTGTTATCGCGGCAGCATTAACAATGTCATTACTAATCTTACCTATTATAATCGTATCAAGCCAAGAGGCGATTCGTGCAGTACCGAATTCAGTCCGCGAAGCGTCATACGGCTTAGGTGCAAATAAATGGCAAACAATTAGACGTGTAGTATTACCAGCAGCATTACCTGGTATTTTAACTGGTTTCATCCTATCTCTATCTCGTGCATTAGGTGAAACAGCACCGTTAATTTTAATCGGTATTCCTACAATCTTATTAGCAACGCCAACAAGCATCATGTCAATGTTCACAGCATTGCCGACACAAATTTACACTTGGGCTAAAATGCCTCAAGCTGAATTCCAAAACGTTGCTTCAGGTGCAATCATTGTTTTACTTGTCATCTTATTATTAATGAACGCAGTAGCTATTTTCTTACGAAATAAATTCTCTAGAAAATATTAATCGACTAACTTTACTCATAAATCAGGGAATGAAGGATGAAATGAACATTTAACTTGTACAGAGGCTGGTTAATAAAGGATTTCACCTTACAGATATAAAGGAGTTTTAATTATGGCAAATACAAATCTTAAAGATAAAAAGCAAGAAGTCGCAAAACACACTGATCAAACTAAAGAACCTATTTCTACAGTAGTTTCATCAAACGAAGTACAACATAATAAAGAAACTGATAGCAATAAAAAAGTAGTATATTCTACACAAAATTTAGATTTATGGTATGGCGATACACACGCATTACAAAATATCAATTTAGATATTTTAGAAAATAATGTAACTGCTATTATCGGGCCATCAGGTTGTGGTAAATCAACTTATATTAAAACATTAAACCGTATGGTTGAATTAGTACCTTCAGTAAAAACTGCTGGTAAAATTCTTTACCGTGATCAAAATATCTTTGATGAAAATTCTAAAGAAAAATTAAGAACGAATGTTGGTATGGTATTCCAACAACCAAACCCATTCCCAAAATCAATTTATGATAACATCACTTATGGCCCTAAAACACACGGTATCAAAGATAAGAAACTATTAGATGAAATCGTTGAAAAATCTTTACGTGGCGCTGCAATTTGGGATGAGTTGAAAGATAGATTACACACTAATGCTTATGGTTTATCTGGTGGACAACAACAACGTGTTTGTATTGCGAGATGTTTAGCGATTGAACCAGATGTTATCTTAATGGACGAACCAACATCAGCATTAGACCCTATCTCTACATTAAGAGTTGAGGAACTAGTACAAGAATTAAAAGAAAACTATTCTATTATTATGGTTACACATAACATGCAACAAGCTGCACGTGTATCTGATAAAACTGCATTCTTCCTTAATGGTTATGTGAACGAATACGACGACACTGATAAAATCTTCTCTAATCCTTCTGATAAACAAACTGAAGACTATATTTCAGGACGTTTTGGTTGATATTCGTCTATGACAATCATTAGACAAAAATACGAAGGTCAACTTGGCGATTTAATTAAAGATATTCGTCGCCTTGGTCTTCGTGTTTATTTTAACCTTGAGAATGCATTGGTGTCGTTAAGTGAAGATGATAAAAATTTTGCTAGAGAAGTTATTGAAAAAGATAAAACGATTAACAATTTAGATTATGAAATTAATGAAGAAGTAATCATGTTAATTACAAAGCAACAGCCGATTGCCACTGATTTAAGAATGATGATGGCTGCCTTAAAGATTTCTACAGACTTCGAACGTATGGGGGATAATGCTACAAATATAGCTCATATACGTCTAAGAGTTAAAATCACTGACCATTATGTATTAACACGTTTAAAAACGATGGGTAAGTTAGCAATGTTAATGCTACAAGATTTAAACACTGCCGTAAAACATGAAGATGTTACGCTACTTAAAGAAATTATCGAACGAGATAAAGATATCGATGATTTATATATTAATATTGTTAATACGACTTATCTTATTGATAACGATCCATTTGTTGCAGGTCAAGCTCATTTGGCTGCACGAAATCTTGAAAGAGTAGGAGACCATGTTAGAAACATTGCTGAAAGTGTTTATTACTACTTCACTGGAGAACATTTCGAAAAATAATATATATCAATTCATTAATCCTAAATTAACCCAAAATTAGAGGATACATTGAGTCCGAGACATAATCCCAGAGAAATAGCCAGTAAATGATTTTTATAAATTCATTTACTGGCTTCTTTAAATACTAATTATTTTTTTCTATTTCATTTGTCAGTGCTTCGACCTCATTTACTAAGTCAGAAATATATTTAATCGTTGCTTTAAGTGGTGCTTCAGTTGTTATATCTACTCCTGCAATCTTAGCAAGCTCAATTGGTGACTTGCTTCCTCCAGCTTTAAGTGTATTTAACCAAGCATCGACAGCTGGTTGGCCTTCTTGCTTAATTTTCTCTGAAACGACTGTACCAATCGTTAATCCTGCAGAATAAATATATGAATATAAACCCATATAGTAATGTGGTTGACGCATCCACGTTAATTCAGTACCATCTGTCAGTTCAACCGCATCACCAAAGAATTGTTCATAAACATCTAACATGATGTTGTTTAAAACAGGTGCAGTTAGGGATTCTCCGTTATCTACTTTACGATAAACTTCACGTTGATAAGCCGCTTCTAACAAATGCGTCACCATATTATGATAATACGTACGTGATAATATTGAACCAATGACCCAACGCTTAAATTTCGGATCATCACTATTACTAAAGAGATAATTCGCCATTAACATTTCATTCATAGTTGATGGTGCTTCAACAAAATACATTGATGCTTCTGAATCTAATAAATTTTGATGTTGTTGTGCAA
This sequence comes from Staphylococcus taiwanensis, assembly GCA_020544305.1. NCBI lineage: Bacteria > Bacillati > Bacillota > Bacilli > Caryophanales > Staphylococcaceae > Staphylococcus > Staphylococcus taiwanensis. Next base: position 1,487,765 of record CP058667.1, read on the forward strand.
GTGTAAAATGACCTGCATGACCTAATTCATGAGCTAGGATAAACGTTTCAGTCATTTTACCAGTCCATGAAATGAATACATAAGAATGAGTGTAATAGGGACTTGCACAATACGCACCTGTATCTTTTCCTTTATTCTGAGCAAAATCAATCCATCGGTCATCGTATGCATTATCGACCATTTTAATATAGTCTTCCCCAAGTACTTTTAATGCACCATGAATGTATTCTTTAGAGTCTTCAATTGATATTTCAGGTTCATACGTAGGATCAACTGAGATTTTTAAGTCTTCAAAACGCATTTTATCTAATCCATGAATACGTTGTAATAATTTAGCATATTTTTGCATAACTGGAGCCAAATCGCTCATAATAACATCGATTTGTCTGTCATACATGTCTCGAGTTACTTCTTGATCATGCAATAAATAGTCAATAACAGAATCATATCCTCTTAAATCAGCTTCAATTTTTTCTTGTTGAACATGTTGATTGTATGTTGCAGCAGTAGTATGTTGATATTTTCTTATTGCATCGCTAAAGCTTTTAAAGCTTTTACGTCTAAAGTCAGGGTCTGGATTATCTTCGTATTCATTCTCAAATGTTGCATAATCCATTGGATACGTACTGTTATCATGCTCAAATGTCTCGAATGCGATATCCAACATTTTAGTCGTACCATATAATTCGTATGCACTTTGAAAAGTAGGGGACAGACTCGCCAATACTTCCTCAACTTCTGGAGACAATTGATATGGTTTACTTTCAATCAATTTTTCTAAATAATGAGGTACCTCGGATTCAGCGATTGCCTTTTTAATTTCACTATCAGGTAATAATAGAATTTCAGACGCTACAAATGATAATTGACTTGTGATTTTCCCATAACTCGTTGATAATTTAGCACTTAACGTTTGCGCTTCTGCATTTGCGGTATCTACACTTAATCTCAATTCAGCATAATTTCCTAAACGATCTAATTGAATTAAGATTTCTTCAAATTTAGACAGAACTTTTTTAACAGTGGATGCATCCTTAATTTTACCTTTATATTCTTGATTAAAGGCTTTGGATTCATCCAACACAGTTTCTAACGTTTCATAAAATTGTTTATCACTTTCAAATAAATCAATTAAGTTCCATGTTTCTTGTTCAGGAACATCTTTTCTAAATGGTAGTCCTGTAGTCATGTTTATCACTCCCTAAACTAACTTTCACAACCATTATACATAATATTAATTTTAATCACATTATTAAGCCTCTAGCCTGAGTGCTTCTTCAAGATAAAGGGGGTATAATTTAGATACACAATATTGTATAGTGAATATTGAATTATTTTATTATGTTAGGAGATTGACATGACTATTTTTGATATGCCTACTTATATGTGGGTTACCATAGTAGCAATGATTATTTTAACAGTGTTTTGTTCACTTGTTTTGAAAAAGTGGTTCTCAGCTGCTGTAATAACGTTTGTCGTGTTAGCCGTTTTATCATTCTTTATACCTAATTTTTACGACATTTCGTTTCAACCATTACTAGGTTATGCTGCTTTCTTAGCAATCATGAGTTTACTGATTAGCTTTTTATTATGGTATTTCACTAGAAATTGGCGTCGTGAACGTAAACAAAAACAATTAGAAAAAGAAATTCATAAATACGAGAGCGATCATAATCAAACGTATCGTCGTCGTGATAGAAAATAAACAGCAGTGGGGAATCTATCCACTGCTGTTTATTTATATATGTGATTAGAGATTAGTTTTTAAATGCTTTTTCAATTTTATCTAATTGCTCAATAGTCGTTTCTATTCCACCTTCACTGAAATACCAGGCGTTAGATTCAAATTGATAAACTTGATGTTGTTTAATGGCTTTCATTTTATTTATCACATCATTATTAAGTGCTGATGGTAATGATTTATCATTGCCTTTTTGCGTACGATCTATAACAAATAATTTGTCTGGATTTACTTTGTTTAAATATTCATATGTAACGGTATTCCCAGCAGAATTGGCTTTCATGCTTTTATCAGCATGCTTAATTCCTAAATCTTTATTTAAGAATCCTCCGAAACGACCAGTAGGGCCGAACACTTTAACACCTTTATCATCCACATTTAAGAATAATACAGTATCATTATTTATCACTTTTTTGGTTTCTTCTACTTTTTTAGTTAATTTACTATTAAGTTCTTTAGCTTTATTTTGCTTTTTAAAAATTTTTCCAAACATAGTTGTGTTGTTTTTTATAGAATCAATATAATGGTCATTATCTGGACTCACAAATAAAATTTTGGCGTTTGGAGCGGCCTTTTTCATTTCATCTAACGTTTTAGTATGTGCTTGTCTAAACGACGCGAAAATAATTTCTGGTTTAGCTTTTGCTAAATTATCATAGTTAGGTTGACCAGGATTTCCTAAATTCAAGTACTTGTCATCTTTAAATTCTGATAGGGAAGATGGTAAAAATGATGCACCTTTACCTTTAGCAATAGCCACAATTTTATCTTTTAATCCCATTTGTTTCATAGTATCTAACGCACCATAATCCAACACTGCAACACGCTCTGGATTAACAGGTACCTTTACTTTTTCAGTTTTCATTTCTCCTTTATTGTGCGTGTTATTTTTATCTTTAAATTCATATGTATTTTTTACAGTAATCGTATCTTTTGAATTAGATGATTTTGAATTTGAATCCTTTCCGCACGCAGATAGTAATAGTACTAATGAAAAGAGTATAGCTATATATTTAAATGAATTTTTCATAATTAAACCTCCTGATTACCATTATACTTGCAAATGATAATCATTTTCAATGATAAGTTTTGTTTAATTATGCCTTTATCAATAACTATTGTCGCATAGTAGAAGCAATGGAAGTTAAATGTCTTTATGTATCAGACTATCTAGAGTATAGCAAATTGACTTTGTATTGGCAGCGATGCGATGTATTGTATTATTATTTTCAAAAATAGAAGAATCAATTGACTTATTAGTAACAAAATAGCCAACTTCAGCATGTTGTAGCATTTCAATGTCATTATGATCATTACCAAAAGCAATATATGTGGGTTGAGCACCAAGAATATGCAGAATAGCAGTATATTTATTGATATGTTGCGCGGTAATATCGATATTAAATTCATCAGAATGATTGATAAGTGATAAATTAGGCGCATGTGTGCTTAAATACGTTGCAATTGCTTTAAAATTGTCCTCAGGTATATTCAATAATATTGTCTTAATTGGTGTCGTTATTTCAGATATCGGTAGTTGCTGAGCTAAATGGTGAGGATCTAGACGCCGAAAAATAACATTCGTAGCATCAACATCGGCAGCATAATTCCATTCATCATCGACAATATAATGAAGATGATATTTATCTATAACATGCTTAATCACTTCAAAATCTATTGGCTGAATCGTTGCAAGTGTATGTATTTCATGATTGTTAGAAACGATAGAACCATTACCGCCGATAAGGGTAAATCTGTGAAATTGTGAAGGTAAAACAGGCAATAAATCACGTATTGGTCTTGCTGAAGCAAAAATAATTCTATGTCCTATATTATGTAAACTAAGTAAACGATCGACAATATCTTGATCAATTTGTTGTCCATCGAAACAAATCGTACCGTCAATATCTAATATGATATTCATATATAACTCCTTTATATATAAGTATGTATATAGTTTAGCATGTAAAACAATATTGTGGTTAAATGATATCAATGTAAGTATATATTAACTAAAAAAAAAATCATAAACGCTATTTAATCAGAAGTGAATTAATCCATAGAAGAATAGGTCCCCTGGAGTTCAATACACAACTTCCTATAATATATATTATGTAAACTAAATAGTCGTTTTATATATTACAATTAAAACTCTAGTAATTTAACACGCTGTCAGAACGATTTCTGAGCATTTGTAATCGTTTATTCATATCATTATACATAACTCACATATTATTATTGATTGAAATTCACAATTTAATGTTCATAAACTTTAGCTATTAAACTATTTTAGTTTATTTAATTTTTAGCAGTTAATATTTAAATACATGAAAACTTAAGAAATTTATTTCCGTATTTGTATTAACATTAACATGTAGTTATTATCTTTAGACTACTAATGCTTATTATTTGGGTGTTGATTTATATGTTGCTATTACAGTGACTATTTAATCATTTTATATATAAATCAGTACTACCCATTAGTATAAATCGTAATGTTTTCGTTTTCAGGAGATGCATACTTTTATAATCCTCAAATCAAATGATATTTGCTAAGACTTAATTTTTAATACATTTTAAAAAATAAAATATAAATTTGTTTTGGAATATTATTGCTAAAAACACGACTTATGGTAATATTAAATTGTAGGGAGCAACATGTTTTAACATCTTAGAATAATACCTACACTATATTGTAACTTGTCTCTATCACTCGTTACGATTATAAGGCGTGCTACATAAATCTTATTAATATAATTTGATATGGTAGCTTCGCCTGGCGATAATTGTGTAAATTAAATGCTCATTATATATGCTTTAACTTCATATATTATTGCCAAAAATTAACAAAGGTTGAGACAAGATAAATTGTCTCAACCTTTGTTAATATTAATTTATTGTTTTTTTACCTTCTTGCGAATGCTATTAAGTGTATTAAATAACCAGTATTTCAATTTGTTTATTGGTTTATAAAAATCTCCAATTAATTCCTCAATATAAACATTAAAACCTCGTTTAAAGCGATAAACACCATAATCTTCACTATCTTCAGTAAAATCACCAGATAAACCATAGAAATTATAGCGATCATAGCCATGTTCAAAGCAATAGTTCATCATATGCCAGTGCATCATATATGGTCCCATATAATTATTGTATTTTGCTGATGAACCTCCAGAGAAATAATTCACTTCATATGAATTCGCAAAGAAAATTCCAGATGCTAGATTTAAAATTGAGCCATCTGTTTGACGCAATTCACTAGCTTGTAAGAGTTCTTTTTTATCATGATCAATCTGCTTATCTAATTCGGCAATTTTTTTAAGTTGTTTGTCACTTTTGTTTTCTTTTGCCATCATTTGATCACGACGACTCTCTTTATCATTTAAAGCATCTTGCAATGATTTTATGTATTCATCTAAATCAATATATGCAAGTGGAACAAGCGCTTTATCTCCATAAGTATCGTAGAAATTATAGAAGTACTCGTCAGTTTTAGATACAAACCCTGTACGCGCTTCTGTTTCACGGTACAAATCTAAGAATAAGTGTAATTCGTCTCTTCCAAGAAATCTAACTTTTACTCCGTAGTTTATCGCTTTATTAATATTTCGTTTACGTTGACTATCGAATTGTTTTTTTAATGAATCAGGTGTTTCCCCTTTGAGATAACTAACACCCATCCATCTCGCTTGACTTGAAGCATCATATTTTGTAGTGAACCCATGATGATCGTAACCATGCGATTTAAATAAGTTTACAACTGCATCATTTTTTTCTCGACCTTCAAGTGGATTAATGTCTTTGTCATAAATTTGATAAATCCAATATGGATCAATTTTGACATATAAACATTGATGTTGATGTAAGTATTTTTCTAATTCACGTAAGTAAAAATCTACGAGCCCTAGATCAGAATAATCCATTACGGGACCACGATTTGAATAATATACATAACTTCCCATTGTCGGTATTTTAGAAAAAAGACTGGCAGCTATGACTTTATTACTTTCATCTTTAACACCCAATAGCACAACTTCAAAGCCATCATTTTCACGAGTTTGGATGTTTTCTTTTACTTGGAAGTAATGACTTTCTAATGATGGATTTTGTACAAAGTTTTCAAATTCTTTTACTGTTAACTCTGTAAATTTCATATTGGTCTATTCCCCTCTAATTAAATTTATTTTTTTAGCTTCTTAAGTGTTTTATAAACTGAATACATAGGCTTGTTAATAGGTTTCACAAAGTCTCCGACATATTCAATTACATCTGCATTGAAACCTTTTTTAAATTTAATAACACCAACATCTTCAGCGTCATCACTAAAATCACCACTAATGCCGTAGAAATTATATCTATCAATGCCATGATCAATTGCATAATTGATCATCGTCCATTGAACAGCATAGCTTCCAGCAAAATGTCTAAATTCATTTGATGTACCACCAGCATAATAAACGACTTCAAATGGGTTAATAAAGAAGAAACCTGCTGAAATAGGTAATTCGTTACCATGTTCATTTTGTAATTTAGTTGCTTCATCCATTTTCTGTTGATTTGCTGCTAATTGATTTTCAAGATTTTCTTTTTTATTAAGAGATTTTTTATTATCGGGTCTCTTTTCAATATCTTTAATAGCTTTATTTAAATCTTTATTTAGAGTGTCGCGTTCATTTTGAAGTTCTTCAATATATTCATCAAATTTCATATAAGCTAAAGGAACTAATACGCGATCTTTGAAGTGTTTATAACGATCATAATAAAAACTATCATCTCTATCTTGAAACTCTTTTGTTTCAGTTGTATCTTGCATAAATGATCTAAATATTGGTAATTCCTCTTCTGTTAAGAACTTAACTTTAACACCATTTTTTTGAACTTTTTTAGTGTTTCTTTTACGTAAACTGTCCATGCCATTTAAGATATCTTTAGATGTTTTCCCTTTTAAATCCAAGACAGAATGAAATCTGATTTGCTTAATCGGATCAAAACCAGTAGTAAATCCTTCATGCTCGAAACCAAGTTGTTTCATCTTATCAAAGAACCAATCATTTCCAGCATTACCAGTAATTTCACCATCATGATTTAAGTATTGATAAGGTAAATAAGGATCTACTCGAAGGTATAAACAATTATGTTGTTTTAAATATTTAGTCATTTCATTAAAGAAAAAGTGAACAAGTTCTTTATTATCATAATCAATTACAGGTCCACGATTTGAGTAAAAATATTTAAAAAATTTCATTACAGGCACTGCTGTAAGCATACATGCAGCTATAACTTCATTTTCTTTATTTTTTATACCAACTAAATGAGTTTCTGTTTTATTAGCAACCTTCATTTCATAACTTTCAGTCATTTGTGTAAAATGACTATAAGGCATTTTATCAGTAAAAGCACCGAACTCTGTAGCTGTTAAATTTGTAAACTTCATCATTTATAACTCCTAATTTAAAGAATCTATATCTCGATTTTTGCTCACCATATATATTAAAGTTTTAAAATATATCTTTAATAAAAATTTATATATATCTAGTCATGTTAAGTATACAATAGATATGAATAAAACTAAAATACAAACCATTTATTTGATAGAATTATCCATCTTCTAAAAATATGTATTACACGCTAAACAGGAGCGAAACACAATTCTCTTTTGAATTTATTGTTCGCTCCTAAATATAACAAACAGCCTTTATATATTCTATAGCATGCTAAATATCATAACTTTTAGTAATTATTGTATTTCACCAATAAGGGAGATAAATCAAATGATTAATTATGAAGCCATTCATTTAGACCCGAATAACCGTAAAACAAATTCATTTTTAGATTATATTCATCCAGATTTTATAGAAATTGGACAATCCGGAAAGACGTTTACTCAATCTGATTTAAAATCTAATACATTGGCTATATTTGAATACGATGTAGTTGATTTTGAATGGAAATCAATTTCTAAAGATGCACGTTTGTGTATTTACACTTTAATTAATCATACTAAACAAAGTAAAAGTCGAAGAAGCTCAATTTGGCTTTGGTATGAAGGTGATTGGAAATTATATTTCCACCAAGGTACCCCCTTCTCTTAAAACTCATCTAACGTTGCTCTAATGTCTCTAATAAATTGTTCTGTTTTGTCTATATTTTCTTCATTAAAACGTCTAACTATTTCACTACCTATGACTACACCATCGGCAATATTAGCGATGTCTTTAACATGGTCGACAGTTCTAATACCAAAACCTGCTACTACTGGTACATTCGCTTTCTTTTTAATTCTTTTTAGCTTTTCTTTTAAATCCGGATGGAATGTACCATTTTCACCTGTAGTAGCATTCATCGTCACTGTATAGATAAAGCCTTCTGCATGATTGATAATTTCATTAGTACGTTCATCACTTGTAGTCATTGCAACAAGTGAAATCAGTTTCACATTGATATTAGCTATTTTGACTTTTAACTTTTCTGCTAATTCATATGGTAAATCTGGAATTATCACACCATAAACGCCTGCATTTTCACATTCTTTGAAAAATGCTTTTTCTCCATAAGATACTATAATATTATAATATGTCATCAATACATATTGACATTGTAATTCATGTTGGTGCGTTGTTAATGCTTTGAAAATATAGTCAATGGTTACCCCCTCTTTAATTGCTTTATTTCCTGCTTCCATTATAATCGGGCCATCAGCAACTGGATCAGAAAATGGCACGCCAATCTCTACAATATTGGCCCCACACTTATCTAATAATTTTACATTTTTAATAAATTGCTTATTTCCCATAACATAAGGCACAAATAATTTAGTCATTCGTTTCACCTCTCTGTTGCATATATTGTTGAATTGTTTCCATATCTTTGTCTCCTCTACCGGAAATCGTTACTACTATAATTTCATTCTGTTTCATAGTTGGCGCTAACTTTTCTACATAACTAAGCGCATGTGCACTTTCAATTGCGGGTATAATACCTTCAATTTTGCTGAAGCGGATGAGTGCTTCCATAGCTTCAATATCATTTGCATTCTCATATTGAACACGTCCGATATCATGATAATATGAATGTTCAGGACCAATCCCTGGATAATCTAATCCTGCCGAAATAGAGTGTGCTAACTCTACTTGCCCATGGTCATCTTGTATAAGGTACATTTTTGAACCATGAAGTACGCCTGGTTTTCCTTTTCCAATAGCAAGTGCATGTTTATCTGTATTCATACCTTTACCTGCTGCTTCAACGCCATATAATTTAACAGCGTCTTGAATAAATGGATAGAATGTACCAATCGCATTTGATCCACCACCTATACATGCAACGATTGCATCTGGCAATCGCCCTTCTTTTTCAACTATTTGAGATTTTATTTCTTTTCCAATTACACTTTGAAAATCTCTGACCATAGTTGGAAATGGATCTGGTCCTAAAGCAGAGCCAAGTAAATAATGTGTATCATCAACGTGACTCACCCAATATTGAAGTGCTTTGTTCACTGCATCTGAGAGTGTTCCTTGGCCATCATCTACTGCTTCTACTTTCGCACCGAGTAACTCCATGCGAAAGACGTTCAATTGTTGACGCTTAATATCTTCCCTACCCATAAAGACAACTAATTCCATATCAAAAAGTGCAGCAACTGTAGCACTTGCAACGCCATGTTGACCTGCGCCAGTTTCAGCAACTAATTTCTTTTTGCCCATGCGTTTAGCAAGTAAGGCTTGACCAATCGCATTATTAATTTTGTGTGCGCCTGTATGATTTAAGTCTTCACGTTTCAAATAGATTTTAGCACCACCAAGTTTCTCAGAGTATGCTTTCGCGTATGTTAATGGTGTTTCTCTCCCAACATATTCTTTTAAATAATATGCTATTTCATTTTGAAACGAATCATCTTGTTTTGCTTTTTCATATTCTTTTTTGAGTTCAATAATCGCTGGCATCAATGTTTCTGGGACATATTGTCCTCCGTATTCTCCAAAGAATCCTAATTCATCAACTTCAGTTTGTATGTTAGTCATTTATACTGCTCCTTTCACTTGATTAATAATCTGTATCATTTTAGATTTATCTTTATAATTATTCGTTTCAATTCCACTTGAAATGTCATAACCACTATGCGAATTGATATTTAACTTTTGAATTTTTTCAATTTTACTAGCACTTAGCCCCCCTGCAATAAGGTAAGGAATCTCTATATTGATATGACGCAATCGTTGCCAATCAAATGATTTGCCTGTGCCTCCATAATGTTCTGAAGGTGTATCAATAATAAATAAATCAACATCATTTTTATATTTGGTGAGATTCATTTTCAAACTTTCATTAGCTGGTAATGCTTTAATTATCTTAATATTCTTAAAATTCAACTTAACTTTATTTATGAATTGAGATGATTCATCACCGTGAAGTTGTATTGAATTAATCGAAGTGTATTGTATAATTTGTTGAACTTCTTGATATGATGGATTAACTAATACCGCTACTTTATCTATATGCTTAGGAACTAAACGCGATAACGCATTTAATTGATTTAGAGTTACATGCCGTTTGCTTTTAGGATAGTGAATGAAACCTATCATATCTATATTTAAATCTATGCAATTTAAAACTTCCTGTTCAGACTTAAAACCACAATATTTTAAAATCATAGTGTCACCTTTTTCAATCTTAAAGACGGAATAAAAGACTTTAAATGATTACAGTTCATGAGTGCTCCACCTACTAGTAATCCATCAATGCCACTTCCGACAATTTGCTGTACATCATCCTCAGAATGAATACCACTTTCAGATATATAGAGGTAGCCCTCTTTTTTATGTTTTAAAATTTGATTTGTATGCGCTACTTTAGTCTTAAAAGTTTTCAAATCACGATTATTTACGCCTATTATTCTAGGATTTAATTGATATGCACGAGCTAGTTCATTACTATCATGTACTTCAACTAATACTTCCATGCCTTTAGAAGTAGCATCATCGTATAATGTTTTTAATTCTGCATCGGATAATATATTAACAATCAATAGAATAATTGAAGCTCCTGCTTTTTTAGCTACATCTATTTGAAGCGGATGAATGATAAAGTCTTTACATAGTACAGGTAACTTTGTACAAACTGATAATTCTTGTAATCTTTCAAAGCTACCCCCAAAATATTTCTCATCAGTAAGAATAGATATGGCTTGTGCGCCATAACGTTCATAATCCATAACTTGTTGTATTAAATTACGATCGTTGAATGCATCGACAGAAGGGCTTTTGGACTTAATCTCAGCAATTAAACTTAAAGTGTTATTGTATTTTAGAGCGTTTTCTAATGTTGGTTTATCAGAGAAACTTATCTTTTTTAACGAATTCAATTTGTCGTTATAATAGCCATTTTTTAACAGTTCTTTCTTATAAATTACAATTTCATCAAGTATGGTCATATGGAATGCCTCCCATCAACAAATATTGTTTCATTGCGCTGCCAGTATCAATTAAATCTTGAGCATACTTTATACCATTCTCAATTGTCTCTACTTTTTCAGCAATATATAAACCAAGTGCAGCATTTAAAACTACTACGTCTCGTTTACAAGATCGGTCTCGCCCACTCAATATATCAAGCGTTATGTGTCGGTTTTTGCGAGCATTACCACCTTGTAACGCGCTATTATCAGTCTGTTTTAACCCAAAATCTTTAGCGTTGATATAATAGTGTTCAATTAATCCATCTTCTTTCACTTCATAAATTTCATTGTCTCCAGATAATGTAGCTTCATCCATACCATTTGCCCCGTGCAACACTATCGCTCTACGTCGACCTAAATCTCGTAGTGTTTGTGCTATCATTTTTAATTTACTATCATCATAAACTCCCATTACTTGGTATGTTAATTTGTACGGATTAATTAATGGGCCCATAATATTGAATATGGTTGGCGTTTTAATCATTTTTCTGACAGGTTGAATATATTTCATAATAGGATATGCTTGCATCGCACTTATAAATGCCAATCCTTTTTCCTTTACTTGAAAAGGCACATCCCTAACAAGTGTGGTTTCTATACCGAGTTCTTTCAGTAAGTCAGTACTTCCAGAACTTGAAGTGATACTTTTATTTCCATGTTTAATCACGGGTATACCTGCGCTTGCGACTACAAATGATACTGTAGTTGAAACATTAAAACTGTTAGATTTATCCCCTCCTGTGCCACATACACAAATACTTCCTTCATATGATGGTTGTTTAGGATACATAGATTGAATCAAACTATTCACAATATAAGTTAATTCTTTTTGTTTTATCTCTTTATTAGTAAAATGTTGCAATACATTTACTTTTTCGTCGATTTTCACTTTAGGATTAATTAGAAATTCTATAAATGCTGTTGCGTCACTTTGATTAATCATTTTATTATCAAATAATTGTTGTACTCGTTCCATCTAGGGTGCTCCTTTCCTTCACGATGCTAATAAAATTATTAATAATTTGTTGTCCATATTCGGTGGCAAATGATTCTGGATGGTATTGAATCCCATAATGCAAATGACATTTATCTTCAAAAGATTGAATCGAATCCTCAGTTCTTCCAGTAATTAACAAGTTATTAGGTAACGTTGATTCATCACTTATGTGCGAATGATACCTCATTACTTTAAAATGATGTGGTAATCCTTTATATAATTGTGTTTTACGCGTAACAACTGTTGTATCAACTTTACCATGCATTACCTTTTTCCCTTGAACTACGTGACCACCGTAGTAACAAGTTAGTGCTTGTGCACCCAAACATATACCTAATATAGGTAAAGTTTGATAAGTATCAATAATATTTATTAAATAATCATTATCCAAAGGATGGCCAGGACCAGGTGATATTATAAGTGCATCAATGGTTTCAAGATAAGTTAACACATCTTTTTCATCGGGATATTTAACTATTACGTCATCTATTTGACTTATCACGTCTACTAAGTTGTAGGTGAACGAATCGTAATTGTCTATGATGAGTATCATGGCGTCACCTCCAATAAACTTTTAGCTTTAATCCGTGTTTCTTCCAATTCTTTTTCAGGAACTGAATCATAAACCACACCACATCCTGCCTCAACTTGAACAGTACTATCATCAATTAACATGGTTCGTATTGCCAAAGCAAAGTCTAAATTCTGATTGCAATTGATGTAACCCACGCCACCGCTATAAATTCCTCTCTTGTAAGGATAAGCTTCATATATCCGTTGTATTGCTCTTAGTTTAGGTGCACCTGAAACGGTACCTGTTGGTAATAAGTTAGCGATGACAGACATAGGTGATAAATCTTTGCGTAACGTCCCTTTAATTTCGCTAACCATATGCATCACATGTTCATACTTTTCAATTTGCATTAATTTTGTGATTTCTGATGTACCCGTTACACATACTCTATGAATGTCATTTCTTCCTAAATCAACTAGCATGCTATGCTCACTACATTCTTTTTCATCCGTTAATAATTGCGCCGCGTTATATTCATCTTCTTGAGCAGTTATTCCTCTTCTAATCGTTCCAGCAATAGGATTTGTAAACACACTATGATTATGTACTGTCACGAAACTTTCTGGCGAACTTCCCACAATAATATGACTTTCCTTATTAAGGTAATACATATATGGGCTGGGATTTCTTCTTTTTAAATTTTGATATAATTGATAACTTAAACGATATTTTTCCTTACCAAAGTGATGTTTGTAACTATATATTCTTGAAGGGACAACTTGAAACATATCGCCTTTAGTAATCAGTGACTTCATCCTTTTTACAATTTCAATAAACGATTTGTCCGATATGTTAGTTTTTATTTCGGACCTATTTGGAGAAGCTATATAATTATCGTCAAACACTTTTATGTTACCTAAAGCTTCGACGCTTTCATCAACTCTTGCTTGCAATTGTTCCACTGTTTCTTTTGAAAATTGATTTGATGCTATAACATACAACTCATCTTTATAATGATCAAAGACATATACATCCTCTATCATGTAAAATTTAACATCAATTGTTTGATCAGTATTTTTCAAAGGCACTTTCTTTAAAATTGGAAATTCATGTCTCACTAAATCAAAACTGCAAGTTCCAATAAATCCTGAAACAAATGGTAAGCGTTTTAATTTTTCGTCCTTAATTTTTTCATTATATTGATTAATATAGTTTTTTAAATAAAGATAAGGTTCTGTAGTTATTTTCGTTTCTTTATCTTTGGTTTTAATTTTCAGATGTTCATCGTTTAACACCACTGTTCCATAATGATTTAATGCCACAATTGAATATCTCCCTTTCAATTGTTGTGGACTAGTACTTTCTAATATAATTTTTTCTTCTTGTAAGTTACCTAACACTTCAGGCGTGATATGTGCTTTTAATTTTCTATAAACTAAATCCATATGCTCTCACTTCCTCTCTTTAAAAAACGTCAGCCTCCTAATATAATAGGACGCTGACGCGCGGTACCACCTAAATTAACGAAATATTCCGAATAATACGAATATAAACATTCACTTAAATTTTATTGATTTGTTAATAGCATAAACCCAATTTCATGTTGAGTGGTGTTGATTTACATCTACCATCAACTTTCTGCCACTACCTTACTCATCACTACTCCATTTATGCCAATTTAAATTGTATATAAAAAGCACCACAGTATAACGCTAGTTCCTATAAGGACGCGTTACCGTGGTGCCACCTTAATTAACAATCATTTGTTCACTCATTAATTATTAAACTATAATTCTAGACCCAATTCGACAAATATGCAGTGCCAATTTACATCAACCATTGGCTTTCTATGTGCTACAAATCATATCGTCTACTTCATTCATAGAATTGTGTAATATTTCTTATATTTCAGTATAGTACACAAATCTAATTTATTTGTCAATAATCATTTATAGATTAATTGGTGATAAGCAATAAGCATATAATAAATCTTGAGTAGCTTTGATAGAATCTATATGTGTTCTCTCAAGCGCATGAGAAGATTCTATACCAGCACCGAATAACCCATGACGAATATCTGCTCCAGCTTTTAAAGCTGCTGATGCATCTGAACCATAATATGGATAGATATCTAGCTTATACGGTATATCATTAATCTTACATAAATTTACTAAATGAGATTTTAATTCTTTGTGATATGGACCTGATGCATCTTTAGCACAGATTGATACGGTATATTCATCTGACGATTGTCCATCACCTAATGCACCCATATCAAATGCAATATATTCAATTATTTTATCTGAAATAGAAGCATTTGCACCATAACCAATTTCCTCATTATTTGAAATATAAAATTGAGTTGTGTGTGGTAATTGAATGCTTTCTTGCTTAAGTTTCTCAAGTAATTCTAATATCATTGCAACACTCGCTTTATCATCTAAATGACGCGACTTAATAAAGCCTGAAGATGTAATCTGTGTTCTAGGTTCGAAGCTTACAAAGTCACCTACTTCAATTCCTAAATCCCTTGTTTCTTGTTCGTTTGTTGTTTTTTCATCAATACGAATTTCCATATGTTCTTCATCTCTTGGCACTTCATGATTATCTTTATACACATGAACACTTGTTTCATGTAAACAAATCGTGCCTGTATAAGTTTGACCAGATTCCGTTTGTATTTCACAATATTCACCTTCAATTGCGTGATAAGTGAAGCCACCTATCAAACTAATTGCTAGTCGCCCGTCCTCTTTTATTTCTTTTACCATTGCCCCTAGTGTATCCACATGTGCAGTAATACATCTTTGATGATGTTGATTCGCCCCTTGAACTTCTATAATTAAAGCACCTTTGTTCGTCAATTGTGTTTCATAACCTAAATTTTCAACTTTATCTTTAACATAATGGATTGCGTTGGCCGCATTACCTGATGGGCTATTAATTTCAGTTAGCTCTTGTATTGTCTTTAATACCTTTTCCGTCATGCTAATCTCCCCTTTTTAATGAGTATTTAATACTATTTTATCGCATTTACTGTGTATTCACTATGACTTCAATCATTTTACTATTGTTTAAATATAAGGACTACTTTACAATATACGTATTCTGAAAATTTTGAAACAAGGTGATGTATTATGCAACATATTTTGTTTGTAGGACTTGGTTTAATTGGAGGTAGTTTAGCTAGTAACTTAAAATTTTATAATTCTGATATAAAAATATCTGCATTCGATGCTGATAAAAGTCAACTTGATAAAGCGCTATCAATTGGAATTATTGATGCAAAAGTAGAAACATACAGTGAAGGTGTCAAAGAAGCAGATATCATTATATATGCTACACCCGTAAAACAAACTGAATCATATCTTAAAGAATTACCACAGTATAAAACACGTCCCAATTTAATTGTTACTGATACAGGTAGTACGAAATCAACTATACAACTTTTCGAAAACTATCTGCTAAAACACGATATTCATCTTGTTGGTGGTCACCCTATGGCAGGAAGTCATAAATCAGGAGTGCTAAATTCTAAAAAATATTTATTTGAAAATGCTTATTATATTTTAGTTTATAACGAGGAACAAAATGCGGAAGCTGCTAATCAATTACAAAATTTATTATCATCAACTTCAGCTAAATTCATAATAACATCTGCTCAAGAGCATGATTATGTAACAGGTATAGTGAGTCACGTGCCTCACATCATTGCATCGAGTTTAGTTCACTTAAGTGAGACAAATTCTAATGATCATGCTTTAGTTAAACATTTAGCAGCTGGTGGCTTCAGAGATATCACTCGTATTGCTAGTAGTAACGCTGATATGTGGAAAGATATCACCTTGAGTAATAAAGACAATATCTTACAACTTTTAGATATGTTACAACAACAAATAGCAACTATTTCAACTAAAATAGAAAAAAATGAGAGTAATGATATTTATTCCTTTTTTAAAAATGCTAAATCTTTTAGAGATCAATTACCCGTTAAACAACAAGGTGCACTTAGTATTGCGTATGATCTTTATGTTGATATTCCAGATAAATCGGGTATGATTAGCAAAGTTACAACCATCTTAAGTTTACATAATATTTCTATAAGTAACTTAAAAATATTGGAAGTACGTGAAGACATATTAGGTGCCTTACAAATTAGTTTTAAAACGCCACAAGATCGAGAACTTGGTATTAAAGCACTTAGTGAATTTGAAACATATATCTTATAAAAAATATCCTCCTAATTTGATGATTTATGTTTTAAAGATATTAAAACAACATTTCATCATGAATTTAGGAGGATATTTCTCTACATTTTATGACCCGCCATTAATCCTAGTCGTCCATGTTTAGTACCAGCATCAGTATAGGAAATTGCTTTTGATATAATCCCTTTACCATACTTATTTTGTAAATAATCAATTGTTTTTGCTAGTTTTTCATCTCTTCTTCTTTCATATTCGTCAATAAATAAATTAAGCTGTCGATCTTCTTCGCTAATTAATTGCGTTAATGAAACACTTAACGTTCGATATAATGCCTGTTTATCACATAATTGATTTGCGTAATAATTAATTACTTTATAAATATCGCGTTCTAAATTAGTCGCATCTGTCAATGTATATTGTTTATGAACGCCACCACCTTCTGTATAACCAAAAGAAAAATGAATCGTACGTGCTAGCTGTTTACGAGCTCTTATTCTACTCGCTACATCTTCAATTAATTCTTGCATTACAACTTTAGTTTCTTCGAAGCGATAATCTCGCATTAAAATTTGGCTTTTACAAATCGAGGGATTGGTAACATGATATTTTTCTCTGACTTTACTTTGATCTATCCCATTAGCGTGTAAATGCATATCAGTACCTAATACACCAAAGTCTCTTTTTAAATATTTATAAGGATATTGCGCTAAATCTCCGACAGTAATAATCCCTTTTTTATTTAATTTCATCTCTGTTTTTTTATTTATTCCCCAAAAATCCCTCAATGGTGATATCTGCCACATTTTATTTGGTACATCATGGTAACGCCATTCCGTAATTCCATTTGTTGTATGTTTCGCTTCAATATCCATAGCAACTTTACTCAATAACATGTTTGACCCAATACCAATCGTACAATAAATTCCAGTTTTATCTTCAATTTCTTTTTGTAACCTTTCAGCAAATGATTTAACAGTAGAATTGAAACGATGATAACTATTTGTCACATCCATAAAAAATTCGTCAATACTATATTGATGTAAATCTTCTCCTGGTACATACTTAAGTGCTATTTTAGATATTTCAATCGAAACTTCTAAATATTTTCTCATGCTTGGATTAATAATGTATATATCATTACGATGAGGGATTTCAAATAATCTTGATCCTGTTTTAATACCAATCTCTTTTAGTTTAGGCGTTGCTGCTAAAACGACAGATCCCTGTCTTTTAGTGTCTGCAACTACTGCCAACTTTGTTTCTAATGGATCCAATCCTTTTTCGATACACGATACACTGGCAAAGAAACTCTTCTGATCAATACATAATACATCTCTATCTTCCAATAAATGATAGTCATACATGTTAGATACCTCCCTTATGCAATTTTTATTATATACGAACACTTGTTCTTATTCAAGTATAATACGAACAAATGTTCCATAATTAATTTTGGAGTACTTATTAAGAAAATGCTATACTATTGATGTATTAATAAATAAAGGAGGATATATTATGCCAATCGTAAATGTAAAACTCTTAGAAGGACGTTCAGATGAGCAATTAAAAAATTTAGTTACAGAGGTAACAAATGCTGTAGAGAAAACTACTGGTGCTAATAGAGAAGCCATTCACGTTATAATCGAGGAAATGCAAAAAAATCATTATGGCGTTGCTGGTGTTAGAAAGTCTGACGACCAATAATCATACTTAAAGTTTACATAATAATATTATAGTTTTTAAAATTAAAAAGCGTGCTATAGTTTAGCACGCTTTTACTTTCCTAATATTAATTATCTAAAAATTCTTTAACTGCTTGTTTATTTTTTTCTTCATCAATTTGAAGAGCACTACCATCATTATTTGTATTTATATTTTGGTAAGAGTTTTTTATTGGTATCGTTAGTGATTGAACATTTTTATCTCCTCTAATACCATAGCTAATACCTGTTTGGAAGATTGCTGAGTTAGGCATGCTTGTATTAATATACCCTCTTAAAATACCAGCAACTTTTGGTAGTTTAACAACAGAGGTTGGCGTAACTAATTCTTTCTTTAGCGTTTGCATTACTTGTTGTTGACGTCTTACACGACCAAAGTCACCTTCTTCATCATGTCTAAATCTAGCATAACCGAGTAACTCTTTCCCATTTAAACGATGATGACCTTTTTTGAGTGATACACCAATATTTTCAGACATGTCTTTTTCAACATCAATTGGCACACCATTAGGTTCTAATTCATCAATCATTTTTTCAAATCCAGTAAAATCAATCACTGCGTAATATTCAGGATTAATGCCTAAGTTCTTATTTAAAGTTTGTCTTAAAAGTTCAGGTCCTCCAAGTGAATATGCAGCATTAATTTTATAATTCTGATATCCAGGTATTTTAGCATAAATATCACGCATCACGGACATCATTTTCATCTTTTTATGTATATAGTCATATTGTACGACCATAATTGAATCGGTACGTGATTTTCCACCATTTGCTTTATCAGCACCTAAAACGAGAACCGATATTTTTCCGTCATTTTTAACTGGACCATTAAACTTGTGTACTTTAATGTCTTTAGCGTGTCTTTCAGCGTAATCAACACCGCTGCGATAACCGTGAACAATATAGATAATAGCAACAATAAGTAATATCGCTAGAATCAGTATTATAAAAGGTAATTTACGAAGTTTCTTCTTCTTTCGTCGCTTAGAAGGTGTTTCTGAGTCTGAGTGTCGTCTATATAATGTCTTATCCTTCTCTTCTGTCATATTTACCTACCTTACATCTTTTAAAAATCTTCAAAATTATATATCTGTATACTATAATTATATATAATTAAATTATAGAACTTGCTTTAAAAAATCAAGTCATTTTTAAATAAATGGTACTAAGGTCCAATGAAAGGGTGGCATAAATGAATATAAATACAGCATATTTTGCTGGTGGTTGTTTTTGGTGTATGACCAAGCCTTTCGATCAATTCGATGGTATAGAAACAGTAACATCTGGTTATATGGGCGGTACAAAGCACAATCCAACCTACGAAGAAGTGAAAAGTGGCACGACTGGTCATTATGAAACTGTAAAAATTGAATACGATGTAGCTTTATTTTCATATAATAAATTATTAGAAATCTTTTTTTCTGTTATTGATCCATTAGATAGTGAAGGACAATTTCAAGATAGAGGTTCTCAGTATAAAACAGCTATATTTTATACCAATGAAGATCAAAAAAGATTAGCAGAAAATTACGTTAAGCAACTAGAACAAACGATTCACTTCGACAAAGCAATTGCAACTAAAATAATACCCGCTTCAACATTCTACAAAGCTGAAGCATATCATCAAGATTTTTATAAAAAGAATCCGGAACGTTATGCTCAAGAACAGCGAGATCGTGCAAATTATAAGCCGAACTCGAATATTTAAATAAACAAGGCATCTCAAATATGTATCAACTTTAATACATGATTTGGGATGCCTATTTTAATGTTTTATGATTTATTCATTTTTATTTATGACGAATAACTCTCATCACTTTTAACATACTGTACCACAATGAACTATCTTTACGATAAACTAAAAATCTAGGTTCCCAGTTAGGACTATATTTTTCTTTATATTTACGTAAGCCTTGGAATCGATACAGACCATTAAAATGTTCGAATACACGCCCAGCAATACGTTCTCGTGGATAAGAGTAATCCAATTGTCCAACATTAGATAATGTTGCCATTCCCATATTAAATGCTTTATATCCTTTTTCTTTACCCCATAACAACATGTGGAGATATAATCCA
Organism: Staphylococcus taiwanensis; assembly: GCA_020544305.1. Taxonomy (NCBI): domain Bacteria; kingdom Bacillati; phylum Bacillota; class Bacilli; order Caryophanales; family Staphylococcaceae; genus Staphylococcus; species Staphylococcus taiwanensis. Next base: position 1,508,485 of record CP058667.1, read on the forward strand.
TCCATGAGTGGTAAATCCAAATCTGGTAACCATCTAATTAAATCAACAGAAATAGCTTCATTATAGTAAGTTGGCATTAAAGTACAGAATGCAATTATCTTTCCTTGTTCATTCTTCATAATGCCTATTGGTGCTTGTTCTATATAATCCTCTGTAAATTGTCCTACAGAAAAATGCATTTCGTTGCGCCCATCTAGCCATTGATTACTTACTTGTTTCAATTCATTGACAAGTGCTTTAGAGAATGGTGGCTCAATAATTTCAAATTTAATATTAAGATCTTCAAATTTATTTAAAGTAGCACGGAAACCACGACGTTTTTTTCCAGATGTCGTAAATTGAGTCAAATCAATAATTGCTTCCTCGCCCAATTTAAAGAACTGATTACCGAAATTATGATATAAAGGCATGAATCGATCAGATACTTGATAGAAAATAATATCATAACCTAAACGTTCAGCATAATTATAAAAATCAACAAATAATGATTGAAAATCGTTAACATCTCCAATAGGATCACCTAAAACGACTAGTGCATTCCCCTTATAACGATACATGATAAACGCCTTGTTATTCTCATGCATAAAGATATCTTTATCACCACTGTATATCAAGTGACTTAAATAATTACCACCATATGTTTCAATGATATCTCTACAAAGTGATAAATCATCCGTTTTATGCGGTCTATTAAAACGTCGTTCCATTAACCAAGCAATCGTACCTACTAGAATAACAACTACTAAAATAGTTAACCAGAAATAATATTTTAAAAGTGACGTGTCCATTTCTAAATGATAAATATCTAGCGCATATAACGTTTCAGCAATAACTAAATGATTAACATATAGCACTATAATACTAATTACAATGGTGAATAAAAGATTTTTCAATCTAAATGGTCGTTTTACTACTCTAGCTCTACGATAAGCTAAAATTAATAGAATAAAGATAACAACTAACCAAGTAAGTAATATAAAGGATGCATATGTGTATACAGTTGCTATAAAGATTAAAATGAGTGAAACCATCACAAAGATGATAGAGCGTCTACTTTGTTTAAAAACACCCCTCACATTAATAAAGAGTAGTAAGCACGCACTAGTATGAATAGATAACATAATATAATAAATAAAATGATTTGCATCATATAAGCCATCATAAATAATTGTAATATTATTAATAAAGAAAATAAGGCTTGTTAATAATACTAAGATGGATAACGCAAATGATGGTACTTTAGCAATAATATCTTTTTGATATGAGAATAAAAATGATGTGACATCTTTTGCAGGTACAAAATATTTCGATTCTTCGAAGTATTTACGTGCAGAAGATCCAAATTCAAATGTTGATAAAATAAGTGCAATAATCACAGGTACAAAATAATAGGCAAAACGATAAAGTAATAATGCTAATAATACTTTTTCTTCAGGTACGCCTAGTGATTTAAGTCCTAGTAATACGACTAAGTCAAAAGCACCAAATCCTCCAGGAATAAAACTAACTAATCCTGATAAAGCTGCAATGATAAAAATTCCAATAACAGTAGTAAATGCAACGTGAATATCAACTACTATAGCAGATAAATATAACACCATAGCTGCTGCCATCCACTCAATACTTGATACTAACGTACAATATAATCCTAAAAACTTGTTGCTTTGGTCAATTGGTTTAATTACAGTGTAAGCAACAAATATAGGTAAGAATAATGCTACTAAGTACAAAATCCATCTTACCCAATGAATCTTGTTGAGTATGTGTGAGGCATCAAATATATGTAATACAACTAGAATAGATAGAAGACTTAAACCAGTTAACATAGATACTAGTATAATCGATATTGCATGAACTAATTTTTTTCTATCTGAAGTGTAATTCTTATATATAAATGCTCTGAAACCTGCACCAATGAATCCACCAAATCCAACAATAGCATTAAATGCATTAATGATATAACTTATTCTAAAAACTCTTGATAATGGGATATCAAGTTTCAATCCTTTAACAAGTATCAAATCATATAAACTCAATAGAATCATTGAAGCCCCACCGCAAATAAATAATCCTATTAATTGCCAACGATTAATTTTACTAAATGATTCTAATGTTTGTTTAAAATTAATATGAGATAACTCATGATATAACGTAATAACTACAGCAATAAAAAGCGCCGCTGCAAATATAAATTTTAATATAGATAATAGTCTATTTTTAAGTTCTTCAGTCATTTCATACTTCGACCCTTTACCATTAGATTATTTTAAAATATATCATACCTTTATCATAATGAACATAACCTTTGAAGTATATCATACTAACAGTATTGTAATGTTTCACTATTAAAAAGATTACCCAACATATTCAATTGACTTAAATAACTTATAAGCTAAGCCAAAAAAGTCACGATAATCATTGTCGACTATCGTGAATCGCACTTTTAAATAAATCAATATTTATTCCTTTTGGGTATAATCTTTCGCTTCTTCTTTTTTAATCTTATATTTACCTGCATCGTTGCCATAATATTTATTATAACGACGTTTAAATAGTAAGAATAAATGTGAAACTAAAACTTTAAGTATTGCATATCCAGGAATACCTAAGATAACACCAACAATACCTAATAAATTACCTGCACTTAATAAGATAAAGATAATTGTAAGTGGGTGTATTTTTAAAGTTTTACCCATAATATTAGGTGAAATAAAGTGTCCTTCAATAAATTGAACAAGCGTCCACACTACGATTAATTTTAATAACATTAATGGTGATGTGATCAATGCAATAATAATAGCTGGTGAAATTGCAATCGTAGGTCCTAGGTATGGTACAACACTTGTAACAGCAGCAATACATGCTAGTACTAATCCATAGTCTAAGCCAATGATAGTATATCCAATGAATAGTAATATACCGATACAGAATGATACAATAATTTGTCCTTGGATATAAGAACCAACTTGTACACTCATTTTTTCAATTAAATCATGGTAATCTTTTCTAAATTTAGGTGGCATAATTTTAGTTGAGTAATCTTTAAATTTATGACCATCTTTTAACATGAAAAATAGAACAAACGGTGTAGTGACTAGTACTACCCCAACATTTACTAACGCTTCTGCAAATGTTCTAATCTTAGTTCCGAAACCGTCGAAATAGTTAGATACTAATGATGGGATTTTATTAGACACAGAGTCTAACGAATCTTGAATTTGAGAATAAAATGAAGATAAAAAAGATACATGTGCGACTTTATCTATTGCACCATTAAATTTATCTACATACTTAGGAAAATTATTTGCTAAACGTGTAATTTGATCACCTATCAGTGGAATTAATAGATTAACAATTAACGTAGCACCACCAACAATTAATAAGAAAACTATAATGATACCTAGCAATCTAGGAATATTATATCGTTCCATCAAATTAATGACTGGGTTAATTAAATAAAATAAAATAAGCGATAATATAATCGGTGCCACAATCGTATTAAAAACAATGATAAATGGTTCGAAAATATAAGAAACTTTATCAAAGATAAAAATAACAATACCAATGAGCACTAATGAAACTAAAGCAAATAGTAAGTCTTTACCGCCTAAAAATCTCATAAAACGTGTTTCAGTGAAGCTAAACTTCTTCGCTTCTTTTTCTTCAACTTGCTTATTTTCCATTGCCATTTTTTTCACCATACCTTAACTAACTTATAAAACTTGAGCTAATTATCATCATACCATAAAATGCATTAGCTTTCGCTAAGTTTTATGATGAACTCATTTGCGTTTCAAAGTGATAAATATGTAATGCTAGATAAACGATTTCAGAATCATCAACTGGAACATTTAAATGCTTTTGCATCATTCTTGAAATTTTAAATGCTGTATTATAAGAATTAGGATAATGCGTTTTAACCATATCAATAAACACATCTTGTGCGTATACATATTCTTGTTTATTTAATCGTCGAATTAAAAATTGAATATGTCTAATAAATCGTTGGTATTGAACAGTTTGATTATCAACTTTATGATCTAAATCATTCTCAATAATTAAAATACTTTTTCCGATTAACTTATTTATCAATGACATTTCATGTATTGTTAAATCATCAGTGTTAGAAGCAATATGCAATGCAATAAAACCTATCTCATCAGGTGGAAACTCAACATCTAAGCGTTGATTCAATCTATCGATAACCTGACTGGCGATTGTATATGCTTCACTATATAAATGTTGCGTTTCAATCGCAAAAGGGTTACTAATAACTTGATTTTGCTTTAATCTTTTATATGCAAAAATAATATGATCGGTTAATGCTACGACTAGATTTTTATCATCGATAGTACAAATTGTACTCGTAATGTAATTAACTGCCTCAATTACAGCTTGCAACACATCTTCATCTGCTATTTCTACCAATGATTTGTAATATTCTTGTTGCTGCTTATGTTCTAGTTTATAGACTTTCTCTATTGAAGCATCATCGTCTAAGGTCATCCCAGCCTTCTTGTTAAATCCTATACCTTTTCCTATTAATATGACCTCTTGATTATTATAAGTGCATATGATGACGTTATTATTTAAAGTTTTAGAAATGTAATACTCACTCATCATAATCACCTTTCTTTCATTATTAAGATTATAAATCTATTTAATAAAATTGAAAAGAACTCTCTCTCATAATAAAACGCCTTCCTAAGTATTTGAATAAGACATTCATTACTTAGAAAGGCGTTAAAATGAGTAATTAAACTTACATCACTATGCAATATTATTATTTTTTAGATAATCTATCTTCGCGTCCCCATGTTTCAATACCAAACAAATTAATTTCTAGATTCTCTGGTTTGAATACAGGTTTCATACCAGCTTTACGTTGTTTTTGGTAATCCTTCATTACAGCTATAGCTATATTTGAAAGACCAATAATTGAAATCAGGTTTACAATTGCCATTAATCCCATAAACAAATCAGCAGTACTCCATACTGTTTCAGTTTTAACAACTGAACCTACAAATACTAAAAGTACAACTAAACATCTGAAAATAAACATTACAATTTTATTTGTAGATAAAAACTCAATATTTGATTGACCGTAGTAATAGTTACCTACAACTGATGAAAATGCAAATAAGGTAATTGCAATCGTTAAGAATATACCACCTGCTGAACCTAAGTGTTCATTTAATGCTGACTGTGTTACTTGCACACCTTGTGGTGCACCTTCACCAAATTTTAATCCAGAATATAATAAAATCATAATGGCAGTAGCAGTACACACTAACATCGTATCAAAAAATACACCAAGTGATTGAATTAAGCCTTGTTTAACTGGGTGAGGCACTGCCGCTGTTGCAGCCGCATTTGGTGCAGAACCCATACCAGCTTCATTTGAGAATAAACCACGTTTAATCCCTTGAAGAATTGCGGCACCTACAGCACCACCAGTAACTTGTTCAACACCAAAAGCACTTTTAATAATCGTACCAATCATAGGGACAATTTGGTCAATATTTAATAATAAGATAACTAAGACCATACCAATGTAAATAATTGCCATAATTGGAACGATTAAAGAAGATAACGTAGCAATACTACGTACACCACCAAAGATAATTGCAGCTGTAATTACCGCTAAAATAATTCCTGTAATGACAGGGCTAATATGATATTGCGTATTTAAAGATTCTGCAATTGTATTTGACTGTACAGTGTTAAATACAAACGCAAAGGTAACTGTAATCAAGATAGAGAATAAGATACCTAACCATTTTTGATTTAAACCTTTAGTTATGTAATATGCTGGGCCCCCACGGAAGCCACCTTCTTTATCATGTACTTTATATATTTGAGCTAATGTTGCTTCCATAAATGCACTTGCTGCGCCTATAAAAGCGATAACCCACATCCAAAATACTGCACCTGGACCGCCTAAAACGATAGCTGTAGCAACACCAGCAATATTACCAGTACCTACACGTGAACCTGCACTAATAGCAAAAGCTTGGAAAGGTGAAATCCCCTTTTCTCCACTATTTAAAGTTTCTGGTTTTTCTGTTAAAGCTCTAAACATTTCAGGTAACATACGCAATTGAACAAATTTAGAACTTATAGTAAAGAAGAAACCAACAGTCAATAATAATCCAATAAGATATTGTGACCAAATTAAATCATTGCCAACTTGTACGATGGTCTTGAACCAACCGGGTATTAAATTATCAAAATCGCTCATTATATCCCTCTCATCATTATTAAAATAAATTTCCTAAGATACATTACAAGAGATTTATATTGTATTGAATAAAAATTAAGAAGCACAATTCTAGCAATGTACCGTTCAATTTCTAAACAAAATCAATACAAATCTCTTGATTAGTTATAAAAAGTTAAAATAACAAATTAATTTTATCATTTTATGTTTAAGTTGAAAATACAAATTTACAAATGATTAACTTATTATCATGTCGATGATATCGCCGAAGTCTTTAGTATCAACGATAAACGAACCATTTGTGTACTGTTCTGACAGATGAATATCTTTAATATTACCTGTTTCAGAATGTTTCTCTGAGAATATCGTATATCTTTCTTCATCTCTTACAACATAGCCAGAAACAATACGATGAGGATTTTTCTTCAATTCTTTAAGTAAAGTAATACCTCTTTGAGCTCTTTTAGCTTGCTGTAAAATCTTATAATTAATTCGTTTTATTGCTCCTCTTTGAGTAGCCATAATGATTGAACTATCTTGATTCACTACGTCTGTCATAACAACATAATCTTCGTCTTTAAGATTAATAGATTTCACACCGGCAGCTCGTAGACCTGTATCTGATAACTCTTCAGTAGAGTATGTTAATGACATTCCTTTATGAGTTAAGACACTTACAAGTTGATTTTCATCTAGACGCATCACATTAATTATCTCATCATTATCTTTAACTTTCATAGCGACAAGTGGTTTATTATAACGTGTTGTTTTAAACAATGTGATACCACTTTTCTTAATCATACCGTTTCGAGTGGCTAAGACATAGAATGATTCACCTTTAAAGTCTTTTTCATTATAAACATCAATAATCGTTTCATCATCATCTAAAGGTACTATTTGAGATACATGTTGACCTAATTCCTTCCATCGAATGTCAGCTAATTTATGTACAGGAATAAATAAATATCTACCTTTATTTGTAAATACTAGTACAGTGTCTTGTGTATTTACGGTTTGATATTTAAGCAAACTGTCGCCATCTTTCAAACCAATTTCTTCTAAACCACTCGCATTAAAACTACGAATAGAGGTACGTTTAATATATCCATGACGAGTCGTGCTTAAAATAACTTCTTCACTTGGTACCATTACTTCTTTATCAATTTTAATTTCAGCTATTTCCGCTTCAATTGTTGATAAACGATCAACTTTGAAACGTTTTCTGATATCAGTCAATTCATTCTTGATAACATCTAAAAGTGCATCATGGTTATCTAAAATATGGTGGTAACCTTTAATAAGTTCTTTTAATTCATTATGTTCATTCTCAAGGGCAACGATATCCGTATTAGTCAAGCGATAAAGTTGCAACATTACAATGGCTTCTGCTTGAGCCTCAGTGAAATCAAACTCAGAAACTAAGTTATCTTTAGCATCTTTTTTATTTTTAGAATTTCGAATTAACGCAATCACTTCGTCTAATACTGACAATGCTTTCATTAATCCTTCAACGATATGCATTCGTTTTTCAGCATGATTCAAATCATACTTAGTACGATTTGCTACTACTTCAATTTGGTGATTAATATAGCTATCAAGTATTTGGCGAATCCCCATTAGTTTAGGGCGACCATCACTAATCGCGACCATATTAAAGTTATAAGCAATTTGCAAATCTGAGTTTTTAAACAGATAGTTCTTAATAGCTTCTGCGTTAACATCTTTCTTCAACTCAATTGCAATTCTTAAACCAGTACGATCTGTTTCATCTCGCACTTCAACGATACCGTCTACCTTCTTATCCGCTCGTAATTCATCGATACGTTTAACAAGTGAGCTTTTATTCACTTCATAAGGTATTTCCGTAACAATCAACTGTTGACGGCCATTTCGCAATTTCTCTTCTTCTACTTTTGAACGTACAACAATTTTTCCTTTTCCAGTTTCATAAGCTTTTTTAATACCATCAATACCTTGAATAATACCTCCTGTGGGAAAATCAGGTCCTTTGATATATTTCATCAATTGACTCACTGTAATATCAGGGTTATCAATGTATTTTAAGGTTGCTTGAATGACTTCGCCTAAATTATGTGGAGGAATATCTGTTGCATAGCCAGACGAAATACCTGTTGAACCATTAACTAATAAGTTAGGGAATCGTGCTGGAAGCACCATTGGTTCGAAGGTAGTATCATCATAGTTTGGAATAAATGAAACAGTTTCTTTATTAATATCTCGAACAAGTTCTTCAGATAATTGACTCAACTTTGCCTCAGTATAACGCATCGCTGCTGGAGGGTCATTATCGATACTACCGTTATTACCATGCATCTCAATTAAAACATGTCGTAGTTTCCAATCTTGACTTAAACGGACCATCGCATCATAAACTGAAGAATCGCCATGTGGATGGTACTGACCGATTACGTCACCGACAGTCTTCGCACTTTTACGGAAATTTTTATCATACGTATTTCCACTACTGTGCATTGCGAATAAAATTCTACGCTGTACTGGCTTCAAACCATCACGTACATCTGGTAACGCACGTTCTTGAATAATATATTTACTATATCTTCCAAAACGATCGCCTATCACATCTTCAAGTGATAAATCTTGAATTATCTCACTCAATTTGTTTCCTCCTCAGCATATTCTTCAGTCTCTAAGACCTGTACTTCAGTGTTATCTAATATACTTTGATCTTCTTGCATACCGAATTCAACGTGACTCTCAATCCATTCACGACGAGGCGCAACTTTATCTCCCATTAACGTCGTAACACGTTTAGATGAACGCATTTCATCTTCAATTTGAACACGAATCAAAGTTCTTGTTTCAGGATTCATTGTTGTTTCCCATAATTGTTCAGGATTCATTTCACCTAAACCTTTATAACGTTGCAACATAAATCCTTTACCTAATTTATTCTGAAGTTTTTGAAGTTCATCATCCGTCCAAGCATATTCAACTTGTTTGGATTTGCCTTTACCTTTTTCTAATTTGTAGAGTGGTGGTAAAGCGATAAATACTCTACCGGCTTGTACAAGTGGTTTCATATATTTAAAGAAGAACGTTAGTAATAACACTTGGATATGTGCACCATCTGTATCTGCATCGGTCATAATAATGATTCGATTATAATTACTGTCTTCTATTTTGAAGTCATTGCCTACACCAGCACCGATTGTATGAATAATTGTATTAATTTCTTCATTTTTGAAAATGTCTTCAAGACGCGCTTTTTCAGTATTAATAACTTTACCTCTAAGCGGTAAAATCGCTTGAAATTTTCTGTCACGACCAAGTTTAGCCGAACCACCTGCAGAGTCACCCTCTACAAGATATAATTCATTTTTATCTGTATTTTTACTTTGAGCTGGCGTTAATTTACCTGATAGCAACGTATCTTTTCGTTTATTCTTCTTACCTGAACGTGCATCCTCACGAGCTTTACGTGCGGCTTCTCTAGCTTGTTGCGCTTTAATAGCTTTTTTTACAAGTGATTTAGATAGTTGTCCTTTTTCTTCTAAATAGTAAGGTAATTTATCTGATACAACTGAATCGACGGCACTACGAGCTTCTGAAGTACCTAATTTAGATTTAGTTTGACCTTCAAACTGTAATAATTCTTCTGGGATGCGTACAGAAATTACTGCTGTTAATCCTTCACGAATATCATTACCATCTAAATTTTTATCTTTTTCTTTTAATTCATTTATACGACGTGCATAATCATTGAACACACGAGTCATAGCAGTTTTAAAACCAACTTCGTGTGTGCCACCATCTTTTGTACGGACATTATTTACGAAACTTAAAATGCTTTCTGAATATTGATCATTGTATTGAAACGCTACATCCACTTCAATTTGATTTGCAATACCTGTAAATGTTGTTACATCATGTAGTGTTTCCTTACCTTCATTAATATAACTAACAAATTCCTTAATACCTTCTTCATAATGGTATACTTCTTCACGTTCTTTACCACTACGTAAATCTGTTAAAGTGATTTTAAGATTTTTTAATAAGAATGCAGATTCTTGCAATCTTTCACTAAGTGTATCGAAGTTAAATGTAGTTGTAGCTTTAAAAATTTCAGGGTCTGGCTTAAATGTAACTTTAGTACCTGTCTTCTTAGTTTTGCCAGCTTTCACTAATCCAGACGCAGGAACGCCACCATCTTTAAAGCTTTGTTTATAAATATTACCATCTCTATGTATCTCAACTTCTAACCATTCACTTAATGCGTTTACTACTGACGCACCAACACCATGTAATCCACCAGAAGTTTTATATCCACCTTGGCCAAATTTACCACCAGCATGTAATACAGTGAAGATGACTTCTACAGTTGGTTTTCCAGAGGCATGCATTCCTGTCGGCATCCCACGTCCATTATCTTCGATTGAAATACTATTATCTTGATTAATGGTTACACTAATTTCATTCCCATAACCATTTAAAACTTCATCAACGGAGTTATCGACAATTTCATATACTAAATGATGTAACCCTCTTTTATCAGTAGATCCTATATACATACCTGGACGCTTTCTAACCGCTTCCAATCCTTCTAATACTTGAATAGAATCATCTGAATAATGATTTGAATTTTTTGTTGCCAATGCGTTCGCCTCCTACAAACGTACGTTCGTTTAAAAAACTATACAATAGTTATTCTTATATAAATTAGTCTAAATTGCAAGTATGAGTTATACACTGTCTTGATTTCCATCATAGAGTATAACAAATTTTCAAAATAAGTCGTTCTTACCTCGTAGATTATGGTAAAATGTAGTCACGTTATTAAAGGATGTGTAAAGTTATATGATGATAGTTCTCATGCTAATTTCAAGCTATCTCATCGGTGCTATTCCTAATGGATATGTTATAGGAAAGCTCTTTTTTAAAAAAGATATAAGACAATTCGGAAGTGGCAATACTGGAGCGACAAATAGTTTCCGTGTGCTCGGTAAACCTGCTGGCTTTATAGTCACTTTCTTAGACATATTTAAAGGGTTTATTACTGTATTCTTTCCAATATGGTTTCCTGTTCATGCAGATGGACCACTTAGCACGTTCTTCACACATGGCTTAATTGTTGGCTTATTTGCTATTCTAGGTCATGTATATCCAATATATCTAAAATTTAAAGGTGGTAAAGCAGTAGCAACAAGTGCTGGTGTTGTATTAGGTGTGAATCCTATTTTACTCCTTATTTTAGCAATTATTTTCTTTGGTGTGTTGTACGTATTTAAATATGTTTCACTTTCAAGCATCGTTGCCGCCATTTGTTGTGTCATAGGCTCGCTTATTATTCAAGACTACATATTGTTTGGAATGAGTCTAGTTGTTTCAATTATACTAATCGTCAGACATCGTACAAATATTGTGAGAATTTTTAAAGGTGAAGAACCTAAAATCAAATGGATGTAAATAATTAATAAAAAAGATAAGGTCCTGAAAATGTGTCTAAGCTATATTTAACTTAATACAAATATATCATTTATAGGGTCATTGAGAAGTATTCAGGACTTAAACGACTGTTGCTAGTATGTAGTTACTGATTAGACTGAGGAAGCATATTTTGCAAGCTTTCTTAATCCTAGTCATCTATGCGGAGTTAGACATTGAATTCAATTTGAATTTAGTCTGACTCTTTTTCTTTCCTTTATAATTTCATTCAAGCTAAATAGCTTAATAGCAACTACTAATATGTTATAATTCAAACAGTTATTTTTGAAAATGATTATATAATTAATAGATAAAAAACGTAGGAGGATGATGTAATGAAAATCAAGCTAACCGATCAAGCAGTAGAATGGTTTAAAGATGAATTAGATTTACCTGAAGATAATAAAGTACTACAGTTTTATGTCAGATACGGTGGCGAATTTCAACTTAAACAAGGTTTCAGCCCTGCGTTTCGTGTTGAACCTAGAGAAGACGTCGAGATTGGCTATGAAGAAAATTATAATAATTTAATTTTAGTCGTTTCTGCAGAAGACTTATGGTATTTCGAAGATAGCGAAGTTCTAGTTGAAAAAGTCGATCACGATGATGAAATTGCATATTCTAAAACAAATTAAGTCATAAAAGAGTCCGGGACATAAAGTTCTTGGATAAGTGAATAAAAGACAATTTCTATTGAAATAATATAGAAATTGTCTTTTTTATAAATTTTTTGATTATTTTCAGCTCGTTGAGCTACTACTTTTCTTATATTAAGTGCCATTAATACAAAACCAAGTTCTCTTTTGACTTTATTGAGTCCTCGGACAGACATCCGAGTGAAACCCAAAATAGCCTTCATAAATCCAAAAACAGGTTCCACATCAATTTTTCTTTGACTGTAGATATTTTTTGTTTTTGGTTCTGAAAGCTTTTTGTTAATTTGGGATTTAAAATATTCCCAGTTATAATTCTTCATTATTTTTTTGTTTGTTTTTGAATTGAAGTTCATACATTGATTTTTCAGAGGACATTCTGAACAATCGTCACATTCATATAATTTGAAGTCTCGCTTGTAACCATACTTATCATGACGATAGGCATATCTTTTAAAACCTAGCCGTTTATTATTCGGACAAATGAATTCGTCATTAATTTCGTCATAGTCCCAATTTTGAGTATTAAAGATGTCACTTTTATATTTTTTAGTTTTATCTTTTATAAACATTCCATATGTTATGAGTGGCGTTCGATTAAAGTCATCTATAATTGCCATATAATTTGATTCACTACCATAACCTGCATCAGCTACAATATATTCAGGTAAATGACCGTAGGTCTCTTGAATTGAATTTAAAAATGGAATCATCGTTCTAGTATCCGTTGGATTTTGATACACATTATAAGATAAAACAAATTGGGAATTTGTCGCTATTTGTAAATTATACCCTGGCTTAAGTTGTCCATTTTTCATGTGATCTTCTTTCATTCTCATAAATGTCGCATCATGATCTGTCTTAGAATAACTATTTCTATCCTTTAAAATAGATTTTTGAAATTCGTATCGATACTTTCGCTCAGAATAATCATTGATTTGCTTTTTGTATTTTTTGATTTTAGTTCTTTTGAGACGTATTTGTTTTCTTGTTTTAGTACATTTTTCATTGTTGATATGTTGGTTTAAATCTTCGATTTCTTTATCTAAATGACTACCAATCAAATCTATTTCTTCTTTTGTTAATTCATTATCATGATCTTCTTTGATTTCCGGTATGATTTTATTGGTTACCAATTCATGGTAGAGGGCTTTAGAATCCTCATTCATCTTTGATTCATGGTTTTGAATACTCTTTTTCCATACAAATGTATATCGATTGGAATTTGCTTCAATTTTTGTACCATCAATAAAAATAGCTTTATCATCTATAAGATTTTGTTTTATACACTGACTGTAAAATTGAATAAATAAAGATTCTAATAAAGCATCTACTTTTGGATTTACTCTAAATCGATTAATTGTTTTATAAGAAGGTTTTTGATTTTGTGATAGCCACATCATTCGGATGCTATCATTAAGCATTTTTTCTATTTTACGACCTGAGAATACAGATTGTGTGTAGGCATATAGAATCACTTTTAACATCATTTTAGGATGGTACGAAGTTGCACCACGGTGATGTCTGAATTCGTCGAATTCATTGTCAGGAATTGTTTCAACAATATCATTTACATGTCGTGAAATATCATTTGTGGGGATAAGAACTGAAGTTTCCATTGGTAGAGTAAGTTGAGTCATGTTATAATTTTTATACATAAGGCACCTCGTTAATTTAGTTTAGTGATGTTTATTAAATTATACGAAAGTGCTTTATTTTTTTAAAGTATTACAATGTAAAATTACATATAAATACAAAGTATTTTGGCGAGACTCTTGAGGGAACAGGACAAGCTGAAGACTACAGGCTGAAGCTGTCCCCTAAGAAAGCGAGCCAACAATACGGAGTATTGTAAATAAAGAAGCCAGTAAATGAATTTGTTAAAACTCATTTACTGGCTATTTCTCTAGGAATTATGTCCCAGACTCCTTTAATATGGTTTATATTTCTAGATCTTTAGGTTGTGTGACTTCGAAGTCTTTTCCTTCTTTATTCAATTTATCAACATGGCTATAGGTTTTGTGCCATTCTGGGAAATAGCGATCTAAACGAATAGGTCGAAAGTTACTTGCTTTCATACAAATTAATTGTGTTGAGCCTGTTGTAGCGAGCGCTCCATTTTCATTATAGACTTCATAACAATAAGTTGATCTAAGTCTTGAATATTCTTCTACCCATGTTTTTATGGTTACCTTTTCAGGATAGAAAATTGATTTTTTATATTGAACTTGTAAATCCATTACAGGAGAAATGATGCCTTCTCTTTCCATGTCCGCATAACTAAAACCTAACTTGCGAATATAATCTGTGCGTGCTACTTCAAACCATGTAGCATAATTACCATGATAAATCACGCCCATTTTATCAGTTTCTTGATATCTAGCCTCAATTTCAGTCATACTGTAAATCATATTTCTGTGTACCTCTTTTCCAATATCATTCACATTTAATAGTAACATAAAAAAGCCATGCCAACATAAAGTCAGCATGGCTTTCATCTAAATTATTGAGCTAATTTGTTTCTTAATACCATTTGTAAAATACCACCATGACGATAGTAATCTAATTCAACTAGAGAATCGAAGCGAACGATTGCTTCAAAATCAACTACGTCGCCATTTTCTTTTTTAGCGTGAACTTTGACAATATCATGAGGACGAACAGTTTCATCGATGTCTACAGAAATTGCCTCTCTACCATCTAAACCAAGTGAATCAGCTGAATCACCATCTTTAAATTGTAATGGTAACACGCCCATCATAACTAAGTTAGAACGGTGAATACGTTCATAACTTTGAGCAATAACTGTTTTAACGCCTAATAAGTTTGTACCTTTTGCAGCCCAGTCACGTGAAGATCCCATACCATAGTCGTTACCTGCTAATACAGCTAAGCCAGTACCATCTTCTTTGTATTTCATAGCAGCATCATAAATTGGCATTACTTCATCAGTTGGCCAATAAGTAGTGAAACCACCTTCTGTACCAGGTGCTAATTGGTTCTTGATACGAATGTTTGCGAATGTACCTCTCACCATAACTTCATGGTTACCACGACGTGAACCGTATGAGTTGAAGTCACGGATAGCTACATCATGATCTTGTAAATATTTACCTGCTGGCGTATCTTTACCGATAGCACCTGCTGGAGAAATATGGTCAGTTGTAACTGAGTCACCAAATTTACCCATAACACGTAAATCTTTTAATGGTTCAATCGTTCCTGGTTCTTTAGATAAACCTTGGAAGAATGATGGGTTTTGAATGTATGTTGAATTTGGATCGAAGTCATATAATGGCGCATCAGTAACATCGATTTCATTCCACATTTCATTATTGCTATAAACGTTTTTATATTCTTCTAAGAATAATTCTGGAGTTACAACGCTATCAACTGTATCAGCAACTTCTTGAATAGTTGGGCAGATATCATTTAAATATACGTCTTCTCCATCTTTACCTTTACCAAGTGGTTCGTTTTGTAAGTCGATATCAACTGTACCTGCTAAAGCATATGCTACTACCAATTGAGGAGAAGCTAAATAGTTTGCTTTAACTAGTGGGTGGATACGACCTTCGAAGTTACGGTTACCTGATAAAACTGAAGTAACAAGTAAATCTTCTTTAGCAACTGCTTTTTCGATTTCAGGTAATAATGGACCTGAGTTACCGATACATGTTGTACAACCGTAACCAACTAAGTTGAAACCTAAATCATCAAGATATTCTTGTAAACCTGAATCACGTAAGTAACCAGTTACTACTTTTGATCCTGGTGCTAATGAAGTTTTAACAAATTCAGGTACTTTAAGACCTTTTTCTACAGCTTTTTTAGCAACTAAACCTGCACCTAACATTACATATGGGTTAGAAGTGTTTGTACATGAAGTGATTGCAGCAATTGCAATATCACCTGTTTTCATAGTTGAAGTCGTACCGTCAGCAAAGTTAATTTCAGCCTTTTTATCAAATTCACTTTCATCTAAGCCATGGCCTTGGTTACCAGCTGGTGCTGTAACTGATTTTTCAAATTCTTTTTTCATATCACTTAAGAAAATTAAATCTTGAGGACGTTTAGGTCCTGATAATGATGCCTCAACTGTAGATAAATCTAAATCGATTACATCTGTATATTCAGGGTCTTCATTATCAACAGTAAAGAACATATCATTTTCTTCTAAATAAGCTTTAACTAATTCAACATGTTCTTCTTTACGACCAGTTAATCTCATGTATTTAAGTGATTCTTCATCAACTGGGAAGAAACCACATGTTGCACCATATTCAGGAGCCATATTTGCGATAGTCGCACGGTCTGCTAATGGTAAATCTGTTACACCAGGCCCAAAGAATTCGACAAATTTGCCTACTACGCCTTTTTTACGTAACTCTTGAGTTACACGTAAAGCTAAGTCTGTAGCTGTAGAACCTTGAGGTAATGAGTTAGTTAAACGCACACCAATTACTTCTGGAATTGGGAAGTAAGATGGTTGACCAAGCATGCCCGCTTCAGCTTCGATACCACCAACACCCCAACCTAATACGCCGATACCGTTAATCATTGTAGTATGTGAGTCAGTACCTACTAATGTATCTGGGAAAGCCGTTTTTTCACCTTCAACGTCACGCACGTGAACAACACTTGCTAAATATTCTAAGTTAACTTGGTGCACGATACCAGTTGCTGGTGGAACAGCATTATAGTTATCAAATGCTTTAGTTGCCCAGTTTAAAAATTGGTAACGTTCGTAGTTACGTTCGAATTCTAATTTCATATTTCGTTCTAAAGCGTCAGGATTAGCATAGCTATCAACTTGAACTGAGTGGTCAATAACTAAATCTACTGGCACTTCTGGATTGATCTTATTAATATCCCCACCAACGTCATTCATCGCTTTACGTAATGACGCTAAGTCAACTACTGCTGGAACACCTGTAAAGTCTTGTAAGATAACACGAGAAGGTTTAAAAGGAACTTCACCTTCGTTACCTTTTTTGCCGAAGTTACCTAATGCTTTGATATGTTCATCAGTAATAACGAATTCATCTTCTTGTCTTAACACTGATTCTAATAAAACACGAATTGAGTAAGGTAATTTACTAACTTTTGTTAAACCTTGTTCTTCTAAACTTTTTAAATCATAGTAAGTATATGATTGACCATTAACTTCAAATGTTTTTTTAGCTTGTTGCTTTATGTTAGAAGTCATTTGTTTATCCCCCTTGAATATTAAAATTTCATATTTATATGCCTTTAAATAAATTGTATAATTATATGATTTTCAAAACAACTGTATAACCCTATATTTCATGCGATTTAGCATTCGCATTTATAATCAGACTATATAAGTAAATGTTATCATACTATGAATGTGCAATAAGTAAATATTATTAATTGAGAATGATTTTCATTGATATTAACGAATTACCTCTTTTGATTTAGTTAATTTTCACAAAAAATAGACCTTAAATACTCTAACTTAAGCATTTAAGGTCTTTAATTTATATATTATTTTTCTTTTTCGGCGTTTCGTCTAGATTCACGTTTTTCGAGGATATCAGATTCATAATCTTGTTGTTGTAATTTAACGTAATCTTCTAGTCGATGTTTATTCGGTTGCAATGTTAATCCAAGGAATTTACGTTCTTGGTTAGCATCTTTATAGAAACTAATCATCATCATTATGACGACAAAGGAGAATGGAAAGGCACTTATGATTGCTGCGCTTTGAATCGCATTTAAAGCATCTGCACCATTTCCACCACCAGCAAGTAATAGAATGAAAGCAATTAGAGATTGTGCGATTCCCCAAGTTACTTTAACCATACCTGATGGTTCTAAAGAACCGAATGTCGTTTGCATACCAAGTACAAATGTAGCTGAATCGGCAGATGTAATAAAGAATGAAGCAATTAATACTAATGCAACAATTGATAACACCATACCTAATGGTACATGGTTGAAGACACCAAATAATTGTGTTTCAGGAGTCATTTTGAATAAATCAGGATGTTTTTTACCTGTTTCAATACCTAATACTCCAAATACACTGAACCATAAGAAACTTACGATTGCAGGTACAAGTAATACACCTGATATAAATTCACGAATTGAACGTCCTTTAGATACACGAGCAATAAACACCCCTACGAATGGGCTCCAACTTAACCACCAACCCCAATAATAAAGGGTCCATGAAGACATCCATTCGCGTTTTTGACTATTTAATGCCGCAGTGTCAAAACTATTGAATAAAAAAGTATTTAGTAAACTACCTGTTGAACTAGTAAACATATTTAAAATTAAAACTGTAGGTCCGATAATTAAAGCAACAATCATTAATAAAGCACCTAAGCCAATATTTAAGTTACTAAGATATTGAATACCTTTACTTAATCCTGACCAAGCACTCATGATAAATAAAATTGTTACTACTACTATAATAATAGATTGAACCCATACATTATTTGGAATACCAAATAAGTAATTTAAACCACCATTAATTTGTAATGCACCCATACCTAGAGATACAGCTACACCAACAACTGTGGCAAATACTGAAAGAACATCAATAATCGTACCAATTGGTCCTTCAACTTTATCACCAAGAATTGGACGTAAAGTTCTTGAAATCAAACCTGGCTCGTTCTTTCTAAATTGTGCATATGCTAAAGCAAGTGCAACGACACCGTAAACTGCCCAAGCATGGAAGCCCCAATGGAAAAATGTAGAACGTAATGCTTCAGTATAGGCTTCTGTAGTTTTAGGATCAGCATTTGGTGGTGAAGCAAAATCTGACATTGGTTCAGCAGCACCATAGAAAACTAAACCGATACCCATTCCGGCGCTAAATAACATAGCAAACCATGAAACAGTATTAAATTCAGGCTTATCATTAGGTTTACCTAGCTTTAACTTACCGATTGGACTAAAAATTAAAAAGATACAAAAGAATACAATAACAGTAGTCAAAATCATGTAGTACCAGCCGAGTTTTTCTGTAATCCAACCACTTATAGCGCCAGTAATTGAACCAAATTGTTCAGGTAAAAATGCACCAATTAAAACAACAATTGCAACTACAATAGCACTATAAATAAAAACTGGTGAAAACTTCTTACCTTGTTTGTTTCCTTCAGAAGAAGAATTCATAATTTTATTACTCCTTTCATCCCTAATATTTAATTTTCAAAGTACTATATTACAGAATAACAAAGCATTTATTGAATATCAAATTTTCAATAAATTCAACATTTACTAAATAATTTATATGTTGTATAATATATTTTATTCTTAAAGGGAGAGGTAATAGAATAATGTTAAAAGAATTTAAAGAATTTGCTTTAAAAGGCAATGTATTAGATTTAGCAATTGCTGTAGTTATGGGTGCAGCTTTTAATAAAATTGTTACATCACTTGTTACATATATCATCATGCCTTTAATTGGTAAAATATTCGGTTCAGTAGATTTTGCTAAAGATTGGGAATTCTGGGGAATTAAATACGGTTTATTCATCCAATCTATTATTGATTTCTTAATCGTAGCAATTGCATTATTTATATTTGTCAAAATTGCAAATACGTTAATGAAAAAAGAAGAACCAGAAGAAGAAATTGAAGAAAACACTGTCTTATTAACAGAAATTCGCGATTTATTAAGACAAAAATAAATTTATTATATAGGCACTATAACACCTAGTTATTTAAAATAATTAGATGCTATTGTGCCTTTTTTGATTAGTTAGTTCCATTTAAACTTAGTTTGACTTTGATATTGATTTGTTGATACTTCTAATATTAAAGGTATGCGTTGCTTCAACTCACTTACATGAGAAATAATACCGACCATTCTTCCTGTCGTTTTGAGTTTCATGAGCGTATCAAGTGCAGTTTCTAAGGTTTCTTGATCTAATGTTCCAAAGCCTTCATCAATAAACATAGATTCTAAAGTAATACCACCAGATTCTTGTTGAACTACTTCACTCAATCCTAATGCTAATGCGAGTGATGCTTGAAATGTTTCTCCACCAGATAAAGAACTAATGTGTCTCGATTTATTTGTATGGAAATCAAACACATCTATTTCTAAACCACTGTATCCTTGAGAAATGGATTGTCTTCTTTTCAGCTGGTATCTTTCTCCACTCATTCGTTTAAGTCGTATGTTAGCTTGCTCAATAATTCGTTCTAAATAATGAATGAGCACATAATTTTCGAGCGTTAATTTTTGACTATTTTTCCCAGAAAGTATTTCAGACAGTTCAAATATTTCTTGTTGTTCTTTCAATTCTTTATCTAAATAATCTATATGTTGTAAAATCGTATCAAATTTCTCTTCATTCTTCTGTATTTTAAATTGAATCGTAGCACTTGCTTCTACAAAACTATTATATTTCTGTTCAATTTTCTCTTTTTCATTTTTTAGTTCAGAAACATCCTCTGGTTGTTTATCGCTTGTTATACGAGTTAAACGTTCGATTTCAAAAGACAATTTATGATATTCTTTTTCAAAATTATTAATTTCAGTTTCTATTTCATCTTTTGAAGATAGTTTAGAGAATAATTCTTCAACTTCATCAAAAGATTTTAAACCTACTCTAGTCATTTCTTCATTAATACTATTAATATATTCTTCAATTTCTTTATTTAAATCATTGATTTGATTGATTTGATTTTCTTTATTGTTAGTTTCAAGTGTAATACTTTGCTTATGTAGTTGAATCTCTTTATTAAGTTGCTCCAAATGATTTTGATAATCTTTAGTCTCTTTATTAAAGTTATCAAAGCATGCTCTAAACTTTTCAACATGTGTATACTGAGTACTTTTTTCAAAATCATTAATTAATATTTCATTTTGTTGCTTTAACGATTTTAACCTTTCATAACTAATTCTCAATTCTTGTTTGGTTTCTTTTGCATTTTCTAATTCGAGCTTTATTTTTTCGAGTTTTTCTTTTTGTTGCTGTAATTTTAATTTTTCCTCATTTGCACTATTGAGGTGTCGTTCTATTTCATTTAAATTTATGATTTCATCTTTATCGAAATCTAATTCATTCATTTGCTCACTAATATGTTTAGTTGTTGTTTCAATTTCTACTAATTCTTTATTCTTTGTATTAATAGTGTTATTGATTTCTTTAAGTAACTGTTGATTTTTATTGATTTTTTCAAAATCAATATGTTCATTCAATGATTCTATTTGATTACCACAAATTGGACATACATCACCTATATGCAATGCCTGTTGAATTTCTTTAACAAACGTTTTTTTATCATTTAAATCAATGTTGGTTTTATCAACATTTTCAAGTTGGTTTGTTAAACTTAAAATTTCATTTTTTAGATTTTCTTGTGTATGTAATTTATCTTCTTTACGTGTTTGTAATTCAATATATTTATCTCTATTTTTCTTAAGTATAACTTTTTTGTCATACTCACTTTTTAATTGATAAATTTGTTGAGTCAATTGATCTATACTATCACTATCTATATTGATATCATCAATACTAGTTTCTAATTTTTGAATTGCTATTTCTTTTTTTTCAAGCTCTTGCTTAGTTTCTTGTATTTGTTCATCATTTAACACAATTTCTTGATAAGCATTACTGTATTTGTTTATATTATTAAAAAATTGGTTAGTTTTCTTAAGATATTCATTTTTATTTTCAATGTCTTCAGATTGTTCCAGAAGTTTTGAATATTTATTATTAACTATATTTAATTTATTAGTAACCGTGTTTAATTCATTTTTTGTAGATTCTAATTTCAATTGTAATTGTTGTTTTCTCTCTTCTTTACTATTTTTCTGTTGATATAAGTTATTGAGTGGTTTAACTTCATTGATTTTTTGAAGTTCTTTTTTTAATTTTTCAATATCTTCTTTTTTCTCATCTAATTGATGCATATTTTTTTTTAAATTATCTAACTCACTTAACGAATTGATCAAACTATTATTTTCGTCAATTTTTTGATTTAACATATTAAGTGAAGCGTAGTATTTAGATTTCATTTTTTCATATTCATCATTTAATTGATAACCTACCTTTTTGAAACGAGGCATTGCATTAACTATTTCTTTCGTTTGGAGACTATTGATTAACTTTAATTGCATTAACTCATCGTCATCAAATGATTCAACACTATCCCAAAGCATTTGAATTTGATCATAACGAGTTTCAATTTGTTTTTTTTCACTTTTGACCTGTTCAAGAAGTAAATTTTGCATTTCTTCAAAGCGACTACTATTAAACAATGTTCTTAGAATACTTTGTTTTTCAGAACTGTTAGATACAAGAAACTTTTTAAATTCTCCTTGGGGCAAGATAAATAATTGTCTAAATTGGTCAGCATTAATACCTAATAAATCTTTAATAAAATTATTTCCAGAGCTTATTTTACTTTCCCTTAGTTCGAATTGATGGGTGCTATTATCTAATTCATATACATCTAATTTGCCTGGGGTAGGTGTTGAATTACCTTCTTTTACAAAAGCTCCTTGTCGAATAATTTTAAAAATTTTATGATTGAGCTTAAATTGATACTCAACAATCATTGGAGACTTTCCTTCGGCAAAATGACTTCTTAAACCACTTTCGTTTCTATCTTCAGTGGAAGCTTTACCAAATAAAGCAAATACAATAGCGTCAAATATCATTGTTTTTCCAGAACCCGTTTTACCACTTATTAAAAACAATTGCTCATCGTCAATTTTTTCGAAATCTATTGTTTCTTTCAAAAATGGACCAAAATTTGTAAGCGTTAATTTAGATGGTTTCACCGTTTATACCTCCTTATTCATAATTTGATTTAGTAAATCATTGATTTTTTTTGATTGATACTCAGTTAAATCCTTATCAGTGATGCTTTTATAAAAATTTCTAACTATCGAAGGATCATCTTCTAATTTAAACGCTTGTTGACGAAATTCATTTTGATTACTTATAGTTAAATTACTTAAAGATAGTGTATTGGGATACAGTTGTTTTAAGCGCATCATTGGGTCAGTAATATGAGCCATATTTTTTAGCTTAAAATGGAAATAATTTTCTTTATTTTTTACTGGCAAATCGCCCTGAATGACGTCCTGATAATCTCCTTCAATTACTTCAAGTTCTCTTTTAGGTTTTAATTGAATAAATTTAGTCTCAATATTGCTTTTAGAATTTATAATAAGCCGCTTATACCCTTTAGGTTGATTTGCTTCTGAAAAAGAGTACTGTAATAATGAACCACTATAATCAATAATCTCATCACTAATACTAAATGGATGATGTAGATGGCCTAAAAGAACTTTATCAAAAATATTAAAATTAACTTTATCTACGCTTTCAACAGTACCAATCGTTAATGGTCTTTCTGACTCTGATGTTTTCCCGCCAGTGATAGTTAAGTGACCTATGAGTATATTTATTTCATTTTGATTTAAATAGTTAGAAATATGTTTTATACATCTTTGTGTAGCCTGTTCATATGTTTGAATACTATCATCTTCAAAAAACGCTTTAATTTCACTGATTGTAGCAAAGGGGAGCGTGTAAAAATTAATGTCATTTATAGTTATTGGACTAGCCATATCATCTAATTTCGTTCTTATGTAGAGATTCGAATGTAAAAACCATGACGAACCATAATTCAATCTTTCTTTACCATCGTGATTTCCATTTGTAATGATTGTTGGTAATTTCATTCCAATATTAATTAAACTAATTGTTTCTTCAAATAATTTTATTGTTTCCTTACTTGGATATGTTGTATCGTAAATATCCCCCGAAATAATTAATAAGTCAGGTTTTTCTTCTTGAATTTGTTTTATAAATTTATCTAATATGTATTGTTGATCTTCTAGAAATTGTTTACCATTTAAAATCTTTCCTAAGTGCCAATCACCTGTGTGAATTACTTTCATACGACCCCTCCTGATAAGAACATTTGTTCGTATTTATTATAACTAAAATATCTCTTTATTTCAAACACAAAAGGGATTGTTTTAACAAAATTATTCAAATGTCGTAATACATCTATTTTCTGTGTTAAAAATTACTAGAGTTTCGATTAGTTAAATAAGTTGAACGATTTTACAGTCATTGTACATACTGCATCTCATTAACTTATTTAAGTGATGTTTATTAATTATATGAAAGTCCTTTTTTTAATATATTGACAATACTTTTGAGTATGTACTAATTTAAAGTGCTCATTTTAATTACACACATGAATAAGTAGTTCTAAGATAGATTACAAAGTGGAGTCGTGAAGGTCCTGGGGGAACAGTAATTTTAATTAACCTAAGTGGAATAGTACTTAGGTAAGTAGCTCTAAAGATGGATAATAAATGACGTTGCGTGTGGGCTCTAGCAAATAGATTTCAACATGAAAATCTATTTAAGAACTACTATAGATACTGTCATTATATAAGCACGCCAGCAATGCGACGTAATACAAATAAATAAGCCAGTAAATGAATATATAAAAACTCATTTACTGGCAATTTCACTAGGATTTATTTCCCAGACTCAATTAATTTATAAAACGATTGTCTTTTTTAATTTTTTAAATTTATATAACATTGCTAATCTCCAAGGAACTATCATGCAAAATGCTAATAAGAAGAACATTCCGCCAATTTCACCCGGATCAATTGAGCTACTAATAAATATTTTAATAACAGTTCGAATAATTAACAATGAAATTAAAATAATTGGAAAAGCTTTAGATCTTTTCATGTAAATGTTACTGCCTTGCACTTCAAAACGACTTGTCCAAATTAATACTGTTGAAAAAAGTACACCTAGGATTAAAGATTCTAATATCTCTGCTCCAGTCAATCTAAAGTAAGGAATCACATACATTAGAGCACCAGTGGCCATAAAAAATGGAGGCAAAATAATTTTCTTTTCATTAACTGGGAATTTTTGTGCTTTCATACGAATCACAATAACGACGATTCCCATTACCAATGCAACTACAATTGAAAATATTAAATACGCCAATATTACACCTTCTCATATTCATAAACTAATACTACCTATTATATACCTTCAAAAATCATATAAGTAAATATATATCTTTATCTTTTATAACTTTTTTAATACTAAAATTGTTGTACTACAAAAATATAGGATTGTAAACCTTTATGGTCTTACAATCCTAGTTAAAACTTATTTTTTTGAACCTTTCATGTTTTGGTCCATATTTTTATTCATCATTGTCATCATCTGATTGATTTTCTTTTGAGACGGTTTTTGCCCCATTTGCATCATCATCATACGTAACATTTCTTCATTAATAGGTGGGTTTTTTTTCAAATAATCCATCATGTATTTTCTTGCTAAAAAGAAACCACCAACTAGTCCACCGATAAGCGCTACAATGATTAATAAAATTGCTAACCACGTTGCCATTGTTTCACCCACTTTCTATATCCTACTGAATTTTACTAAATTACTATTCTCTTTTCAAGAGCTAGTTTGTAATTATTCATTCATTTGTTATCATAACAAATCATTTAACTCTTGTAATTCAATTTTTTTAAAATAATTATTATAAATAGATTCAATCAATTTGGAAATGGTTTTGATGCAAAACTAAAAAAAGACTTTCTTGCGAAAGCCTTTTTTATAAAATCTATTAATTAAATACTTATAAACTTAAAATGTACGAATTTGATTCAAAACATTCTCTTTAGTAAAGCCATATTTTTCAACAACTAAATCTCCAGGGGCACTTGCTCCAAATCCATCAATACCAATAACTTTACCTTCAGTGCCAACATATTTATGCCAACCAAGTGGAGATGCCATTTCAATCGCAACACGTTTAGTAATATTTTTAGGAATAACAGATTCTTTATATTCATCTGATTGTTGTTCAAATGCAAACCAGTTAGGCATTGATACTACTCTTACACCTTTACCTTGTTTATCTAAATCTTTTGCTGCTTCGATAGCTAAGCTTACTTCTGAACCTGTTGCTAATAATAAATACTCTGGCGCTGTTTCTGTTTCAAATACAATATAAGCCCCTTTACGTACACCTTCTTCAACAGTATCTTCATCAACATCTAAATATGGAAGATTTTGACGTGTTAATACTAATGATGTTGGAGTATCTTCAGATTCAAGAGCAACTTCCCAAGCGACTCTTGTTTCATTTCCATCAGCTGGACGAATAACATTCATATTTGGAATTGCTCTTAAACCTGCTAATTGTTCGATAGGCTCATGAGTAGGGCCATCTTCACCTACAGCAATTGAATCGTGCGTAAAGATAAATGTTGAATTTAATCCCATAATTGCTGATAAACGTAGCGCTGGTTTTAAATAGTCACTAAATACGAAGAACGTTGCACCGTATGGATGTAAACCACCGTGAGCAGCCATACCATTTACGGCAGCACCCATTGCAAATTCTCTAACACCGAACCAAATATTTTTACCTTCAGGTGTATTACGATCATAATCTGTCGCATCTTTGACATTAGATTTATTTGATCCTGCTAAGTCAGCTGAACCACCGAAGAATGATGGAACTGATTTACTCAATGCTTGAATTACTTCTCCAGAATCGGCACGTGTAGCTGCATTATGGTCGCTATCAAAACGTGGTAATTC
Source organism: Staphylococcus taiwanensis (assembly GCA_020544305.1). Classification (NCBI taxonomy): domain Bacteria; kingdom Bacillati; phylum Bacillota; class Bacilli; order Caryophanales; family Staphylococcaceae; genus Staphylococcus; species Staphylococcus taiwanensis. The sequence continues at coordinate 1,535,430 of CP058667.1, forward strand.
ATCTCTATAGTTTTCAGGTAATTTACCACTAATAGCTAATTTAAATTCTTCAGCTAATTCAGGATATTTAGAAGTATATGCTTCTAATTTTTCTTTCCATTCATCTTCATGTTCATTAGCACGTTTTAACATTGTTGTTTGGAAAATTTCATATACTTCTTCAGGAACGTTAAAACGTTTTTCTGGATCTAATCCGTATGCTTCGAAAGTTAATTTTCTTTCATCAGCACCTAGTGGAGCACCATGTACGCCATTTGTACCACTAACATTAGGAGCACCATAACCGATAACTGTTTTAACTTCAATCATAGTTGGTCCATTTTGAGACTTAGCTTTAGTAATAGCTTTATCAATCGCTTCTAAATCATTACCATCTTTAACTAAGATATGATTCCATCCATAACTTTCAAAACGTTTTTTTACATCTTCTGAAAAAGCTTTATTTAATTCACCGTCAAGTGAAATATCATTTGAATCATACAACACAATAAGTTTATCTAATTGATTATGTCCAGCAAATGACGCAGCTTCGTGAGAAATACCTTCCATTAAATCGCCATCAGAAGCTAACACATAAGTGTAATGATCTACTACATTAATATCATCTTTGTTAAATTTACCTGCTAAATGGTCTTCAGCTAAAGCCATACCAACAGACATTGCAAGTCCTTGACCAAGTGGACCTGTTGTAACTTCTACGCCATCTGTGTGTCTAAACTCAGGATGCCCTGGTGTTTTAGATCCCCATTGTCTAAATTGTTTTAATTCATCTAATTCTAAACTACCAGATACATGTAATAAACTATATAATAATGCTGAACCATGACCTGCTGATAGAATAAAACGGTCTCTGTTGAAATAATCTTTAGATTGAGGGTTAAAATTTAAATGGCGTGTCCACAAAGTGTAAGCCATTGGTGCAGCCCCCATTGGTAGACCTGGGTGGCCTGAATTTGCTTCTTCGATAGCATCGATACTTAAGGCACGTATAGTATCAATAGCAAGTTGATCTTTCTCATTAAACATCTCTTATACTTCCCTTCTACTAATAATTACTTTGTTATATTATAACTTAAATATAATGATCTTGATAATACTTTAACCTTATTGAATGCGTTAAACTCTTATTTTTTATTTTGTTTTTGTATTTTCTTTAATTTTTCAGGTGTTACATCATTTCCTTCTGGATCAATAACTTTAGTACTTTCAAGTTGTTGTTTAAAACCTTGTCTGAATGAATCTAGATATTGTTTTCTTAATTTTGATTGCTCTTTAGCTTCAGCTTCAGTAAGTCCCTTTTCTTTTTTCTTTTTTGCTAATTCATTAATTCTATCGATATTTAAATTATCACTCGCCACATTAATCACTCTTTCTCATTATTTTTCATCTACTCATTTAATGGAATTTACTTTCTTGAATATAACAAAAAAGAGGCATAGACAAAAGCTTAAGGATTCCTTAAATAACTTGTCTATGCCTCTAAAATAAAATTTATCTTACAAATGCGAACACTTTATAGTCTGTTTGTTCTCTATTTTCATTATTAACGTTCTTATTATCATCTTTAATTATAGCTTTTTTAGAAATAGTGTGATCAGTAATTTCGTACGTTTGTTCCATTTGAGAGTTATGATATAAATTTAAGAAAAAGACTAGAAATACGACGCAAGAGATTGATACAATAGCGATATTCGTGAATAATTTACTTGTATATTTATTTAACATTACTTTCACTCCTAGAACATTTGTTTGTATACATACTTTAACAGAACATCTGTTCTTAGTCAACATTATTACGAACAAATGTTTGTTTGTAATGTAAATAAATGATATACTATATATAAATAAAGTTAGGGAGTGCCTATATATGAGAGAATTAACAAAAAGACAAAGCGAAATATATGATTATATTAAACACGTTGTCCAAATTAAAGGATATCCACCAAGTGTAAGAGAAATCGGCGAAGCAGTTGGATTAGCTTCAAGCTCAACTGTACATGGTCATTTATCAAGATTAGAAGAAAAAGGCTACATTAAGAGAGATCCTACTAAACCTAGAGCTATCGAAATCGTAAGTGATCAATCTAACGACAACGTCAATATGGAAGAAACAATTTATGTTCCAGTAATTGGTAAAGTTACAGCCGGAATTCCTATCACAGCTGTTGAAAATATTGAAGAATACTTTCCTTTACCAGAACATTTAACTTCTACTCACAATAGTGACATTTTTATTTTAAATGTCGTTGGTGAAAGTATGATTGAAGCAGGGATTTTAGATGGTGATAAAGTCATTGTCCGCAGTCAAACAATTGCTGAAAATGGAGATATTATTGTTGCGATGACTGAAGATGATGAAGCTACAGTAAAACGTTTTTATAAAGAAAAGTCTCGTTATAGACTACAGCCTGAAAATAGTACGATGAGCCCAATTTATTTAGATAACGTAACAGTTATCGGTAAAGTCATTGGCTTATACAGAGAACTTTAGTTTCTTATTTTCAATGTTAAAATCTCTCTTATATATTTCAAATATACAAAAATAAGAACTAGCAAAAATCTTCAAAGATTTTTGCTAGTTCTTTTCTTTTACAGAGTCTTTTCTATTTAAAATATCTTTAACTTTATCAAGAATATCTTTTTTATTTATCTCTTGAGTTGCCATATTATCAACTTCCTTATCCAAATAAAAAATACCCCAATTAAGTTAATTTAAAACCATCAACCTGTATAATTTTCAGTCCAAAATGGTTGGCGATTACTATTGAAGTCTACACCAACACCAAGTGTTTTAAAATCTGTGTTAAGTATATTCTTTCTATGTCCGAGTGAATTCATTAAACCCTCGTGAGCAAATATACTACTGCGCTGTCCATAAGCAAGATTTTCTCCTGCAGCATCAAATGATATATGATCCTCTTTTAATCTATCAAAAGGCGATTGACCATCTAGATTTGTATGGTCGAAATAATTATTCTTAACCATATCTTCACTGTGTTTTCTTGCAGTATTTGAAACATCTTTAGAATAGTTTAATGTATTTAATCCATGTTGTTTTCTTTCGGCATTAACTAAATCAAAGTCTTGGTATTCAAAACTCTGTTCTAAAGTTGAAGATGGTGCACCGTATTCTTGTTGCAATCGATTTTCCATTGCATTACTCACTTGTAGTATGGCAGTAACACCATTATCATTATGTTTATCATAAAAAACTGTAGAATAAACGTGATCTTTATGAAAAACATCATATTCATCACTACTAATATCTATTCTATATCTACCTTTAGCAAGTTCATCTATTGGTTTACCCATTCGATTTTTCACTACATTTTTTGGCGTATGATATTTAATCTTAGATTTAGATGTAATGACATTTTGGTTACTAAATAATCCATTAACTTTATTATCAATAAAACTAACCATCACAAAGTTTTCATAATCACCATCGTAATATGTGTACCATCGTGTTCCATACTCATTAGTTGTTATCCTTTTTGGTTTCCCTAACTTTCTTTCAACATCTTTTTTAGTCATGTTTAACTGGACATTATTCATTGCGAATTCTTGTTGTTTAGGTGTTTTAAGTGTATTATTCTTGACACTTGTATCTTCATTCATCACTTGTTGAATTTTGCTTCTTACATCATTTTGTAAATTGATTAGCGTTTGACTTTCATTTAGTGGCATAAATATAGTAATTGCCAAAAACACTAATGAAAATAAAAGAAATTTTTTAATAGGTTACACCTACCGCTCAAATTTTAGTCTCTGTCCCCATTGAATATAGAATTTCTTACAATCACATAGTCAACAGTCGTTAAAGATTTTAAATCTTTTCCACCAGCATATGAGATTGAACTTTGTAAATCTTGTTGCATTTCAGTTAAAGTATCTTTTAAAGAACCTTTATGTTCAACAAACATCTTTTTGCCTTCAACGTTTTTATGTTCACCTTTTTGGAATTCTGATGCACTTCCAAAATATTCTTTATAACGTTTACCGTCTAATTCTACAGTTTCACCTGGAGATTCTTCATGGGCAGCAAATAATGAGCCAATCATTACCATACTCGCACCAAAACGAATTGATTTAGCTATGTCACCATGTGTTCTTAGACCACCATCAGCAATAATAGGTTTACGAGCAGCTTTACTGCAAATATTAAGTGAGGCTAACTGCCAACCACCAGTACCAAAGCCTGTTTTAATTTTAGTAATACATACTCTACCTGGACCAATTCCAACTTTTGTTGCATCAGCACCTGCATTTTCAAGTTCTCTTACACCTTCAGGCGTTCCAACGTTTCCTGCAATTACAAAAGCATCAGGTAAATGTTTTTTAATATGTTTAATCATATTTATTACTGAATCAGAATGTCCATGTGCAATATCTATCGTGATGTATTCAGGTACTAAATTTTGTGCAGCTAGTTCTTCAACAAATTTGAATTCATTTTCTTTGACACCTACTGATATTGAAGCAAATAAACCAGCATTTTGCATAGATTTAACAAATGGGATACGTGTAGCTTCATCAAAACGGTGCATGATATAGAAGTAATCATTCTCAGCAAACCATTTGGCCAACGTTTCATTCATAACCGTTTGCATGTTAGCAGGCACAACCGGTAATTTAAATGTTCTTGGTCCAAATTTCACTTCTGTACTGCATTCAGAACGACTTTGAACGATACATTTATTTGGAATTAACTGAATATCTTCATAATCAAAAATTTTCATACTTTTTAGCCCCTATACAAGATTATTTATTATAAAAAAACGAACAATTTTAATAAAACGCATCATAATCATTCATTTTCTCACCCTTATATACTTTACAATCTTTTAATTATAAAGTAAATGGACTAAAGTACGATTCTTCAATTTTTTACCAACTAGATTTTTTAACTCCAGGAATTTGACCTTTATGGGCATGCTCTCTAAATGCGATTCGTGACATTTCAAATTTACGCATTACTCCTCTAGGACGGCCAGTAACGCGACATCTTCTTGTTAAACGAGTTGGTGATGAATCTCTAGGTAATTTACGCAGTGCTTCATAATCACCTTTTGCTTTTAATTCTTTACGTAATTCATAATATTGATTAACAAGTTTTTCTCTTTTTAATTCTTTTGCTATTTTTGATTTCTTTGCCATACTTAGCACTCCTTTTTATTTTTACAAATCGTAATAATTACGTTTTATATAATAACATATGTTCGCTAAATTACAAGCTTACTGTTCAAATTTATTTTTTAAAAAGAAGGCAACTAACTCGTTACCATATATACGAATCAATTAGCCTATTCATTCAATATAAATAAATATGAAGTTACGCGTATTAAAAAAGAGGTTAAGACTTCTATAAATGGTCTTAACCTCTTGGTTACTTTATCTTTATTGTCGTATTTAAAAGATAAGTTATTATTTAGTTTCACGATGTAGCGTGTATTTATTTAATCTTGGGCAATATTTTTTCATTTCAATACGCTCAGGATTATTACGTTTATTTTTAGTAGTAATATAATTACGATCGCCACATTCAGTGCAAGCTAATGTTACATTAACGCGCATAGCTAACATCCTTTCTTGTTTAACTAGGAATACTTACGATTTAAAATTTTACCACATAGGATGAATATACGCAATTAAAAATTATTTAGCTTATTTAAAATTCTCATACGTTTCGTCATCTGTACCTTCTAAATCAATATCGTTAATATTAATTTCTAGAGCTTTCGCAACACCTTTACCATATTCTGGATCTGCTTTATAGCAATGACGTATATGTCTACGTTTTACATCTTCTGAAACGCCATCCATTGCATTAGCTGTATTAGTAAAGATTCTTTCTTTTGCTTCATCAGATTGTAAGCGGAATAATTTACCAGGTTGTTCAAAGTAATTATCATCGTCTTGTCTTTGATTATATTCGTAGCCATCTCCATCTACTGGAAATGCTGGCTTTTTATATTCAGGTTGAGAATCATATACACCTTGATTATTAGGATAATAGTGTGGTCCACCGCCTTGGTTACCATCAAGAAATCTCATTTGTCCATCACGACTGAATGGACATAAGTTTTCAACACCAACGCCTTTAGGCTGGTTAACTGGAATTTGCCAATGATTAACACCTAATCTGTAACGTTGCGCATCTCCATAAGAGAATAATCTACCTTGTAACATTTTATCAGATGAGAAGTCTAATCCTGGCACAATATTAGTAGGTGCAAATGCCGCTTGTTCTACTTCCATGAAATAGTTTTCTGGGTTGCGATTTAATTCAAACTCACCTACTTCTATTAATGGATAATCACCTTTGTACCATACTTTTGTTAGATCGAATGGATTATCTGGATGATTTTTAGCTTGTTCTTCAGTCATTACTTGGATATACATTTTCCATTTTGGATAATCTCCATTTTCGATGGCATTATATAAATCACGTTGTGAAGAATCTCTATCGCCACCAACAATTTCAGCTGCTTCTTCATCAGTATAATTTTCAATACCTTGCTGTGTTCTGAAATGATATTTTACCCATACACGTTCACCTTCATCATTGTACATAGAGTAAGTATGAGAGCCGAATCCGTGCATATTTCGGAAACCTTTAGGCATTCCACGGTCTGACATCAAAATAGTAACTTGGTGTAATGATTCAGGTACGCCCGTCCAGAAATCCCAGTTATTTTGAGGACTTCTCATGTTAGTACGTGGGTCTCTCTTAACTGCACGATTTAAACTAACGAATAACTTAGGATCTCTGAAGAAGAAAACGGGTGTATTGTTTCCAACTAAGTCCCAGTTACCATCTTCAGTATAAAATTTTAATGCGAAACCTCTAATATCTCGTTCCAAATCAGCTGCTCCACGTTCACCGGCAACAGTTGAAAAACGTGCGAACATTTCAGTTTGTTTTCCTACTTCTGAAAAGATTTTAGCGTTTGTATATTTAGTTATATCATTCGTAACTGTAAATGTCCCAAAAGCACCTGAACCTTTTGCATGCATACGACGTTCAGGAATAACTTCACGATCGAAATGTGACATTTGTTCTAAATAGTATATATCTTGCATCATTAATGGACCACGTGGACCTGCTGTCATACTATTTTCTCTGTCTGAAACTGGATGCCCGAATAAGCCAGTCAATTTATTATCTTCTTTTGACATAATGAATTCCCCTTTCAGTTATTAATAATTATTATAATCTAGTAACTACTATAATTAAACCCATATCCCTTATAGTTAAAACATTCCACTAATCACATTAAATAATCAGAAAATTTAAAATTTTTAAGTCATTTTATTCAAAAGTTATTGAATACTAGCGTCAAAAGCATTAAAATGGTGTGTATATTTTAAATTTTGGAAATAGGAGACACCATATGGAAGATAACAATATGAAACGTAGTCTTAGCTCAAGACACATATCCATGATTGCTATTGGCGGTGCTATTGGTACTGGACTCTTTGTAGCTACAGGAAGTGTAGTCTCACAAGCTGGTCCAGGAGGCGCTATTTTAGCTTATTTATTAATCGGTATTATGCTTTATTTTTTAATGTCATCAATCGGAGAACTTGCTACCTTTTATCCTGTATCGGGTTCTTTTAGTTCATATGCGACACGATTTGTAGATCCTTCACTAGGATTTACAATGGGATGGCTCTATTACATTATGTGGTCACTTGTTTCAAGTGTGGATGTAATGGTTGCTTCAAATGTACTATATTACTGGGATATATTTAAATTTTTCAGTCCTTTAACATGGAGTTTAATATTTATCACAATTGTGTTCCTATTAAATATCTTTACAGTCAAAGCCTTTGGGGAAACTGAATTCTGGTTAGCACTCATTAAAGTAGTCACTATCATTGTATTTATCATTGTCGGCTTCTTAATGATCTTCGGTATTATAGGTGGCCATTCATATGGTTTCGAGAACTACACTAAAGGTGATGCGCCATTTGTTGGTGGTATCTCAGGATTCTTAGGCGTATTACTCGTTGCTGGATTCTCTGTTGGAGGTACTGAAGTCGTTGCAGTAACTGCTGGCGAATCTGATAATCCTGAAAAAACAATGCCTAAAGCTGTAAAACAAGTATTTTGGAGAATTTTATTATTTTATGTTTTGTCTATTGGTGTGATTGCAGCAATTATTCCTTATACTGATCCACTATTATTAAATGAAAACCAATCGGTTTCACAAAGTCCATTTACGATTGTATTTGATAGAATCGGAATTGCATTTGCCGCTTCAGTCATTAACGCTGTTATTTTAACTTCATTATTATCAGCTACAAATTCAGGTGTTTACACTACAAGTCGAATGTTGTTCTCTTTAAGTGATGAAAAACAAGCACCTAAATTTTTAAGTAAGTTAAATCAAAAAACTAAGTTACCATTACGTGCTTTAGTAACAACTTATATTTTAATTGTTGCTATTATCATTATCGCAAATTTCTATTCTAATGCAGTATTCGGGTTATTAAATATTATTGGCTCTTTAGTTATTATCGTTTGGGCAGCAAGTTCGTGGGCTCAAGTTCGATTACGAAGAGCAATTAAACGTCAAGGTAAAGATGTGAAACAACTATTACCATATAAATCACCATTATATCCTTTAGGACCTATTTTAGTCTTTGCTACTCTAATATTCCTATATTTTGGTAATTCTGTTGGAGATTTGTTTGCAGGTAATTTCGGTAAATTTTTCGTTAATATTTTGCCTATCATCATTCTGGCATTGATTTTCTTTGTACATAAGATGATAAGAAAAACTAAGTTCGTTAAGCTAGACCAGATGGATATTTCTACACATCATTATCATAATAAATAAATTAAAACAAATTAAAGTGAATCAACTGACTGAAATGAAAAAATGATTAAATCAATTTTTCACCTATAGTCAACTATGTAGGGAGTGGGACGTAGAATTTCAATGAATTCTATTTCACTCCCTTCGCTTTTGTTATGTTATTAATAGAACTTATTTTCGAAAAAACAAATATCTAGTATAATTAAAGTAAAGATGAAGACTTAGAGGTGGGAAGCAAGATGGTTGGTCAAACTAATTTATTTGATGACGTTATTAAAAATGAAGAGCGATTTGTTATTGTGGTCCAATCTTTAGAAGAGAAACATGGACAGTTACTCAAAAGAACTTTGCGTGAATATCCAAGTCTCAATCATGATCAAATGGAAAATTTATTTAATCATTTAAAAGATGTGTTTAGTCATGAACCTTTCGATGATAATCAATCAGCTTTTACTATCACTGTTTATACAAACTTAGATTATGCAGCAGACCAAATTTATGCTTATGTTAAACGTTATAAAGGTAAACATGAGTGGACACACACTGCAAAATGATAAAAGCATGAGAGTTAATAGTCTTAGATTCATTTAAGAATCAAATTAATCTATTTTACTCTCATGCTTTTTTAAATTATAAATTTATAAAATTTCTTTTAATGCTACTGGTATGCCATTAGAGTCATTATCTAATGTCACTTTATCTGCAATTGCTTTTAATTCTTCATTAGCATTACCCATCGCTACAGCATATCCAACCACTTCAAACATTGATTGATCATTTAAACTATCTCCGAAGCAAATTACTTCAGATAATGGAATATCAAGCTTGTTACATAAAGCTTTTATTGCATTACCTTTGGAAACACCTTTAGCCATAAATTCTAAGAAAAATGGCTTACTAGTTGTAACATCAATTTCAGAATTGAAAGAACCACTTAATGCATCACGTGTTTTCGAAATATTCTCCGCATAATCAACACCCATTACCTTTGGTACATCGTCAACAATATATTTTTTAATATCGTCTACTCTTTTCATTGGTAATCCAGTTAATTCAGATTCAATATCTCTATATTCATGATCACCATCATGGATAATGTGACCATCTTGATAAGTAAGTACTAAAAAGTTCTTTTCTCTACAAAAATCAGCAATTTTATCGAAATTGTCTTTCGTCACACTTTGACTGACTTCGACTTCTTCAGTTGCTACATTAATGGTCTTTCCACCATTATAGCTAATAATATAACTGTCATGTTTATCTAATTGCAATTCCTTAGCAATAGGTAACATACCTTCAGTTGGTCTTCCTGAGGCAAGAATCACCTTATATCCCTCGTTCTGAATATTGATTAAATAATCTTTAGTTTCTGCACTCACTTTATTATCACTATTAATTAATGTGTCATCCATATCCATAACGATAACTTTGTAATTACCCATATGTTGCTGTGCTCCTTTCAAGTTTTACTCTTTTTTTATTTTACAATAAATTGATTAAGGATACACAATTTCCTCTACTACACCAACTTCATTTATAGTAGCTAATTCAGAATGACAATTTGTTATTTCATGTCTTAAAGCCCTAACAAGTTTCCCGCTATTTTCTTTACGACTTAACGTTAATATGGTTGGACCGGCGCCACTTATTACTGTTGCATATGCATCAAATTGTTCTGCTAAATTTTTTACCTGTTCAAATTCGGGAATGAGATGTTGTCGAAACGGTTCATGAAATCCATCTTGCATCATCATTTTCCCAGCTAATTCATAATTATGTTGAATTAGAGCACACAACATTGTATTACTAATCGCACTACTTTGAACTGCTTTTTTATGTGAAAATTTGTCAGGTAAAACATTTCGAGAATCTTCAGTTTTTAGCTCATATGGTGGAATTGTGAGTATCACATCTACATTTGGAACGTCAATATGTGCTACATTGGTTTCTTTAGTATCTGGATTGTAATAACCAGCCAATAATCCGCCATAAATTGTCGGCGCAACGTTATCTGGATGCCCTTCAAATTCTGTAGCTAATTGAAGTAATTCATACTTTGATAATTGGATATTGCCAAAGTAATTGGCGATATATAATGCACCCACTAATGCAGATGCAGAAGATCCTAATCCTCTTGCAAGTGGGATGTCACTTCTCATTTGAACGCTAAGATTTGGCAGTTCAACATTATATTTTAATGCAACTTGTTGCGCAATTTTATAAACATAGTTATCTTTATTCTTTGGAAGTGAATCTATTTCATCATTTAAATATTCAAATTCCCATTCGCTACCTTCAATTGATTTAACATAAAGATTTAAATATTTATCTATCGCCATACCTATTGAATCAAAACCAACGCCTAGATTCGCTGTAGAAGCTGGTATTTTCAAATGAAGATATTCGCCCATATTATAAAGCCCCTTTGATGTAATCAATAATACTCGTTTTATCGTTAGGAAGCGGTTGAATTGGATTGTCCAAAATTGAAATAGCTGTATCTGGATCTTTTAAACCGTTACCAGTTAAAATTGCAACAACCTTTTTACCTTTTGGTAATTGACCGGCACGATGTAATTTTAATAAACCAGCAATTGATGCGTTACTCGCAGGCTCACTAAATACACCCTCTTTAGACGTCATTAATTGATATGCTTCTAAAATTTCTTCATCAGTAACACTGTCAATTAATCCGTTAGATTCTTCTAACGCAGCTGTTGCTTTAGACCAACTCGCTGGATTACCTATACGAATAGCAGTAGCAATCGTTTCTGGATTTTTAATCACTTTATTTTGAACGATTGGAGAGGCACCTTCAGCTTGGAATCCAAATAAACGTGGTAACTGACTACCTTTATTGTCATGGTATTCTTTGAACCCTTTCCAATAAGCTGTTATATTACCGGCGTTTCCTACTGGAATAGCTAAAATATCAGGCGCTTGCTTTAATTGTTCAACAATTTCAAATGAACCTGTTTTTTGGCCTTCAATACGATAAGGGTTTACAGAGTTAACCAATTCAATTTCTTCGTCATTTTCTGCAATTTCTTTAACTATTTCTAAAGCTTCATCAAAGTTACCTTCAATAGATACTATTTCAGCTCCATACATTACTGCTTGAGATAATTTTCCGAGTGCAATTTTACCTTCTGGTATGACAACAATTGCTTTCAATCCTGCTCTTGCTGCATATGCTGCAGCTGAAGCAGAAGTATTACCAGTTGAAGCACAAATCACTACTTTTTTACCTTGTTCTTTTGCTTTAGTTACAGCCATAACCATACCTCTGTCTTTAAAAGAACCTGTAGGGTTGGCTCCCTCATATTTCACATATAAGTCAATATCTAACAGTTGCGATAGGTTTTCACAGTGAATTAAAGGCGTGTGTCCTTCATTTAAAGTTAGTTTGGGTGTGTCTTCATTGACTGGTAAATATTCTTTAAACTCTTCTACTAAGCCCTGCCATCTTTTCATAATCATTAAACCCCTTCGACTGGATAAATTTTTTCAATATTAAAGCTAGCTTTATTTAATAATTGTTCAGGTGATTGGTCTAAACCAACAATTACAACACCATACGTTTCTTCATCACGTCGTGCTATTTGAAGTGATCTATGGAATGGCAATGCTTCTTTCAGTGCGTTTTCAAACTTTTCAATCGGTGTCTCACTATTAATAACAACATAGTAATTAAGTTTTTCTTTAATTGAAACGATATCATCATTATCCATTAATTCACGCGTTTCATCTGTCTTTAATTCAAAGTGTGGTGGTAATGTGTGTGTATTAGATTCAAAGAAAAGTGCAACATTTAATAAATCACTTACTACTGCACTACCAGTAGCTAAACTACCTGCACCTTTACCATAAAACATTGTATCCCCAACAGCATCGCCTACAACATAAATAGCGTTGTACTCATCTTCAACTGCGGCTAGTTGATGAGATTTATGTATTAGGGTTGGTTCAACAGAAGCATCAACCTTACTGTTATGATATGTACCTTTACCAATTAATTTAATTTTATATCCTAATTTATCGGCTACATTAATATCTGATAATGTTGTATTGCTAATTCCACGAACATTAACATCATTTAATTTAATAACTTGGTTAAATGATAAATAAGATGTAATAACAACTTTTCGTGCTGCATCTATACCTTCAACATCATCAGTAGGATCCGCTTCAGCAAAGCCTAATCTTTGGGCTTCATCCAATGCTTCCTCGAATGAAGTTTGTTCTCGAGTCATTTTAGAAAGAATAAAGTTAGAAGTACCATTTAAAATCCCCATAAATTTAGAAATGTTATTAGCATTTAATCCATTATTTATTGCGTTTACAATCGGTATCCCACCTGCGACACTTGCTTCAAATTTCAAAGCTAATCCTTGTTGCTCTGCTAAATCTTCTAATAATTTTAAATGTACTGCTAATAAATCTTTATTTGCTGTGATGACATGTTTTCCTTTTTTTAATGCATCTCTCAACCAATCTACTGTAGGTTCGATACCACCCATAACTTCTATAACAATATCAATTGTTTCATCATTTAAAATCTCATTAACATCTTCAGTTAGATGATATTGACTAATATTTATAGGTCTTTTCTTAGCTTTATTGCGCACTAAAATGTGCTTGATAACAAGATCTTTATTAAGGGTATCTTGAATTTGTTGTCGATTTTCTTCGATTATTTTTACTACACCTGATCCGACAGTCCCTAGACCAAGTAAGGCAATGTTTAATTCTTTCATTTGATTATCTTCCCCCCCGATTTGTATTACTGAGAAATACAATTGTTTTATTGAAATATACTCACATTTAGTATACTATTAAACCATAGTAAATGGATAGGGCTTTTTAACATAATTTGTAAATACATAGATATATATTATCACGTGATATCAGAAAATTAAATAGAATTTTCTGATTTTTTAGAAAGGTTGATTAGGTATATGAAAGTGGCAAAATTCGGCGGTAGTTCAGTTTCAAATGCAACTCAAATAAAAAAAGTCCTAGACATAGTCAATAGTGATCCAGAGCGTAAAATCATTATTGTTTCTGCACCAGGCAAAAGGCATAAAGATGACGTTAAAACAACTGATCTTTTAATTCGCCTTTATGAAAAGGTTTTAAATAACCTTAACTATCAAGATAAGAAGCGTGAAATCATTCAACGTTACGCTGATATATTAGACGAATTAGAAATGGAAACATCACTATTAAAAGTTATTGACGACACATTAGAACATATTATTGAAACATTAAAAGATAAACCACCTCGCTTGTATGATGCCCTATTATCTTGTGGGGAAAACTTTAATGCACAATTAATCGCTAGATATAACGATTCACAAGGTCATAAAACAACATATTTATCACCACAAGATGCAGGTATAGTAGTAACTGATTTACCTCAACAAGCACAAATTTTGGAAGAATCTTATGACAAAATTTATAAACTTAGAGATATAGAAGGGAAAATCATTATCCCTGGGTTCTTCGGTGTATCTAAACATCATTTTGTTGTTACCTTCCCTAGAGGTGGTTCGGATATTACTGGTGCGATTATTGCTCGAGGAGTTAGAGCATCATTGTACGAAAACTTTACCGACGTCTCAGGAATTTTTAAAGCAAATCCTAACGTCATTAAAAATCCTGATCTTATTGAAGAAATTACTTATCGTGAAATGCGTGAGTTATCATATGCTGGTTTCGGTGTGTTCCATGATGAAGCACTACAACCACTTTATAAGCATAGAATTCCAGTAGTTATTAAGAATACAAATCGTCCTCAAGATAAAGGTACATTTATTCGTCATGAACGTGATGTTAATGATAAAAATGTAATTATAGGTATTAGCTGTGATAAAGACTTTACTGTCATTAATATCAAAAAATACTTAATGAATAGACAAGTTGGTTTCACTCGAAAAGTTCTTGAAATCTTAGAGGACTATGACATTTCATTCGATCATATGCCTTCTGGAATCGATAGTATCAGTATTATTATGCGTACGCATCAGTTAAAAGGAAAAGAAAAAGATGTGTTAAACGCCATTCGCAAAAAATGTGATGTAGATGAACTAAGTATTGAACATGATTTAGCAATATTAATGATTGTAGGCGAAGGTATGAATAAATCTATAGGTACAGCGAACACAATCACTCACGCTTTAGCAGAATCAAACATTAATTTAAAAATGATTAACCAAGGTGCTTCTGAAATTTCAATGATGTTTGGTATATCAATTGAAGATGCAGATAAAGCAGTGTTATCAACTTATGAATACTGTTATCACGGTATTTGCTTAAAAAATTTACATGATGCTAAATAACTAATAGCATCTAATACGTAAGACATTACTATTGAAATAGATTTCTTACATATTAGATGCTCTTTTTATGTTTTATTTACTTTGTGTTAAGGCTTCATTTATACGATGTTCCCCTACTACAACTTTTAAAATAACAAATTGATAATAACTCAATGCATCAAGTACCATTTTATAATTGGGTAATTGATGATAATTTTGATTATCTAATAAATCATACATCAATACTATTTCTGGTTTGATGTAGTCAACTCCCCACTTAAGCGAGTGAAAGTAGATGCTATTCTTAGGTATTCGAATATTACTATCTAATCTAAAAATCCATTCTTCATTAACAACGTCATAAATGAAAATATTCATAACAATTTGATTATCATAGGTTACATCAATATGCGCCACTTCTGGTACATTTAATTTATCCTTATCCATTAAATCGTTATTTTTATCATAGTAATTATAATTATAATTTGCTGGTATTACTCTTAAAACTTCTACAAGATGTTTACGTTCTACACAAATGTCGACTTTAGAAGGTAGTTTAAAATTATCATTCAAAAATAATTGCATAGCGACTTCCCCATGAAATTTAAATGAAGTGCGACATTGACTTTTTAATGTTTTAACTAGTTCTTCTACGTGTTCTTGATGTTCCTTATTCATTACACTACCTCCTTTAGGAAACGCTTTCATAACAATCATTATACATTTTGCCTTAATTATTTTCAAATGTAGATTTAATGAAATAAAGTATCATGTTAAATATGTGTATCTGAATTCGCTTTAAATATTAAATCATGATAGTTCATACTATTTGACTTCATTTCCTGATTGTTGAACTATGTAAATATAATGTATATAATTTATATGTTGTTTTATATCAATTTCTTAATTTTCCTAAAAAATAATTTGATGTAAAATATAAAAAATTGACGAAGGTGATTAAATATGACGTTAACAATTATCTTGTTAGTTATCATCGTAGTTCTAATCTTAGCATTTATACTTAATCAACGTTATATGCAAGATAGAGTAGATACAGAAATGTACGCCAGAAATCAAATGGTGACAAAGAACGCGATGCTAAGTAATGAAAATTTAGAATTAAAAAATCAAATGCTTAGTTCAAATAACGATGTAAGTTCTCATGCGAAACGCAATGCAAAACATGTATTAACTAGCATCCTAGATAAATATAAGGAACAAGGTAACCTAAAATATTACGATATTATCACTACTAGTAATTTAGCAACAAAGCACCCATTTTTTGAATACGCTAGAACTTTCGATTACATCGTTGTATCAGATGTGGGTTTAATCAATGTTGATGTGAAAAATTGGAAACAAAAAACGTTTTACCATTTTGATGCACCCGTTTCAGATGAGATGACAATTGAATCAAGTGATGTCAATCAAGTTGTTGGACACTATATTAGTAAACAATATCACAGCCAGTTTGATTCACCACGTAGTGATATTTACACTTTTATAGAAAAGATTCAAAACAATCGTGTTGTATATGATTTTTATGACCATGATCCATATGAACAAGCTTCTATTAATTCTAAGATTTTGAAAGATGGTATTGAAAATCACTTTAACCACAAAGTCCAAAGTATTGGCGTTGTATACTTTAGCGATGGTAGTGTTAACATTATTGAAGGCACTGAGGAAAGAGAACAATATGTTGATACTGTTTCAACAAAATCTTCTTTAGAAGCTGTAATTAAAAATGCAATAGATTTATCTAAACATCCACTATCAGAAGATCAAGTAACTAAAATTATTGAAAGTTTCAATAATTAATTATGGAAAAAGCGATTTGTAGTCATCTACTAAGATGAATCTACTAATCGCTTTCTTTTTAACTCCATAAATTTACTTTATCTTGTCTAGCTTGTTGTTCATCTTTTTCAAAAACGTTGCGATATTTACCATTTGGTGAGAAATATTTTTCGCGGGCCAAACCTTTTTTAACTAATTCTTCATTATACATCGTGTCTTTATCCAACCATACATAGGCTAATGTACGTCCATATCGATCTTCTTTTTCTTTATCGTATTCAAGATATACATCTTTGCCGTTTAAATGTTGTTTACTATAATTTGAGGCTTCTTTACCATAAGGTTGGACTGGCGTGTTTGGTTTTACTGTTTCAGGCGTATCTATACCTATTAATCTTACTTTGATTTCTGTTCCATCTTTCTTAGTAGCTACAAAAGTATCACCGTCAACCACACGTTCAACATGAACTTTTTCTTTACCGCTCAATTCTGTGCTATTGGTTGAGGATTGGTTTCCACTACTTTTAAAGGGACCTGTATGGTTTATAAACTGGAAAGCTAAAACGCCAATGATTAGTACTGCTAAGACAATAATACTTAATGATTTCTTGGAATTCAAAGATGTCACCTGCTTTTTATTTTCAATACTTAAATATAATATAGAATAAGATTATAATCGTCAATCTCTTGTTTTAACTCATAAAAATGAACGCCATCACGTTTCACTCAATAAGTGAAATATTGGAATATAACATGGTATAATAATGAAGTTAGGAGTGAACCATCGTGGAAGAAAAAAATGAAAATTTAGTGACAATAATAGCTGTAGTCATTGCAATTATTGTAGGAGTTATCCTTCAAATCGTTTACAAATTACCTATCATAGTATCAGTAGTTGTAGCAGTGGTTTTAGGTGTCTTAGTTGGATTTATTGTTTACATCATTCAAAATATAATACGCAAAAGAAAACATAAATAAAATGTTAACTGGTCTAATCTAGTTAACATTTTTTTATTATTTAGGGTTAATTTAAATTGAGAGTGGTATGTATAAGAAACAACTTATATATAATTAATTTACAAATAAATTAATTTATCACAATTTTTAGTTTTTTATTCACTATTAAATGATAATGATTAGAAACCTCAAAATTAAAAATTAATAAAGAGGTGGGAATGATGGAAATTATAGATATTATTATCGATACGCACGGCCTTATTTATAAAGTACAAACACCTAACGGTAATGTTTTTGAACACACATTAGCTAATGACACACCACCAGATAAAGTTGCCCAAGTATTACGTTTATTAGCTACGCACGTAGATAATTTAGAATCACAAAAAGCTGGAAAATAATTATATCCAGCCTTTAGCTATTGCTTTTTTCCATGCATCAAATCGGTTGTCCGCTAATAATTTATCTATAATATTTGATGTATAATTTCTAACTGTACCATCAGAAAGATATAGCTTATCTGCAATTTCTTTACTACCTAAACCTTCACCAATTTCACGTAATACTACTTGTTCTTTGTGTGTCAACGGATTTGATTCTTTTAATAAAGACGTCATTAGAGAAGTACTATACTCTTTCTCACCATTCATTACTTTATGAATGGTATTGACCAAGTCATCTACAGACCTTTCTTTTAGAACGTATGCGTCAACATCGTTAGCCACTGCTTTTTCAAAGTAACCGGGGCGTTTAAAAGTCGTAACGATAATCACTTTAATATTAATACCTTTTTCTCTTACTTTGGATAAAACTTCTAATCCAGTAAGCCCCGGAATTTCAACATCTAAAATAGCAATATCTGGTTGGTTTGTTTCAATAAATTTCAATGTATCTAAACCATTTTCAAAATCACTTACCACTTTCATATCTTCATGAAATTCAATTAATTGTATCATTGCTTTACGTAACATATTCTGATCTTCAGCGATTACGATTGAAATCATTGTATACCTTCTCTCGGAATAGTGATTGTAACAGTTGTGCCATTGATTGAAGTAACTTCAACTGTACCATTTAATAATGCGGCTCTTTCATTTATACTTTTAAGGTTTATTTCATCAGGATTTTTAATCCCTTTACCATTGTCACTAATAATTAACTTAATCTTATCTGAACCAGCTTCTATTTTGCCATCAATTTCAGTAGCATCCGCATGTTTAATAGTATTATTGACTGCTTCTCTTAATATCATTGAAATGATGGATTGCTTAGTTGGATTTAGTGCACTTGCCCCTCTTTTATTTTCAAAATAAAAATGAATATTAGTATCTTTCAAAGTATGATTGATAGCTTGAATTTCTTCTTCAAAACTTTGAACCTTTAAATTTTCAATGATATGTCTAACTTTTTTTAATGTTTCTTTAGAAATTTCGTTAATATTATCGATTTCTTCTTTCGCTTTCTCTGGATCTTTGTCTATTAACTTAACTGCTAACTCAGATTTTAAACTCAAACTCGCAAATACATGTCCAAGTGTATCATGTAAATCTTGACCAATACGGTTACGTTCTCTTTCTGCTATTAATACGTTAATATATTGATTTTTCTCTTCGATTTGTCGGCGAAATGCTCTTTCTTTCATCACCCTAAAATTACCAAACAGTACTGCCAAAATAACGATATAGTATATCAAAATAGTTAGTACATAAAAATGATTAGTCGTTAAAATCGTGATAATAATACATGCAATCATAGAACTAATTAGCATTATAAATTCTAACGATTTTACACCTACTTTGAATAGAAAAGGTAGAGCAAATGCACTAAAGAAAAAGAATAATGACAAGGTTGGTGCAAAAGCATAAACAAAATAAATTATCGCTAAAAAGTGAATGAATAATAAAATCAAATTAGTAGTATGTCTTAATTTTTCATGAAAAAGGATTAACCCTGCGTAAGCTATTGTAAAAACAATAACGACAATTAAATTTAATAGGAAATCATGTCGATGAATCGTCAAATATACCCCATAATAAGGAAATATTAGATATATTAATGAAGATATTTCTCCCATTTTAGCACCCAAACTTCGTTTCAATTATTCCACCTCTTTTCTATGATTAATAATCAATGCAATCATTAAGAAAATAATGCTATATATTACTAAAATTAAAAATGAATAACCGTTCAATCCATTTCCTTTACCTAGTTCTAGCGCTAAATGACGTAAATGATAGGTCGGTGTGTATTTCGAAATATGTTGCAACCACTTAGGAAACGTGCTGATTGGGAACCAAAGTCCACCTACAATAGCTAATACCATATTGATAAGATTAGCAATGCTACTCGCTTTCTGAGTCTCATTAAATTGTGTAAAAACAAGACCTAATGTTAAAAACATACTAGCACCTAGCCACAATGAAATGCCTGATAGGAACCACTCACCTGTACTCAAATCCACGCCTTTATAAAAATGTGCAACACTGAATAATAACAGAATTGAAGCTAAAAACAAGGTCATTGTTTTCAACACTTTAGCTATATAATAATTTAAAGTAGTGACTGGTGTCGATATTAATCTTTTGTACCATCCATTATTTCTCTCCTCAATAATTTCTAACGGAAATTGCATCATACAGAAACCCATTAAACTAAATACTGTCATACTATACATATATTCTTTATAGAAGATTTTTTTCTCAGCTTCCGGTAAGTCAATTAATGAGGTAAATAGCAAATAAAAAGCTAAGGGAAAAATAAATTCCATAAAAGAAGATAATTTACGTCGAAAAATCATTTTATACTCTGTCTTTAATAAAATAATAACATTAGCCATAACTTAATTCGCCTCACTTTCATCATTTGAAAATATAAGTTCTAATAACGATTTTTTATAGATTGTCATTTGATTTAAATCTGCGTTTAAGCGCATTAAATCAGTAATTACTTTTTGTACATTATCTGTTTGTATTTTCAAAATTTGATTCATAATTTCAATATTATAAGTTGAAGATAGTGCTTGATAAATGTCATGATTATATTTCGTTAATTCAATAACAGAATTATTTTGACTAAATAAAATATTGTGAGGTGTGTCATCAAGTGTGACTTTTCCATGTTCTAAATAAACAACCCTATCCGCCATGCGTTCTACCTCTTCAATATAATGTGACGTATAAAGTATAGTTATATTTTGCTGTTTAAGTTGAAAGATAAGTTGCCAAAAATGCTCACGTGTTTCTACATCCATAGCAGTTGTGGGTTCATCTAATATTAAAAATTTAGGTTTACCTACCAGTGTAAGCACAAAATCTAACAAACGTCTTTGCCCACCAGACAATTTACTCGCAAATTGATTTAATTGGTCATCAGAAAATTGTGTGAGTAATTTAAATTCTTCATATGATAAATGATTCGTGTATAGACTTTGATATAAATGATATAGCTCTTTAACTTTAATTAATGATGGCAAATTTGTTTGTTGGAATAATATACCAATGTTATGTGATTCTGTAAGGTCAAGTGTGTCATTAATCGAACCACTATTTGGATGTTTATGTCCAATTAAGATATCGATTAAAGTAGACTTCCCAGCACCGTTTTTACCGATTAGTGCAGTACATAATCCTTCTTCAATATTGATGGATAAATCTTTAAGTACCTTCTTTTTTCCGAATGATTTAGATAAGTTTTCTATTTTTATCATTACGCCATCACATCCTTTTATGTTATACGCTTACTTTAGCAGTTTTATTTATTTCATATTAGTTCATTTTGTCATAACTTCTTTATGACATTTGTCATATAAAAAAGGAATGGAACAGAATTCATTTTTGAATTCATTGTTCCATTCCTGTATGGATGTGAATGCTTATCTAAATTTGATATACGTACGTTAGCAATTTTACTAAATTCTTTATGATTACAACATTTGCTTACATACTAATCTATAAAATTGGTGATACTAATTTAGCAATATCTTCTTTAATCTTTATAGACACTGGTCGTTTATCGTATTCCTCTTTTGTTAATAAATGCGCTTTTTCAATATCTTCTTCATATGCTTTTTTGATTTGTTTTGCAATGTCTTGATCATAAACAAAAGCATTCACTTCAAAGTTAAGTGCAAAACTACGGTAATCCATGTTTGCTGAACCAACACTGCAAATTTCATCATCAATCATCATTACTTTTGAATGGATAAAGCCATTTTCATAAGTATAAACTTTAACATCACTCTCTAGTAACTCTGCAGCATTAGAGTAAGTAGCCCAATATACAAATGGATGGTCAGGCTTACTTGGAATCATTAAATGCACATCAACACCCGCATTAGCTGCCATTTTCAATGCATTGATATAAGAACGATCCGGAATAAAATATGGACTTTGCATGTAAATCGATTTCTTAGCACTCATGATCATTTTAGTATATCCATATTCAATTTGATGCAATTCAACAGCTGGGCCACTTGAAGCAATTTGAATAGCTGATTTTCCAGGATGTGATTTCTTTTTAGGGAAATACTTATCATCATATTCAAATTGTGGACGATGTGCTTGTGAATTCCAATCTAAAATAAAACGGATTTGTAATGCATCAATAACATCGCCTTCTACTCGAAGATGCGTATCTCGCCAATAACCGAGTTTACCCAAACCTAAATAGTCATCGCCAATATTGAAACCACCGATATAACCTATTTGACCATCTATCACAATAATCTTTCTGTGATTACGGTTGTTCATTCTAAAATTAATTAACGGTAATTTAGAGGCAAAGAAGGCTTCAACTTCTCCTCCTATAGATTTAAAATGTTCAAATTTTGACATTCTTACTTTCTTTGAACCGACATCATCATATAATATCTTTACTTCTAAGCCCTCTTTAAGCTTCGTTTCTAGAGCATCGATAATACGTTTACCTAAACCGTCAAGTTCAAAAGTATAATACTCTAGATGTATGTAATCCTTTGCGTTATAGATATCTTCAATGACTTTGTCATACAATTTGTTTCCATCCGTGAATAAATCAACTTTGTTATCTTCAGTTAAAAACGCATCTTGTTTGTTTAATAACATTCTAATTTGATCACGATGCTTCTTAACTTGTTCATTATCTGTTTGATAATTATGTGCATCAAGCGCTTTAACTTGTTTTTCAACAACATCTTTAAAAGTATCTAACTCTTTACCATTATTTCTCTCCATTTTACGTTTAGAAACCGTTCTTCCAAAGAATAAATATAGAATAAACCCGATTAATGGTAAGACAAATAATACGAATAGCCATGCCCAAGTTGACGTGGCACTTCTTCTATTTCTCTCTAAAAAGATGATGATAAAAGCTAATACTAGGTTAACAATAAAACCTAATGCTAATAAAATCGTAAATATGGTTCCTAAGTCAGGGCCAAACATAAATTTCATAATATAATACTCCTGTTTCAATCTTAAATTTTTATAAATTGTATCAAGCTATTAAATTAATTCGCCTTCAAAATTAAAATTGCGTTTAATACTTCTTCATTGTTTGGAAATCTACGCTCTTCTATTTTATCAACTGAAATGTTTAATAATTCATATTGACTTCCTTCTTCACTTTCAAGAAAGGTATTAATTTTATTTTCAAGCTCTTCAAGCGTTTGTTCTTGAATCTTTTTAAATTTAACTTTACTCATGATATAACACTCCTATTTTACTTATTTGATTAAATCATAGTCTTTTTACATTTAAATCGCAAATAAATTTACACAAAGTACTATACTTTTAATAAAACGCTTACAATTATATATATTAAATATTCAATTCACATAGTACTTAAACTATTGTATACTAAAGACATTCTATTTAATTTTCAGAATAATTAAACTATTTATAACATGGAGGGTTTAATATGATTTCTTTTGAAAATGACTACCTTGAAGGTGCACATGAAAAAGTATTACAACGATTACTCGAAACCAATTTTATCCAGGCCTCTGGCTACGGGGATGACCAATTTTCAAAACAAGCGGCTGAACAAATAAAAACTGCTATCAATTGTCCAGAAGCAACTGTGCGATTCTTAGTTGGCGGTACTCAAACCAATCAAGTTGTGATTAATTCGGTGTTGGAACCATATGAAGGTGTAATTTCAGCGGATACAGGTCATGTCGCTGTACACGAAGGTGGTGCAATTGAATTTAGCGGTCATAAAGTGTTAGCGATACCATCTCATGAAGGTAAAATCAGACCTAAAGAAGTAAATGAATATCTAGATACGTTTTATAATGATTTCAAACGTGAACACATGGTCTTTCCTGGAATGGTCTATATTTCTAATCCAACAGAATACGGTACTTTATATAGTAAAGAAGAATTGAAAAATCTTTCTGATGCGTGCAAAGAACATCAAGTACCACTATTTATGGACGGTGCACGTTTAGGTTATGGCTTAATGAGTGATCAAAGTGATTTGACTTTTGAAGATATTGCTAAATACTGCGATATCTTTTATATAGGTGGTACAAAAATTGGTGCACTTTGTGGCGAAGCCATCGTATTCACTAAAAACAATGAACCCAAACACTTTACCACTCGAATCAAACAACATGGTGCATTACTCGCTAAAGGTCGCTTAGTAGGTGTACAATTTCTAGAATTATTCACTAATAATTTATATTTAGATATTAGCCGTCATGCCATCAATATGGCTAATAAAATGAAAAAAGGATTCCTAGAAAAAGGCTATCAACTTTACTTCGATTCACCTACCAATCAACAATTCTTCGTGCTTAGTGAAGAAAAAATTAATGAATTGAAACAAAAAGTGAAGTTCGCGATTTGGGAGAAATATGATGATAATCATCGTGTCGTACGATTTGCGACAAGTTGGGCTACTACCGAAGAAAATGTAGATAAGTTATTAGAGTTAATTTAACATCTGAAAAGAGCCTGGGACATAATTCCTAGCAAAATAGCCAGTAAATGAGTTTTTATAAATTCATTTACTGGCTTCTTTTTTACAATACTTCGTATTGTTGGCTCGCTTTCTTAGGGGACAGCTTCAGCCTGTAGTCTTCAGCTTGTCCTGTTCCGTCAAGAGTCTCGCCAAAATACTTTGTATATATATGTAATTTTACATCGAAATACTTTAAAAAAATAAGGCCCTTTCGTATAATTTAATAAACATCACTAAACTAAATTAACGAGGTGCCTTTTGTATAAAGATTATAACATGACTCAACTTACTCTACCAATGGAAACTTCAGTTCTTTTCCCCACAAATGATATTTCACGACATGTAAATGATATTGTTGAAACAATCCCTAAGACTGAATTCGATGAATTCAGACATCATCGTGGTGCAACATCATACCATTCAAAAATGATGTTAAAAGTAATTCTATACGCCTACACACAATCTGTGTTTTCAGGGCGCAAGATAGAAAAATTACTTAATGACAGCATCCGAATGATGTGGCTATCACAATATCAAAAGCCTTCTTATAAAACGATTAATCGATTTAGAGTAAATCCAAAAGTAGATGCTTTATTAGAATCATTATTTATTCAATTTCATAGTCAGTGTTTGAAACAAAATCTTATAGATAATCAGGCCATTTTTATTGATGGCACGAAAGTTGAGGCGAATGCTAATCGATATACATTTGTATGGAAAAAGAGTATTCAAAATCATGAGTCAAGGATGAATGAAGATTCTAAAGCACTCTATCATGAATTGGTGACAAATAAAATCATACCTGAGATTAAAACAGATCACGATAATGACTTAACAAAAGAAGAAATAGATTTGATTGGTAGTCATTTAGATAAAAAATCGAAGATTTAAACCAACATATTGATAATGAAAAATGTACTAAAATAAGAAAACAAATACGGCTTAAAAGAACTAAAATTAAAAAATACAAAAAAACAAATTAATGATTACTCTGAGCGAAAGCATAGATATGAAGTCCAAAAATCTATTTTAAAAAATAGAAATAGTTATTCTAAAACAGACAATGATGCCACATTTATGAAAATGAAAGAAGATCATATGAAAAACGGACAACTCAAGCCAGGGTATAATTTACAAATAGCGACAAATTCTCAATTTGTTTTATCTTATAACGTGTATCAAAATCCCACTGATACAAGAACGATGATACCATTTTTAAATTCAATTCTAGAGACCTACGGTCATTTATCTGAATATTTTGTAGCTGACGCAGGTTATGGTAGCGAATCAAATTATATGACAATTATAGATAATTTTAATCTAACGCCACTCATAACTTATGGAATGTTTATAAAAGATAAAACTAAAAAATATAAAAGTGACATCTTTAATACTCAAAATTGGGATTATGACGAAATTAACGATGAATTCATTTGTCCGAACAATAAAAGACTAGGATTCAAAAGATATGCCTATCGCCATGATAAGTATGGTTTTAAACGAGACTTTAAATTATATGAATGTGATGATTGTTCAGAATGTCCGTTGAAACACCAATGTATGAACTTCAATTCAAAAACAAATAAAAAAATAATGAAGAATTATAATTGGGAATTTTTTAAAGCCCAAATTAATAAAAAGCTTTCAGAACCAAAAACAAAAACCATCTACAGTCAAAGAAAAATTGATGTGGAACCTGTTTTTGGATTTATGAAGGCTATTTTGGGTTTCACTCGAATGTCTGTTCGAGGGATAAACAAAGCCAAAAGAGAACTAGGATTTGTGCTAATGGCACTTAATATAAGAAAAGTAACAGCTCAACGAGCTGAAAATAATCAAAAAATTTATAAAAAAGGCAATTTCTATTTTATTTCAATAGAAATTGTCTTTATTTACTTATCCTGGAACTTTATGTCCCGGCCTCTTTTAATGAAATTTATAATAAATACCGGCTATAATTACAATTAATCCAAAGAGTGCTATAATTTTTTCTTTTTTAGATGGTTCTCGTTTTTCTATAGTGACTTTAATATTAAATTCCACTTTTTTATTCTCCTTATAAAAATTTAAGCAATCATGTTAATCACATTCACTACCACGTTAATATTGAATTTTAACTAGTATAATACAATATTATACTTTGTTTTATTAACTTAGTCACCTATAGTTTAAAGTACTGCCCTTTATCATACGCCTATTCTATTAATAACTTTTTGATAAGCTTCAAGCACTTGTGGATAAAGATATATTACTCTAGATCCAATCCGGCGAGTTACTTCGACTATTTCAGGTTCACAAACTATTTTATTTTGAAGTGTTGATTTACTTAATCCTGTTAAAGTTACTAAATCTTTAATACCTACTGAAGCATATTGTCTCTTATAATTTTGCAATAGATTCTCTAGTTTATCTTCAATCAATTTATTCATAAACTTTTCATCAATATGGATTGTTATGTTACCCATGTTGTCTCACTCCATCTATTCTAAATTAATATTTATGGTTCTAAACTTAATTTATAAAGCTAGATATTAAAGCAAGTAACGCTAATATAAATATCCCCTATCGTTAAATATAGAGATATTTGGTCCCTGTTGATTTTCATAAATTTAAACACTACTTTTATTTCTTAAAAAAATTAACCATAGCTAACAATAAAGTAACTACATTAATATAAAAAGTTAACTTTCTTCTCAAATCTCTACTCATAGTGCATCTCCTTACTAAATACTTAATTAAGTACGATATCTACTTGTATTGGTAAACTATATAGTTGTTCAGCTTGCATTCATTTAATTTGTTATATTATATAATTTTTATCACATTTTAATCAAGTCTATTATAGAATGTACAAAGCGACTTCAAATTTAATTCTCAAAAATTCTTTCGCTTTGGAATAATATATTATAAAATTTTTTTGTTGTCGACCAAATGTCGACCAACTCTCCTATTTATTATTAAGTGGTCGACAAAAATAGCTTTTCAAACACAAAAAAGAAGCTAAGGCACAATGCCTTAACTCCTTATACCACTAAGTCTTTCCCCGATTTGCTTAGCGAATTAATATTGTTTCATGTATTGATCGCGTTCCCATTCAGAAACTTGAGTTCTATAATAATCCCATTCAATTGATTTAGAGTTAATAAATTGATTGTAAATGTGATTACCTAATGCTTTTTTAACTGTTTCGTTTTCACGCATAGCTTTTAAAGCAGTGTAAAGTGTTGAAGGTAGGTCTTGGATGCCTACAGCTTCACGTTCTTCACGGTTCATTTCATAAATATTTTGGTTGACTGGTTCTGGGACTTTAGTTTTGTTCTTAATTCCATCTAAACCAGCTTGTAGGATTGTTGCTAATGCCATGTAAGGGTTAGCAGCTGGGTCAACCGAACGTACTTCGATACGAGTTGATAATCCTCTTGAAGATGGCACACGTACTAATGGTGAACGGTTTTTACCACTCCAAGCGATATAACAAGGTGCTTCGTAACCAGGAACTAAACGTTTATAAGAGTTTACTAATGGGTTACACACAGCTGTGAATCCACGTGCATTATTTAAGATACCTGCAGTAAAGTGATAAGCATCTTCAGTTAATTGCATATCGCCTTTAGGATCGAAGAATGCATTTTCTTTACCTTTGAATAATGATACGTTGAAGTGCATACCGCTTCCGTTAACACCAAATAATGGTTTAGGCATGAATGTCGCGTGTAAGTTATGTTTACGTGCAATTGTTTTTACAACTAATTTAAATGTTTGGATGTTGTCACAAGCTGTAATAGCATCTGCATATTTAAAGTCAATTTCGTGTTGACCAGGCGCTACTTCGTGGTGACTTGCTTCGATATCGAATCCCATATCTTCAAGTTCTAATACGATATCACGACGGCAATTTTCACCTAAGTCAGTTGGTGCTAAGTCGAAGTATCCACCATCATCATTTAATTCTAATGTTGGTTCGCCTTTTTCATCTAATTTGAATAAGAAGAATTCTGGTTCAGGCCCTAGGTTGAAGTCTGTGTATCCCATATCTTCCATTTCTTTTAAGACACGTTTTAAGTTGTTACGTGGGTCACCAGCAAATGGTTCACCTTCTGTAGTGTAAACATCACAGATTAAACGAGCCACTTTACCTTGTCCAGCTGTCCATGGGAAGATAACCCATGTGTCTAAATCTGGGCATAAGTACATATCAGATTCTTCGATACGTACGAAACCTTCGATTGATGATCCATCAAACATCATTTCATTATCTAATACTTTTTCTAATTGGCTTACTGGTACTTCAACGTTTTTGATTGTACCTAAGATATCTGTAAATTGTAATCTTAAATATCTAACGTTTTCTTCTTTTGCAAACTTACGAATGTCATCTTTACTAAATGTACGTTTAGGCATGGTAGAAATCCTCCAAATATTTATTTAATAAACCGTGATAAGTCGCCACGATTTATTGGCAAAGCTTCACCGTGTGGTTTCTGCGTTGCGTCTACAATCATTCTTTTTCTAGTTTGTTGTTCATCTTCAGTTAAATGTCCTTGGTCGTCTGTAATAATTTGTTTGATTCCTTTAAGATTAAATCCTTTTTCAATTAAAGACTTAATTTCAAGTAATCTCTCCAAATCATTCATCGAGAACAATCTCTTGTTTCCCTCAGTACGCTCAGGCATTACAAGTTCATGTGTTTCATAGTAGCGGATTTGTCTTGCAGTGAGTTCTGTTAATTTACAAACAACACTCATAGAGAACACGGCCATATTACGTCTCAATTTATCGTTAGACATTTATAACCTCACCTCTACTTTTGAACTTGTATATAATTTAGCATAGTTTATGCACTATTACAAAAATATGTTAGGTTTTCTAACATATAATTTACTTCACACTATTACCAATTGGTTATAAGCTACTTTTCAAATTAAAAAACTTCCACTGCCATTTTTTCAAAGTATCTAAATCAAATCTTGTTCATTTAAATATTGTACAGCACGCGTAACTGCTAATTTGACATGTTCATAAGTTAATCCACCTTGAACATATGCTTCATACGGTGGACGAATCGGACCGTCTGCAGATAATTCGATTGAAGAACCTTGCACAAAAGTACCTGCTGCCATAATAACGTCATCTTCATATCCAGGCATATAGCTTGGTTCCGGACTGAAATGTGCATTAATTGGTGACGCATGTTGAATACTTTGACAAAAAGCAATCATTTGTTCTTTTGTATCAAATTGGACAGTTTGAATTAAATCCGTTCGTTTCGCATTGAATTTAGGCACTGTTCTCATGTTCATCTTTTCAAGTAGTAAACTTGTAAACAAAGCACCTTTCAAACTTTGACTTACCACATGTGGTGCCAGGAAGAAACCTTGATACATCTCTTGTAATGAATTCAGTGACGCACCCGCTTCTTTCCCAATACCGGGTGCTGTTAAACGATAACCACATCGTTCAATTAAATCTTGTCTTCCAGCAATGTATCCACCAATTTTAGCTAATCCACCACCAGGATTTTTGATTAATGAGCCAGCGATTAAGTCCGCACCTACTTCAATCGGTTCACGTTGTTCCACAAACTCTCCATAACAATTATCGACAAAGATAATCACATGTGGATTTTGTTGTTTAATTACTGAAATCGCTTGCTCAATTTCGTCAATAGTAATCGAAGGACGTTGGTCATATCCTTTGGAACGTTGAATTGCTACCACTTTAGTTTTATCATTAATTGCATTTAAAACTGCTGACGTATCAATTTGTCCTTCTTTCAACGCTACTTCGTTATAGGTCACGCCGTGTTCTTTTAAACTTTCAATACCGTTACCATTTACCCCGATAACTTCGAGTAAAGTATCATAAGGACTTCCCGTGATATAAAGTAACTCATCGCCGTATTTGAGCGTACTTTGAAGCGCTAATGTAATGGCATGTGTACCTGAAATAATTTGTGGACGCACAATCGCATCTTCAGCTTTAAATGTATGAGCATAAATTTCCTCTAAATGATCTCGTCCATAATCATCATAGCCATATCCTGTTGTTCCAGTTAAATCGCTTTCTGTTGCTTTCACATGGTGAAATGCATCCAGAACTTTTTCTTGATTAATATAAGCAGTTTTTTCAATTTCTTTAAAATATGGCACTAAGGTTGCTTCAACCTCATCTATAATTTTATTAATATCTGACATGCTTTCTGACTTCCTTTTACTCTTTTTTATAACCT
The DNA here is from genome assembly GCA_020544305.1 of Staphylococcus taiwanensis. NCBI lineage: Bacteria > Bacillati > Bacillota > Bacilli > Caryophanales > Staphylococcaceae > Staphylococcus > Staphylococcus taiwanensis. Next base: position 1,566,503 of record CP058667.1, read on the forward strand.
TTGATAATGTAGTCTTCATTTTCAGGATTAAAATCCATCGTCTCAATTAACGTATGCTGCTTTAAGAAATATAATCTGTCCGCTTCTGTACTTGGCACTGTCTCTTCGTAATATGTTAATGCAGACTTAATTTGATTAATCATTAAATCTTTAACTTTCGATTTATCTTCATTATCACGACTAGATACAAATACGGATGGTGACTGTGAAACAGGCTCATCTGCAGTATCGTCGCATTGATCTTTCTTATTGAAAATGACTGCCTCCGGAATTTGATCCATATCTAAATCTTTAACAATGCGATTTACCGTATCATATTGAGAACGATACTCTGGATGACTCGCATCTACCACATGTAATAATAAATCCGCGCCTTTTGCTTCTTCTAATGTTGATTTAAAAGCTGCAATTAAAGTCGTAGGTAACTTTTGTATAAAACCAACCGTATCAGAAATAATTAGATTAAAACCATTGTTAATTTGAATTTGGCGTGTTTTAGGATCTAAGGTAGCAAAGAGTAAATCTTTCTCGAATGTTTCATCTCCAGACAAAACATTGAACCATGAAGATTTGCCAGCATTTGTATAACCTATTAATGCTATTTGGAATACTTGATTTTGTTCACGTTTGCTACGATAACGTTCACGATGTTCAACCACTGTTTGTAATTGATGTTTAATTTCGTTCATTCGAGTACGAATGTGTCGGCGATCCATTTCTAATTTCGTTTCACCAGGACCACGTGTACCTATACCGCCACCTAATCGAGATAAGCTTTTACCGTGTCCTTGAAGTCTAGGAAGTAAATAATCTAGTTGTGCTAGTTCGACTTGTAATTTACCTTCTCTACTTTTTGCTCTTAACGCGAAAATTTCTAATATCAATTGGGTTCTATCAATAATTTTTATGCCCAAATTATCATTTAATGTTTTTGATTGTGCGGTAGTTAACTCATCATTGGTAACTACAACATCTATGTCATGAAATTCTATAAAAGCTTTTAATTCATCAATTTTACCTTTACCTACATAATACTTATGATCAACTTGTTCTCTGTTTTGCGTAACTTGACCTTTGACCTCAAGCTGACAAGTCAGAGAAAGTGCTTTTAATTCTTCCATAGTAGAATCAAAATTAAATTCATTATCTTTTTGAGCATGTACACCGACTAATACAGCAGTTTCTAAACTTTTCTTTGTATCGTGTGTGATTTGCTGAGTCATGTTATACATCTCCTTCTTAAACGTTTCTCAAATATTCTATCACAGTGTTTATTCAAAGACTATATAGGCAAATTATGTTAAATTATAAATAACTTGAAAGGGTGATATTATGGAAAATATTTATGATTTTGTAGTTCAAAAATCTAATGGTGAAGATTATAAATTAGAAGATTACAAAGGCAAAGTAATGCTAATTGTTAACACTGCTAGTGAATGTGGCTTCACGCCACAATTTGAAGGTTTACAAGCATTATACGATAAATATAAAGAGCAAGGATTTATTGTTTTAGGATTTCCATGCAACCAATTTGGAGGTCAAGAACCTGGTTCAGGTGCTGAAGCAAATCAAAATTGCAAAATTAACTATGGTGTTACATTCCCTATCCATGAAAAAGTGGATGTTAAAGGAGAAAATCAACATCCTTTATTCCGTTATTTAACAGACGCAGCTAAAGGTATGTTAAATGAAAAAATCAAATGGAATTTCACTAAATTCTTAGTTGATCGTGACGGAAACGTTGTAGGACGATTCTCACCTCAGAAAAAACCAGCGCAATTAGAAAAAGACATCGAAAAACTACTATAATTATCTTTAATATCATAAAAAAAGACCTCATTACAGAGTACATTTTAATTCTTGTAACTCTATAATGAGGCTTTTTATTACAAACATTCCTCTATTTGTTCAAAAGTGCTTGGAATTTGATGAGTTATTGCAAGTTACATCGTCTTTAAGACCGCTGTCTACGCTCTTAAGAACTTACAACATTGCACTTTAATTACAACTTATTCTTCACTACTTGCTGTTTCTTCTGAGTTTGTTGTTTCAGGTTCAACAGTAAATGTGCTGATCGCATGTTTGTAAATCAAATGTTGTTTACCTTGAGAAACTAAGCTAATCATGTATTTGTCAAAGTCTTCAATAATACCTTTCATTTGAAAGCCATTTAAAAAGAACACAGTGACTTCAGTTTGTTGTGCTTTAAAGTTCTCTAGTGCTTGATCTTGGATGTTGTGGTTTGCAATCATGTTTAGAACTCCTTTTATTTATTTGGGTTGTAATCTCATCTAACATCATTTGAAGTGTCATTTTCTCTCTATCAAACCATTGAACATTTAACTTGTTCTTGAACCATGTCAATTGTCGCTTAGCATATTGTCTTGAATGTTGTTTTAAAGTTTCAACTGCGTCATCTAAAGCTAAATTCCCTTTAACAACAGGTACAAGCTCCTTATAGCCGATAGCTTGCATACTTTGAGATGATTCATAGCCTTGCTCAATAAGCATCTTCACTTCACTAAATAATCCGTGGCTCAACATAATATCCACACGTTTATTTATTCTTGCATATAATGTTTTGCGCGACATTTCAATCCCTATTAATAATGTATCATAATTTTCTGTAAATTGTTGCACTTTCTTGCGAGAACTTATAAGTTTTTTTGTTTTTAAGTAATATTCAATCGCTCTAAGGACTCTTTTTCGATTATTTGGATGAATATCATGAGCAGACGGTTTATCAAAACTTGCTAAATACTGATGCAATTCTTGATTCGTCATCTTTGATAACTCAGCTAATTTAATTCGCGTTTCTTCTTCAGTCTTTTTAGACACCGCTTCATCATCGAAAGGATAATCATATATAAGCGATTGGATATAGAGACCTGTTCCTCCAGCTATAATTGGAACTTTTCCTCTAGACGTTATATCTTCAATTAACACTTCAGCTCTTTTTTTAAAATCATAAGCCGAAAAGCTTTCATCAGGGTTTAATATATCTATCATATAATGCGGAACGCCATCCATTTCATCGTCTGTTACTTTAGCAGTGCCTATGTCCATTTGTTTATATACCTGCATAGAATCTCCACTAATAATTTCACCATTTATACGTTTAGCGAGTTCAATACTTAATTCTGTTTTTCCTGAAGCAGTTGGTCCTACTATAACCACTAGAAATGGTTTATTACTGTCTTTCAAAATTTATACCTCGCTTTGGTTGTTTTTTATAACTTGTTTTTGAATCCAATCAAACATATGATTCCAAATCATCTGTTGATCATCTTCAAATAATATTTCGTGTCTTCTATGAGCATATAATTGAACTGTTATATGTTTTATACCTGCACCTTTTAATTTACGTCCTAATTTTCTAATTCCACTTCCATAATCGCCGAAAGGATCTTCTTTACCTGAGATGAATAAGACTGGTAATAATGGGTTCATTTTTTTCAATTGGTTATAATTAGCTGTCTTAATCATATATTTCACTGTTTGATAGATAAGTTGATTTGAAACTAAAAAACCAGTATATTCATCTTTAACGAATTTATCTACTTCATCACGCTTCGATGACAACCAATCGCTATTTGTCTCTGGCTTATCTATTTTTTTGTTAAATGATTTATAAACTAAATTGTTCACCCAATTTAATCTTTTTTGCTTTCCTGTAAAAAGCGTAATAAGTTTTAATCCTAAAACTGCAGGTATGCCTTTCCATTTTGGATATTGTCCTGTTCCAGTTAAGATAAGTCCTTGTGCCATGTCGGGATACTTTTCAACAAAAAGACGTGCAATAATTGAACCCATAGAATGTCCTAATACAATATATGGTACGTTTTTATCATTGTCATAAAGTGTTTGTGCTATTTCATATGCATCTTGTGCAATCGTCTTCATATCATCATAATGACCACGTTCATCTTCATTGATATCTTTCCCATGGCCTCTATGATTATGTCTAATTACATCATATCCTTGTTGTGTCAAAGATTGTACGAGTGCTTCATATCGATCCATATGCTCAGCCATTCCGTGAAAAATATGAATGACACCAAATGTAGCGATTTTAGCTTTATCTACTTTAACTTCTAGCATCGTGCCATCTTCAACGGTAATTTTATAAGAATTTTGACCCACGCATATGCCTCCCAACGAAAAATTATTACACAAACAATTTTTCAAAGTGTATTATTCTTTTTAATATACCTGTACTTACTTATGTTATCAAATTGAAAGCCTCTTTTTAATAGTGCTGAATCATTTTCATATGAAAAACTACTAGCCAGTTACTTATATATAATACCTTAAAAGATTACCAAAATAACTTTTTATAGTATTTACATATAAATATAACTAGCTAGTAGTGTTTACAAATTTATAAGAAGTTTAATTAGTTATTATTTTAAAACTGCTAATTGTTCATTACCATTAGTAGCTTCTTCAATTGCTAAATTAACTTCTTTCGTATATTCATTTTTTTGACTTTGAGTATAGTTTAGTAATTTTGATAATTCTTCAATGACTGCATCTTTATATTGTTTTACTTCATTAATATTGAAATAAAGTTTACCTGTTCGACGTACTAAGAAATCAGTAGGTTTATATACCATTTCATTTTGAACGCTATATACTAATTGTACATATAATTCTAAAGGTAAGTTTAAGTCTTTATCTTGAGCAATTTGAGCAATATTAAATAATTTATCAACGTTAGAACCATATTTAGTGGCTAAACGACGTGCAACGCCTTCTTTAAGGCCAATTGCTTTGCCTTCTTCAACTTTACGTTCTACAAAGTTTTCGAAATTACTACTACCGCCTACATCTCCACCAGAGATAGGTGTGTTTTTCGTAGCACATTCTGCAAAAGTTAATTTATATTCTTGTTTTAAACGTTTTGCTAATAAATCAACGATTTCTAAAGCCATGTGACGGTAACCAGTTAATTTACCTCCAGCAATCGTTAATAGACCTGATTTACCTTCCCAAATTTCGTCTTTACGTGAAATTTCTGATGGGTCTTTTCCATCTTCTAAAATTAATGGTCTAACGCCAGCCCATGTAGATTCAATATCTTCGTCTTTAACATTTACATCAGGGAACATGTAGTTAATTGCGTCAATTAAATAATCTCTATCTTCTTGAGTTGTTAAAGGTTTCGCTTTGTCGTTATCATAGAATGTATCTGTTGTACCCACATATGCTTTACCTTCACGTGGAATAGCAAAAATCATACGACCATCTTTTTCAGTATCGAAATAAACTGCTTGGCCTAAAGGGAATTTAGATTGATCAATTACAACGTGTACACCTTTAGTTAAACGTAACTGTTTATTGTTACGTGTATAATCTTTTTTACGTACTTCATCAACCCATGGTCCTGCCGCATTAATTACTTTTTTCGCTTTAATTTGGTATAATTCGCCAGTTAATAAATCTTGAACTTCAATACCTCTGACTTTAGATTTAGAATCATAGATAAAATCAGTTGATTTAGTGTGATTAAGAATTTCTGCACCATTCTCTTCAGCACGTTTCATTACCTCAATCGTTAAACGTGCATCGTCAGTACGGTATTCAACATAATAACCGCCACCTTTAAGACCAGCTTTTTTAACTAAAGGTTCTTTTTCTAATGTTTGTTTTTTAGTTAACATTTTTTTACGTTCATATCTTTTAACACCAGCTAAGCGGTCATATGCTGTTAAACCTAAATTAGTTGTGAATTTACCAAATGTACCACCTTTGTGCATAGGTAATAACATCCATTCAGGTGTTGTAACATGTGGTCCATTTTCATAAACTATTGCACGTTCTTTACCAGTTTCAGCGACGACTTTAATTTGTGCTTGTTTTAAGTAACGTAAGCCACCGTGTACAAGTTTTGTTGAGCGTGAACTTGTACCTTGCGCGAAGTCTTGCATTTCAACTAAAGCTACTTTCATACCACGTTGTGACGCATCTAATGCAATACCTGCACCTGTAATACCGCCACCAATAATAACTACGTCGTATTCATCATTTTGCAAGTTTTTTTTAATTACTTCTCTATTTAAAGTAGATAAAGCCATAAATATACCCCTCCAACATTTTATTTTGAAAAATAAAGAGACCTATCCACACAGAATGCTACTGTATGAAGACAGGTCTCTCAAATCTCGATTAATTTATTAACTTAATTATATGGTAACACACTTCTATAAACTAAGCCATTAATAGTAATTAATCTTCTAATTTAAAGACCTGAGTTGCTTCTACTGCTTTCTTCCAACCTTTATATAACTTAGTTCTGTCTTCTTCAGACATTTGTGGTTTAAATTCTGTTTCTAATTTCCATCTATTAGCGATTTCGTCTTTACTATCCCAGAAACCAACTGCTAGTCCTGCTAAATATGCAGCACCTAAAGCTGTCGTTTCTTGAATTTCTGGTCGTTCTACAGGTGTATTAACAATATCAGCTTGGAATTGCATGATAAAGTTATTTTTTACTGCGCCACCATCTACACGTAATGTTTTAACATCAATATCAGAGTCTTTTGACATTGCTTCCATTACGTCGCGCGTTTGGTAACATAATGATTCTAGTGTTGCACGAATGAAGTGTTCTTTTTCAGTACCACGAGTTAAACCAAAAATTGCACCTCTCGCTTCTGAATCCCAATATGGTGTACCTAAACCTACGAATGCTGGAACGAAATACACATTTTCAGTTGATTCAACACGTGTTGCATAATTTTCAGTTTGTGGTGCAGAATTGATGATTCTTAAACCATCACGTAACCATTGAATAGCGGATCCTGATACAAAGATAGAACCTTCAAGTGCATAATTGACTTTTCCGTCTAATCCATAAGCAATTGTTGTTAACAAACCACTTTCAGATTTAACTGGTTTCTCACCAGTATTCATTAACATGAATCCACCAGTTCCATACGTATTTTTAACATCTCCACTTTCAAAACAAGCTTGACCAAATAATGCTGCTTGTTGGTCACCAGCGATACCAGCAATTGGTACTTCTTGTCCGAAGAAATGATAATCTTTAGTATGTGCATATACTTCACTTGATTCTTTAACTTCTGGTAATAATTGTTTTGGAACTTCTAATAATTCTAAAAGCTCTTCTTCCCATTTTAAATCGTAAATATTGTACATTAATGTACGGCTAGCATTTGTATAATCAGTGATATGAGCTTCACCACCAGATAATTTCCAAACTAACCATGTGTCGATAGTTCCAAATAATAAGTCGCCGTTTTCAGCTTTTTCTCTAGCACCATCTACATTATCTAAAATCCATTTCACTTTCGTACCTGCAAAGTATGGGTCTAATAATAACCCCGTTTTATTGCGGAATGTTTCTTCATGACCTTTATCTTTTAATTCTTGACAGATTGATTGCGTTTGACGTGATTGCCAAACAATTGCGTGATAAATAGGTCGTCCAGTATTTTTGTCCCAAATAACTGTTGTTTCACGTTGGTTCGTAATACCTATACTTTCAATTTGATCCGCATTAATTTCATATTCATTAAGTACTTCTGCCATAACGGCTAATACTGAAGTCCAAATTTCATTGGCATCGTGTTCAACCCAGCCTGATTTTGGGAAATATTGCTTAAATTCTCTTTGTGCAACACCTTTGATGTTACCTTCTTTATCGAATAAAATTGCTCTTGAACTTGTTGTTCCTTGGTCAATAGACATGATGTATTTTTCCATAAATGTTCTCCCTCTCTAATGTGTATAAAATGCGATATCAATATAAAAAATGATTAGGAAGTGTACTATATAAATAGCACTTTTCCAAAAAAATAATCATAAAATTAGATAATTATTTAAAATATTAATAGATAGACTCAATGTCTTTTGATTTGTTTGCTTTATTTAAAGCTAAACCTAGTAATAACGTAGCAATAACTAAGATGATTCCTATTGCACAAACGAAATCAAATTGTCCTTTATAAAACACTTTGTAAATAACTGCACCAAGCATTCCGCCAGAGATAGGTCCTAATACCGGTACGATAGCATAACCCCAGTTTGAACTACCTTTGCCAGCAATTGGTAAAATGGCATGAGCGATTCTAGGTCCTAAGTCACGGGCTGGATTAATCGCATATCCTGTTGGACCACCTAAACTTAAACCAATCGCAACGATTAATGCACCAACGATTAAAGGATTCATTCCATCAGCAATTTTATTAACGCCGATATACAAAATACCCAAACATAAAATAGCTGTACCAATAATCTCACTTAAAAAGTTTGCAAAATAGTTTTTAATAGCAGGTGCTGTAGAGAATACACCTAATTTTGCACCTTGATCCTCAGTTGCTTTCCAATGTGGTAAGTACATTAACCAAACGAGTACACCGCCAAAAATACCACCAAGCATTTGACAAATGATGTATCCAGGTACTTGTGCCCAACTAAAACCGCCATCCATTGCTAAAGCAATAGTTACTGCTGGATTTAAATGTGCTCCTGAAAATTTACCAACAGCGTATGCACCCATCGATACCGCTAAACCCCAACCTGCAGCAATTACTATCCAATCTGAATCTTGACCTGCACTACGTTTTAAATTAACGTTAGCACAGACCCCACCACCGAATAATATTAAGATAGCAGTACCTAAAAATTCTGCTAAATATACGTTCATGAATAAACCTCCTATTAAGACAAAGAGATTCCTACAAAAGCACTGATAAGGCATTGCAGAAATCTCTTAGTCTCTTCATCTAATATTAACTTGTTTAAATCATACATAAACGGTGTAAGCGTTGTCAATACTTTTGTTAAAATATTGTCACAGTTTGAATTTAAAAAAGTATAAATGTTTTCATTTTTTTATTAATAAATGGAACGGTATATATTGTATTTTTTTACATATTTTTAAGCTTTAAAATTACATGCACTATTATTATGCAAAATACGCACATTAAAATTTTTTATTTTAAATTTACCATAAAGATCGATTGCTAGTGGTTACATAACTTGCACCACTAGTAATTGCTTCTTGAATCTCACTTTCTTCATTGATTAATCCACCTGCAATGACTTTAGAAGGTGTTTCTTCATCAACGATTTTCACAATTTTATGTGCAATTCCAGGTAAAACTTCAACATAATCAGGTTCTACCTTTTTAATTAGATGAATACTACGTTTTAAAGCTTGACTATCGATGATAAACACTCTAAATATCGTAAGTTTATTTAGTGCTTTGGCTCTTTGAATCACTTTAGACTTTGTTGAAACGATACCCTTAGGTTGGTATGTTTGTATAATGTACTCACATGCGTATTCATCATGTGACATTCCCTTAATTAAATCAATATGAATATATGCCTCAATATCATTTTTTTGAAGTAACGCCATTACACTCTTTAAATGTCCTATATGCATATCTAATAACACGCATATTTTATAATCCGTTTGCGTCAATTTTTCTAAATCTTTCATGTTGCGGATAGCTGGTAATACGTATTCTTTCATCAATCGCATTCCTCTCTAAATTACTCGTTTAAATAATTTTTCAAGTTCATAATTTGAGAAATTGATAATTATCGGTCTACCGTGAGGACATGTAAATGGGTCTTCCGCTTCACGTAATTGATCTATTAAATCCGCCATCTCATTTATTTTTAAATAATGGTTCGCTTTAATAGATTTTTTACAGCTCATCATAATTGCTGCATCCTCACGCATCTTTTTCACATCAATTTTTTTATGATTTAATACTAATTCAACCATATCTTGAATAATTTCTTCTGCTTCGGCTTTTGGGAACCACACTGGATAACTATTCACAATATAATCATGGCCACCGAAATGTTCTAAATGTACACCTACTTTATCTAATTCCTCTTGATATTGGTCAATAATGATTTGTTCGTCTTTTGAAAAGTGGAATGTCAATGGTATGAGTAAGTCTTGAACTTCATTTGTAACTTCGCCAATCTTCTCTCTAAAGTATTCATATTTAATACGTTCTTGTGCCGCATGTTGGTCTATCATAAACATGCCATTTTCGTTTTGGGCAATAATATAAGTGCCATGTACTTGACCAACAACCTCCATATAAGGCACACGACGAGAAGGTGTTTTACTTACTTTTCCTTTAATATCGTTATTCTCTTGTTCGTAATAAGTCGCTTGAGCATCCGACTCTGATATTTCAGATATAAACGTGTCTGATTCTGAATCAGATGTTGATGAAACAGTTCTATCTTGATTATCTTGAGTTGACGACGCTTCTCTATACAAATTATTTAAAATTTCTTTCTGAATTTGAAAGTAATCTTCTTCTTCCGTACGTTTATTATTATGAAGGGATGATGAATCAGAAACATCGTTAGGTATTGATTCTTGTGATGTACTATTGTATTCAAAGTTACTGTTAGTATTTTGGTTTGAGTTACCGTTTATATTTTGATGACTAGTAGTTGCTTCATTTGAATTATTATGTTCAGTTTGAGTAGAATTTTGTCGTTTTTCAAAGTCTAATTTTTGTTGTTCAAAAGTATGTAATACTTTATTTTTCTTCGGTGTATGATCTAAATCATTTTGTGGAATTAAAATTCTATCTTTAAATACGTCACGAATCTTTTCAACGATTAGATTATATAATTGTTCTTCTTTAGACAATCTAACTTCAAGTTTTGTTGGGTGAACATTAACATCTACTAATATTGGATCCATTTGAATATTGATATAGCAAATTGGATAACGACCGATCATAAGTAAAGTATGATAACCTTCAACAATCGCTTTATTTAACACAAAGTTTTTGATATATCTACCATTTATAAAAATTGAAATATAATGCTTATTGCTACGAGAATGTTCTGGTTTGGCAACATATCCCTCTAAATGGTAATCACTCGTATCGCCTTCAATATGAACTAAATCTTTTGCAACTTTAATACCATAAATCTCTGCCATCACTTCATTTGTTTTACCAGAGCCATTTGTTTTTAATAATACTTTACCATCTGAAATCAAAGATATTCGAATATCCGGGTGACTCATTGCCATTCGGTTTACAATATCAGTAATCTTACCTAATTCTGTATAAAGGCTTTTAATATACTTTAATCGTGCTGGTGTGTTATAAAATAGTGATTCTACCTTGATATCAGTACCTTTTTTAGCCTTAGCTGGCTTTTGGGATAATATTTCACCATTTTCAGCATAAATTTCATGGCCGTTTTCACTGTCAGTACAAGTCTTAAGTGTAACTTTAGCGACAGAGGAAATGCTGGCTAACGCTTCACCACGAAAGCCTAATGTTCTTATGTGAAATAAATCATCATCTGCATCTAATTTACTTGTAGCATGTCTATGGAATACAAGTTTTAAATCATCTTGCTCTATACCTGTTCCATTATCTACTACTCGAATAGAAGATATTCCAGATTGTTCGACTTCAATATTGATTTCAGTTGATTGTGCATCTATAGCGTTTTCAAGTAATTCTTTAACTACTGAACTTGGTCTTTCAACTACTTCACCAGCAGCTATCTTATTTGCAAGTGAGGTTTGTAGCTCTTTTATTTTACCCACTTCTAGACCACCTCTATTTTATTTGATTTTGTAATTCACTTAATTTTAATAGTGCTTCAATAGGAGTCATATTAGAGATATTCAGATTTTTAATTATTTCTTCAATTTCACTAACTGTTGAATCTGATTCAAATAAGTTAAAACTTGCCTGTTCAAATTCATTAGAATTCGTTTTTTCTTTATTGTTTTGCATATTACTTAATTCATTTGAATTATCAATGGCATTAGCAACCGCTTCATTATTGATTTCTTGAGTTGGTACAGACTCAGTAACAGTAGATTTTTTAATATTTAATGAATTACTATTAGTATCTTCAAAAGCATTTAGAATCACTTGCGCTCTTGAAATAACTTTTTCAGGTAAATCAGCTAGTTTAGCTACTTGAATACCATAGCTATCATCTACTGCCCCATCCTTAACCTTGTGTAAGAAGATTAATTCCCCTTTAAATTCATCTGCAGCTACGTGCACATTCTTCAAGCAATCCAATTCTTGATCTAAAGATGTTAGTTCATGATAGTGTGTGGAGAATAACGTCTTGGCATGAGACGTTTGCGCTACATATTCAATCATTGCTTGAGCCAATGCCAAGCCATCATACGTAGAGGTACCTCTACCAATTTCATCGAATATAATCAAGCTATCTTCAGTTGCATAAGTCAATGCTTTTTGAGCTTCTAACATTTCTACCATAAATGTACTTTTACCTGATACTAAGTCATCAGCAGCACCTATTCTTGTAAAGATTTGATCAAATATTGGTAATGTTGCTGCATCACAAGGAACATAAGCACCCATTTGTGCCATAATACTAATGATTGCAACTTGTCTCATATATGTTGATTTACCTGACATGTTTGGTCCAGTTATTAGGTAAATAAAATTATTTTGATTAAGTGTACAATCGTTTGGTACATAATCATTATAATCCATTACTCTCTCTACAACCGGATGACGAGAATTTTTCAATTCTAATGTTTTATCATCACTAAATTCAGGTCTAACATAATTGTATTTTTGAGCGATTTCTGCAAAACTTTGCAAACAATCTAATTCTGAAATAATCTTAGCCTGCTTCTGTAATCTTTCAGTATAAGATTTTATATGTTCTCTAAGACGCACAAATAATTGATATTCTAATTCGACTGCTTTATCTTCTGCACCAAGAATAATATCTTCTTTTTCTTTAAGTTCGTCTGTAATAAAACGTTCTGCATTAGATAATGTTTGTTTACGGTGATAACCGAATTCATTAGGTTCAAAGCCCTGAAGATTTGCTCGAGTAATTTCGATAAAGTAACCAAATACTTTATTAAAACTTATCTTAAGTGATTTAATACCAGTACGTTCTCTTTCTTTCGCCTGTAATTGAGCTAACCAGTCTTTCCCATTTTTAGATGCTTCGGTATATTCATCTAATTGCTTACTAAAACCCGATTTAAATAACCCACCATCTTTAACAGATATAGGAGGTTCTTCTACTAAACTATCCTCTAATACTTTCAGTAAATCTTCTAATGGTTCTAATTCATTAAATTGATTCGTTGCTACATCATCCATATTATTAAGCAAAGCTTTAATATTAGGAATTTCTGAAATTGAATGTTTAAGTTGTATCAAATCACGTGCATTTACATTTCCATAACTAACTCGTCCAACTAATCTTTCAATATCATATACTTGGTTTAAATAACCTCTTAATGTATCTCTTTCTATGAAATTATTGATGAATAACTCTACAATTTCTAATCTTTCATCAATTTTTTCTTTATGAATCAATGGTCTATCAATCCATTGTTTTAAACGACGTGCACCCATTGGCGTTTTAGTCTCATCCATCAACCATAATAGCGTGCCTTTTTTCGATTTAAGCCTAATGCTTTCCGTCAATTCTAGATTTCTTTTAGCGTAGTAATCCATTTTCATAAAATCTATTGCCGCATAAGTAATTACATCTTCAATATGAGATAAGTCACGCTTTTGAGTGTGATAAATGTAATCTAATAACAATTGAGTAGCTTGAAAAGTATCATTATTATTTAGATGATTTACATCATATGTTGCATCAGATATTTCTTCTCTAACTGTAATTGTCTCAGTTGTTAGAGAGATTTGTTTTTTTATATCTTCATCAATTTCTTGATTTACTACGATTTCATTAGGATTTATCGTTATTATTTCGTTGATTAAAGTACTTTCTTCTTCGAAATGAGTTGTTTTAAGCTCACCAGTTGAAATGTCACAATAACTTAACGCATAGGTTTTATCATTACGAATAAAACTAAGAATATAGTTATTCTGATTTTCATCCATGCCTCCCTGTTCCATTACTGTTCCAGGTGTAACAACTCTCACTACTTCTCTTTTCACCATGCCTTTTGTTTGTTTTGGATCTTCCATTTGTTCACAAATGGCTACTTTATAACCATTATTTATAAGAGTTTCAATATAGCTATTTGCTGAATGATATGGCACGCCGCACATAGGTATTGGATTTTCTTTTTTAGCATCTCTCTTAGTTAAAGTTATTTCTAAAATTCTTGAAGCTACTTTTGCATCTTCATTGAACATTTCATAGAAATCACCCAATCTAAAAAACAATAGACAATCTTGATATTGCGATTTTATTTTTAAATATTGTTGCATCATCGGTGTCGTATTCGACATATTTTCACAACCTTACTAAATTTTTCCAATTTTTACGTACTTTTTAACTAATACATTTTAACATAACTCGTTCATCGACGCTCGTCACTCAACATGTAATCATTCTTCTGCTATTAATTGACGATTGCTATAAAAACAAAAAGATTATTATTTCAAACAATAATGTAAAACATGAAATGTTTTAAACACATACTGAGAAATAATAATCCTTATGATTTTTAAATAACGCTTTATGCTATATTTTAAATTTATCTAGTAAACCTCGTCTTTTTAAGATAATTAATAAAAAGTAACTAATGCCAGCACCTATGAAACTTGAAACGATAAATGCAAGCATTAATGGTTTTACAAAGAAATTTTGCATTCCTATTATCCATGCTACTGGAATACATAATAAACTACCTATAATACCAGTACCTATAACCTCACCAATAGCAGCCATAAAAATATGTTTTCTATAAATGTAAAAAGCACTTGCTAACAGTACACCTATCATACTTCCTGGGAAAGCAAAAAAGCTTCCAGTTCCAAATGCATTTCTTATAATAGAAGATATGAATGCCTGAGCCAATCCATACCAAGGACCGACAAACACTGCACATAATACATTAACAAAATGTTGAATTGGTGCAGCTTTAACGGGTCCTAAAGGAATTACGATTAAGCTACTAAATACAACATTAAAAGCTATTAATAAAGCTGTAAGGGTAAGTTTTTTAGTATTCATGGTCTTAATCCTTTCTATCAATCCTCGTGTTCATTTTCATTATGTTCATTTAATCTGTTTTCCATTGTACTTACCATCATTTGTAAGAAGTCATTAGCCTCATATTGAGCTGATCGAAATTCTTCAACTATAGGAAGTTCGTTAATTTCATTTTCTAATGATTGGATTTCGCTTTCTGATTGTTGATAAGCTTGTTGTTTACCGTAGTTTTGAAAATTCACAGATTGCTTTTGTTGTTTTTTTAATTTTTTCATCTTCATTTCAATCGTTTGATTTTCATGAATTTGTTTCTCAACACTTTGATATGATTTAATAATTTCTAGATTTTTTATATTATGCGAAAGTTTTTCAGTTTGATTTAGTATTTCCTCTTTACTATACATTTTAATTAGTCACCATTATGTTATGGAATTCTTTAAAAGTTCCATTAAGAGAATATTGTTTTGCCTCATCAATTTTAACATTAACTAATTGACCAATTGCTTCTTTTGGTCCTTTAAAGTTTACTAATTTATTTTTTTCAGTATATCCAGCAAGTACAGTGTCATCTTTTTTACTTACACCTTCACATAATACAGTAACAGTTTCCCCTGCATACTGTTTCATTGCGACTTCAGAATATTGTCCAACTTTTTTATTTAATCTTTGTAAACGTTCCTTTTTAACATTTTCAGGTACATTGTCTTTCATCTTAGCGGCTGGTGTACCATCTCTTTGTGAATATAAATAAGTATAGGCATGTTCAAATTGAACTTCATCGTAAAGAGATAGTGTTTCTTCAAACTGTTCTTCAGTTTCATTTGGGTATCCGACAATAATATCCGTTGTTAATGCTACATTAGGTATTGCATTTTTAATTCTACTTACAAGATCTAAATAGCTCTCTCTCGTATATTTACGTCCCATAATTTTTAATACAGCATTATTTCCTGATTGCACCGGCAGATGAATGTGAGGAACAATATTGCCACCTTTAGCAATTACTTCAATCATTCGATCAGTAAAGTCCCATGGATGACTCGTAGTAAAACGAACACGTGGAATATCTATTTTAGAAATATCTTCTAATAAATCGCCAAGTCCATATTCTAATCCTTTAATATCTTTACCATACGAGTTAACATTTTGGCCTAATAAAGTAATTTCTTTATAACCGTCCCGTGCTAGGCCTCTAACCTCTTCAATAATATCTTCGGGTCTACGGCTACGTTCCTTACCTCTAGTAAAAGGTACAATACAATAGGTGCAGAATTTATCGCAACCATACATGATGTTCACCCATGCTTTAGTGCTACCTTCACGAACTTTTGGTAAATTTTCAATCACATCGCCTTCTTTAGACCACACTTCAACTACCATTGCCTTAGAAAGGTAAGCTTCTTCCAAAATTTCTGGTAATTTGTGAATATTATGTGTTCCAAAAATCATATCAACATTTTGGTAAGATTTTAAAATTTTATTTACTACTGATTCTTCTTGAGACATACAGCCACAAACACCAATTAATGCTTCTGGTCTATTCTTTTTAAGATGCTTTAAATTACCTATTTCACTGAACACTTTATTTTCAGCATTTTCTCGGATAGCGCAAGTATTTATTAAAATTACATCCGCTTCGTTAATATCATCGGTTGCAGTATAATCTAACGCTTGTAAAATTCCAGCCATTACTTCTGTATCATGGGCATTCATTTGGCAACCATACGTTTTGATTAAAAATGTACGACCCTTTCCCATACCTTGATATTTATCTTCGATATGAAAATCATGCTTATAATTAATATCTTGTTTCCCACGTTTACGTGCTTCCTTTAAGCTTGGGGGTTGGTAAACTTTTTCAAAATATTTACTATAATCTTTTTCTACTTTTTTATCACGTTCATCTAAAATATTTATCGTACCAGCTTTTCTTTGCTCTTCATTCACTTTTAAAAATTCCTTTCTATATGCCCTTATATCATTAGTACATTATATTAAAGTTAGCCATAAAGTGCAAAAAGAGTTGAAATTTCGAACAAAATTTATATTCATATTACTATATTTATTAATAATAACAATATAAATGGCTACTCTATTTAATTAATTACGATTACATGTAAGAAAGTGACAACATTGAATTACATTTTTAGGTATTAAAAAAGGAGCACAATTTGATTTGCACTCCTCTAAATATTTATGCCTCGTCATATTTACCAGTTAAGGTTTCAATCGTAATGCCTTCGGGTACATGATAAAACTTAACTTGGCTAATAATGCTAGGACACTCTAATTCAACCATTCTCTCATTTAATTTTTGAATTAAAATCAAACACTCACTCATATCACCTTGAACTGTTGTTTCAAGTGGTCCTACTCTAAAGTGAAGTCCCGATTCATCAATTACTTTAATTGCCTCATCAACAAAAGGAATAACATCTTCATTATTTGGTGTTTTAGGAACAATTTGAATACTCATTAACGTATCTTGCATAAATAACCACCTCAATAATCTTTTACTAACACTATTTTAACATTATCATTTTAAAAATTCTGAGTTAATTAAATATTATTTATTGCATTATTTATAGCTTTTCCAAATTCATACATTGTTTCATCCCAGTTTGATGAATCTAATCTACTTTTCCGATTATATCTTTCGTTTTTAAACAATGATTGTCTTAACTTAGAAGTAAGTTCTAATTGAACGCCCGCACCATTTATTGTGCAATTTACTATATTATTATCTTGTGCCCCCGCCATATTGCTAGGAGCGTCTTGAACATTGATTTCAATTTTATTTAGTTGTTTAGAAATTTCACTCTTTAATTCATTATCTTTACCACCTACATATACAACTGCTTCATCGCCTTGACACCCATGCACGGTTATTGCTCTGTAACTCTCATTTACTAAATTCATAGCTATTTCATTATCATACTTTATAGATGTCACATGTAATTCGTTATTCCCTTTTTTTCGAATACCATTAAACGCAAAATAATTAAAATGTCCCTCATTGGCAATTACATTTGCAAGTTCAGTAGTGCCTGGCTCAATGCCTCCCCCATGAATAGCTAATACTGTCACTTCACTATTTCTATTCTCAGTAACTATTTCCCAATCTTCATTTTCAGCAGTTTCAGTTTCTAATTTTTGCATTGAATTATATTTATCCATTTTATGCCTCACTTTTTTATTTTTAAATTTTATTCCCTTATAGTTTAATTTAAAAAGTAATTAACGACCTTTTAACAAAAATTACTAAATTTTAAAACTCTAATTTTTTATATTAGTTACATAAACAAATCAGTAATACTCACTCTTTATTAGTCTTTAATATCAAAAAATCACTCTCAAATATTAAATATTTGAGAGTGACTAATGTTTATATTATACAAATTGTGCAGTTAGATTATTAAAGTCTTCTTCTGAAATATGAATATCACGCTTAGCTAACGCACTTTCATTTAATTCATCAATTTGTGATTCATATGATGGAGTTTCAGTATCTTGATAAACGATTCCCTTAACTAATGATTCATGATCTAATACCGTTCTCATAGCTAATTGTTTATCAGTAGGATCATAATCTTCAATTTCATCTATACTAGTGAGATGTTCTTTAAACCAATCATAAGTATTAATTTTATTATACGTTACACATGGTGAGAACACATTTACAAATGAAAATCCATCATGATTTATTGCATCTTCAATTAATTTAGTTAGAGCTTTAATATCACTTGAAAATCCTTGTGCTACAAAAGTAGCTCCTGATGATAATGCCAATTCTAATGGCGCTACATTTTTCTCAATATTTCCTTTAGGTGTTGACTTAGTGACAAAACCAACAGCTGACGACGGTGATGTTTGACCTTTAGTTAAACCATAAATTTGGTTATCCATAACAATATAAGTCATGTTCATGTTACGACGTAAAGCATGAATGGTATGTCCCATTCCAATAGCGTAACCATCACCATCTCCTCCTGAAGCAATGACAGTTAAATCTTTGTTTGCCATTTTAACACCTTGAGCTAATGGTAAGGCACGTCCATGAATGCCGTGTACGCCATAAGAATTAATATAGCCTGATAATCTGCCTGAACATCCAATACCAGTTATAATAGCAACTTCTTCTGGTTCAAGCCCTACATTAGCTGCTGCTTTTTGAATTGCAGCTTGGACAGAGAAATCTCCACATCCTGGACACCAGTTTGGCTTAACATTATTACGAAAGTCTTTAAATGTAGCCAATTATACCAACTCCTTAATTTCTTTTACTACTTCTTGGCCTTTTTCTTCTATTTCATATGGTAAAAATGGCGTACCATCATATTTAGTTTGATTAACTAACTTTTCTTGTATGTTAGTATTCATTTTTAGAATATTTGATAACTGACCTTGATAGTTATGTTCTACTACAACTACTTTTGATGATTTATTAATAGCATCTTGTATTAAATCTTTAGGTAATGGGTGCAATTGGCGAATTTGCATTGTATTTACTTTAATGCCTTGGTTATTAAGTCTATCTGCACCTTCTTGAATTGCACCTTTGCTTGAAATGAAGCCAATAAATAAGATATCTGCTTCTTCATGATTTTCTTTTAATTCAATTGGATTTTGAATAAGTAAATTTGCAGTTTTACTCATACGTTTCTCCATTTGTTGACGTCTATTTTCTGCAGCTTCACTTGGTTTACCTTCTTCATTATGTTCAACACCAGTTACGTGGTGAATGCCACCTTTAACACCTGGAATAGGTCTTGGTGAAACGCCATTACCTGTTAAAGCGTATCTTCTAAAGTATTGCTTATCGTCTTCTTCGCGTTCAATATCTGATTGTAATAACTTACCACGATTGATTTGAATTTTATTATAATCAAGATTTTTTACAGTTTGTTTACCTAATGATAATTGTAAATCACTTAATATTATCACTGGACATTGATATTCTTCTGCTAAATTAAATGCTTCCATAGTTAAATAGAACGCATCTTCAGCATCAGTAGGTGCAACTACAATTTTTGGAATATCACCATGCGTACCATATATCATCTGCATTAAATCAGATTGCTCTTGTTTAGTAGGTAAACCTGTAGATGGCCCCCCACGTTGCGTATTAATAATTACTAATGGTGTTTCAGTCATTCCTGAAAGTCCTATTGCTTCCATCATAAGTGATAAACCTGGGCCAGCACTAGCTGTAAATGCTCGAACACCAGCATAATTAGCTCCAATAGTCATATTAGCAGCAGCTATTTCATCTTCAGTCTGAACAACTGTACCACCTACTTTAGGCACATTAGCAATCATGTATTCCATAATTTCAGATGCAGGCGTAATAGGATAAGCAGCCATAAATCTAGACCCTGCAGAAATCGCACCTAATCCAATTGCATCATTACCAATCATATATAAATGTGGCGATTCATTATTCGCTTCTAATTTAAAATCACCTTCAACATCTGATAATTGTTCTTTCATTAAATTGTATCCTTCATTTAATGCTTGAATATTCATTTCAACAACTTTATCGCCTTTTTTAATGAACATATTAGTGATTAAATCTTCAAATGTAGTTGTATCTAAATCCATAATTGCACATGTTGCACCGACTGCAACCATATTCTTCATTAATGCTGTACCTAATTCTTTTGCAGTACTAGTAAACGGTAATTCTATTAGTTGTGCACGATAATCTTCTGGTTTGTTAGGCTTTGCTTTAGCATCAGCAATAATAATACTATCTTTTCTCATTTCATGATGGTTTAACTCAATCGTTTCTTGATCAAATGCGACTAAAATATCTAAATCATCACTAATCGCGTGTACCGGTGATGTAGATACTCTGATTTTATTATTAGTATGGCCACCTTTAATACGACTTGAAAAATGTCTATAGCCATATAGATAATAACCTTTACGATTCATTGCTGTGGCGAAGATTTCTCCTGTTGATTCAATACCTTCACCTTGTTGTCCGCCCACTTTCCATGATATCTGTGATTTCATATCATAAGCCTCCTGTGGAAATAATTCATATTAAATGATAACAAAAATAACCACCGTCTTACTATGTCAACAGTGGCATTTAATTAAATTCATACTAATGGACTATAAAAGTTCATTAAAAAAAGCTAATTTATAGAACAATAATTGTTTTTTATACTATTTATTAAATGGATGATCGTCATTAATTAAAATTCTTTCTATGTGTTTCGTTTTTCCTTCTTTATCTAAGTCAATGATAACACCAGAAAGTACACTTCTGCCATCATTTGGCACAACATGACGTTGTGGTAGACTAGTAATAAAACGTTCAATGACCTCGTCACGATTAATACCTAATATACCATCATAGTATCCTGTCATACCTACATCTGTTATGTAACCCGTACCGTTAGGTAAAATACGTTCATCAGAAGTTTGAATATGTGTATGTGTTCCTACCATCACACTTGCTCTTCCATCTAAGTACCAACCCATAGCATTTTTCTCAGATGTTGTTTCAGCGTGAAAGTCAACAAAGATATAGTCCGTTTCTTTTTTAGCTTCTTCAATTAGCTTATCAGCTTTTTTAAAAGGATCATCAATATCTTGCATGAAAGAACGTCCTTGTAAATTAATAATGGCAAGTTTAATTTCATTAATTTGAATAAAGCGCATACCTACGCCAGGTGCTTCACTAGGGAAATTGGCTGGTCGTACCATTCTTTTGGCATCATCTATAAAATCATAAATTTCTCGTTGACCGTATGTATGATTTCCCATAGTCATAAAATCTACGCCATCTCTTAATAATTCTTTATATAATTTTTCTGTTAAACCTTTGCCATGTGCTGCATTCTCAGCATTTACAATACTTACAGTTGGCTTATAAGTTTGTTTTATTTTAGGTAAATATTCAGCAATTGCATTTCTGCCTACTTTTCCAACAATATCCCCTATAAATAATATTCTCATTTAATGTTCATCCTCTCATAGAAATAGTTTAATTCATATAAGCTCAGAATAAAAGAGACGATTTAAACTCTTTTAAAAATTCTATTTCGCTTTACTTTAGCATGTATACAACATATGTTAAGATAAATTTATAAAATATATAGGAGTTGTAAAAAATACATGTCAATTAATATTGATCCAGAAAAGTTTGCAGAATTAGTGGTTAAGTCTAACCCATCTAAATCAGAAGATGCTGAAGATATTGCTAAAGAAAGCTTAGAATTATATATTAACGCTTATCGTTTGGCAGAAAGATATTCAAACATAGCTACGAATTGTTATGATACAGCAGAAATTATTTCTGAATTAAGAAAGACTGATTTACAACTTAAATAATTAACATAATTAAAAGTCATAATAAATAATTTAATAAATATTTGGTATGAGAGTAAGACAGGTATTCTAAACGAAAGCTGTTTTGCTCTTTTTATTTTGCAATACTTTAAATATTTTCTAAGTTAAGGACTATTGAACCTTGCACGCATTAATCAAAATTACTATTTTTTTAATTTTAAAAAAAGAACCTAAACAAAAACAGACCCAAAACTTGGGTCTGTTAAAATTATTTCGCATACTCTACTGCTCTTGTCTCTCTAACAACTGTCACTTTAATGTGACCAGGATATTGTAATTCTTCCTCAATTTGATTTTTAATGTCTCTAGCTAATCGATATGACTTCAAGTCATCTATCTCTTCAGGAGAAACGATTACTCTTATTTCTCTACCTGCTTGAATAGCAAAAGCTTTTTCAACACCTTCATAGCTCTCTGAAAGTGTTTCTAAACGTTCTAATCTACGGATATAGTTCTCAAGTGTTTCTTTACGAGCACCTGGTCTAGCAGCAGAAAGTGCATCTGCTGCAGCAACTAATATAGATATAATTGACGTTGGTTCAACATCACCATGATGAGAATGAATAGCATTGATAACAGTATCATTTTCAGCATATTTTTTCGCTAATTCGACACCTATTTCAACATGACTACCTTCAACTTCATGGTCAATGGCTTTACCAACATCGTGAAGCAAACCTGCACGTTTAGCTAAGCCTACATCTTCTCCTAATTCAGCTGCTAACATTCCTGATAAATGTGCAACTTCAATAGAATGTTTCAAGACATTTTGACCGTAACTAGTTCTAAAGTTGAGACGACCTAGTACTTTTACTAAATCAGGATGCATATTGTGAACATTTATTTCAAATGTAGCTTGTTCACCTGCATCTCTAATGATGTCATCTACTTCTTTTCTAGCTTTATCCACCATTTCTTCTATTCGCCCTGGATGGATACGACCATCTGAAACCAAATTAACTAATGCAGTACGTGCGATTTCACGTCTGATTGGATCAAATCCAGATAATATTACCGCTTCCGGTGTATCATCTATGATTAAATCGATACCTGTTAATGTTTCTAAAGTACGAATATTTCTACCTTCTCTACCTATAATTCGACCTTTCATCTCGTCATTTGGTAAATTAACAACTGATACAGTTGATTCAGTTGTGTGATCAGCTGCTAATCTTTGAACGGTAGTAGCTAATAACTCTTTAGCTTTTTTATCAACTTTTTCTTTTGCTTCTTTTTCTTTTTCTTTAACAAGTACTGCAATATCTTGTGACAGTTCTTCTTCAACTCTATGAAGTTGTTCATTTACAGCTTCTTCTTGAGTGAGACCGGAGATGCGTTCTAATTCTTGTTCATGTTTCATTATTAATGTTTGAACACTACTCTCTTTTGCATCCACTTGTTGTTGTCTTTCTTCAAGTTTAGATTCTTTTTGTTCTAAAATCTCATCTTTTTTATCTAATAGATCAGATTTTCGATCTAAATTTTCCTCTTTTTGAAGAAGTCGGGCTTCTTGTCTTTGAAGCTCACCACGTCTTTCGCGAAGCTCTGCTTCAGCTTGCTCTTTAATGATTTGATTTTCTTCTTTTGCCTCTAATAATTTCTCTTTTTTGATATTTTCGGCTTCTTTTTGACCTTGCTTAATAATATCATCAGCAGTTTGTCTAGCTTGTAATTGCTTTTGATGTAAAATATTTCGGGCTACAATATACCCCACAACAACCCCTAGAATAATCCCCAGCAAAATGAGTAGGAGGTTTAATAAATTCACATAAACACCTCCTTTTTCTAGGTATTTGCTTTGTATGTCAAAATCTTCATGATTTTATAAATTGTATAATAATTATACATATTAATTGTACGTTTATTAAGTTGGTAGTGTCAAGATATGAAATTGCACTACAAATACATATTACATATATTTAAACTAAAATTTTGCCTCATAGATTAAAACGGATGAAATAGAAATCATTTCATCCGCTAATATAATTTATATTTACTTATACTTAATCTTATAAACTCTCTTTATTCTTCATCGAATAATGTTTGAGGTGTCTCTTCTTCACTTTCCTCAACATCACCATCAAAAATACCTAGTTTTTCGCGTAATTTACGATCAATTTCTTCTTTAACTTGAGGATTTTCTTTGAGGTATGTTTTAACATTTTCTTTACCTTGGCCCATTCTTTCACCATTATAAGAATACCAAGCTCCAGATTTATCGACGATGTCATTTTCAACACCAAGGTCAATTAATTCGCCTTCTTTAGAAATTCCTTGACCATACATGATATCTACTTCAGCTACTCTGAATGGTGGAGCAACTTTGTTTTTAACTACTTTAATTTTAGTTCTATTACCAACAATATCTTGTCCTTGTTTTAGTTGTTCAGCACGACGTACTTCTAAACGTACAGAGCTATAGAATTTTAGTGCACGTCCACCAGGAGTGGTTTCAGGATTACCGAACATAACACCTACTTTTTCACGAATTTGGTTAATGAAAATAGCAGTGGTATTTGATTTAGAAATGGCACCTGATAATTTACGTAATGCTTGTGACATTAAACGAGCTTGTAAACCAACATGTGTATCGCCCATTTCACCTTCAATTTCTGCTTTAGGCGTTAAAGCAGCTACTGAGTCAATAACAACGATATCTACTGCGCCACTTCTTACAAAGGCTTCTGCAATCTCTAAACCTTGTTCACCATGGTCTGGTTGAGATAAATATAAATTATCAATATCTACACCTAATGCTTCTGCATAAACCGGATCAAGTGCGTGTTCAGCATCAATAAAGGCAGCGACGCCACCATTCTTTTGTACTTCTGCAATAGCATGTAAAGCTACTGTTGTTTTACCAGAACTTTCTGGTCCATAAATTTCAATAATTCTACCTTTAGGGTACCCACCAACACCGAGTGCATTATCAAGTGTCACAGAACCACTTGATACACTTGATACACGACGACCTTTATTATCGCCTAATTTCATTACGGCACCTTTACCAAAGGATTTTTCCATATTCTTTATAACTGTATCTAAAGCTTTTTGACGATCATTATCCAAAGCGAAACCTCCTAAATGAGATAGTTATCTTTTTAATATCTTATCTAATACTATACATTCTATTATATCTAATTACAAGTTTTTTGCGAATATTTGTTCGCTTATTTTGAATTTAAACGGAACAATAACGAACAAACGTACTTAAATTATCTTCAAAATCTTTAAATTTAAGCTAATTAAAGCCAATTAAGTAATCTTATCATTGCATAATTTTGACTTCTGGTTTTTAACATATTTCTTTTTAAAGGCATTTTAAATGAATCTACTTTAAACTCATCGTCCTTTAACATGCCTAAATAAACTTGCTCATTATCATGCAACAATGCGATTCCAATATCTGTTTTATACAATCTTTGAACATATTCAGCTGCTTGTTTAAGTTTATCATCATCAGTGTTTGTGTTTGATATGAAGATATCAGAATCAGGTAATTGCCCTTTTAAGTTTTCTTTTTCATCATATGCTTTCAAACGTGTATACAACGCGCCATCTGTAACGCCATCATAAATACTGAAACTTTGGCTTATTCTATTCATTACAGATTGTTCAATGACAATATCATCTGAGCCATAATAGAATTCACCTATTCTATTTAGTATTTCTTCCTTTATTGGTGCTATTAAATGCTTACATTCCTTCTCAGTATCTGCATTGGCTGTAAGTCTAATATATACTTCGTGAGTTCCAGCTAACGGGGCTATAGTTGGATTATCTTGATGGTCTATTAAATCCATTAGTTCAGTTTCCACTTTTGATTCCCCAATGCCTGCAAATCTTAACTGCTCGGAAAATATTACTTTATCATCATCCATTAAATAAGGTAATAATTCATTTTTAGCCATTGGTTGCATTTCACGAGGAGGACCAGGTAATAAAATTACTTTTTGGTCCTTGATTTCAACCAACATGCCTGGGGCCATACCATAGTTATTTTTTAATACTTTTGAACCTTCAATCACGAGTGCTTGTTGTTTATTATTAGGCGTCATTTCTTGACCTTGTTCTTTAAAATAATTTTCAATATAACTTAAGGCATCATCATCAGTTACAAGTTCACGTTCCAAAACTTTAGCAACAGTATGCTTTGTTAAATCATCTTTAGTTGGTCCTAGTCCACCAGTCAAAACTAGAGTATCAAATCTTTTTAGGCCCTCTTTAATGACATATTCTAATCTTTTAGGATTATCCCCTATCACTGTATGTTCGACAACACTTTTTCCAACACTATTAAATAATTTAGATAGGTATTGGCCATTTGTATTCGCAATCTGACCTAATAATAACTCTGAACCTACAGCAATAATTGAAATATTCATGCACATTCTCCCCTTAGTGATAACTCGTTTTTCATAACATAAGTATTATAAACTTATTAATTTGTTAAATCTAAAAATTGGCTTAAAAAAACCAAGAATAACAGTTATAAGATATAAATCTTTCTAACTCGTATTCTTGGTTATATTTTCACTAAATTAGTGTTTAAAAACATCTCTACCTTTATAGAAATATTCAATTCCAGATAAAATAGTGAATAAAACACCAATATAAAGTAATACTTGTCCAATTTGGAAACCAATCCAAGTGGCAAATAAATCGCCTAATAAAATCCAAATAATCGCTACCATAGTAACAGCTGTTTTAATTTTGCCTAATTGTCCAGCAGCACTTACAAAACCTTGTTCGATTTGTAATAAACGTAAGCCTGTTACGGCAAATTCTCTTGCAATAATAATAATTGCGACAACTGAGTTCGTTAAACCTAACTGAACCATGACGATTAATGCACTAGAAACTAATAATTTGTCTGCTAATGGATCAAGAAATTTACCCATGTTTGTAACAAGATGCCATTTTCTAGCTAAGTAACCATCTAAAAAGTCACTTAAAGATGCAACAATAAATATGATTGCAGCAATCAATTGTTCAATTCGGATTTCGTATCCACCTAAAATTGATACATTGCCAAATCCAAAGTTAACTAGAGCAAATAGAATAAATATAGGGATAAGAATTACTCTAAAAACTGTAATCTGATTTGGTATATTCATGTAAAAGCCTCATTTCTAATTTATCTATTAATTTATAATATTAACACAGCTAGTACCCATAGTATAAAAGTAATTACAACTAATCCACCTATAAATACTAATAATTGTAAAGGTTCTTTATTCTTAGTGCGATGCGTCGGAGCTTCTCCTTTTTGATATTTATTTAAAAGGTCATTTAATTGATTTTGACTATTGGGGATTTCTTCACGGTGAACGTTTATAAGTTGATCTGCATCCATATTGATAACGCTTGCGTAACGTCTTATAAATCCTTCGGCATAGTCTACTTTAGCTAATTCATTAAACCGATTCTCTTCTATTAACTTAAGTGTTTTACGTTTAATTTGCGTGCGGTCTTCCAATTCAGCCAATGTCATACCTAATCTTTCTCGTCTTCCTTTTAAAGTCTCACCAATTGTTCTCACTTTTAAAAGCCTCCACAATTACTATTCAAAAAATCCAAATCCTCCGCCGAAGGTATCCTCACCGAAGTCTAATGTATTTTTACTTTTAACTGTTTGTTGTTTCATTTGTTCATATTCTATTTCTTGGTTTTCGTTTTCTCGTAGCTCAATAATATAATCAAAATCATTCATACTATAGTCCCCTGATGCTACAAATAAATCAGGATGTTCAACTACCTTGATTGAAGGTAATGTCATTACTTCGCGAACCAACTCCTGATGTTTGGGATTAGATTCTCTCGCAGTTACAGCACCATCAATAATATAAACATGGTTTGAATCGTACTCACCCTTAATCAGTGAGCTTCGTACAGTTTGTTTAATTAAAGTTGAGCTAATAAACAACCAACGTTTATGTGCACACACACTACCAGCTACAATAGATTCTGTTTTACCAACTCGTGGCATACCTCGAATACCGATAAGTTTATGACCTTCTTCTTTGAAAAGTTCAGCAAGAAAATCAACTAATAAACCAAGATCCTCACGTTCAAAACGGAATGTCTTTTTATCATCAGCATCTTGTTCGATATAACGACCATGACGTACAGCCAACCGGTCACGTAGTTCAGGTACTCTAAGTTTAGTGATTTCTATTTCATTAAGCTCTTTAATAATGTTTTCAAAACGATTAACTTTTTCAAGGCTATCCGTTTTAATCAATAAACCACGTCGACCTTGATCAACCCCATTAATCGTGACAATACTTATACCTAACATGCCTAGCAAACTTGAAATATCACCTAACAAACCTGCACGATTTATAGTGATTTCATATTCAAGATACCATTCTTTCTTTTCGGCAACAGTCATCTCTATCCGCCCCTTGTTTAAAAGCCAAATTAGCATCGGCATATTTCAAAAATGATAATCATATTATATCATTTATTTTCAACTACTAATTAAAAATTTTAAATACCCTATGTATTCATTGACTGATTTTGCGTTATAAATACCATGCACCATTAACTTTTTGAACGGTACCAGTGATGCTTTGTGACATTGGATGCCATAAATAAGCGCATGTATGAGCTACTTCTGCTGGTGATATCATCCTCTGTTGAGGGAGTTCTGACACGATAGCCATCTTATCTTCTTCATTGAAAGCTTGAGACATGTTTCCAGATACAAATCCAGGTGTAACAGCATTTACTGTCACAGTTGTCATAGCTAATTCTTGGCTAAGCGCCTTTACAAAGCCAATTTGTGCACTTTTCATAGCTGAGTAAATGGTTTCCATACTTGCTCCAGTTTCACCCCAAATAGATGAGATTACAATAATTCGTCCATGCTTACTTTGACGCAATATATCCAAAAAATAGCGACTGCATCTAATAAATTGTTTTACATGTATATTATAACTGTGATCAATATCTTCATCTGTCATGTCTTGTAACATGCCATATAATGCTGTACCTGTGCTATACACCAAACAATCTAAATGTTGAATTTGGCCAAACGTTTCATTTAAATCAATATTT
Organism: Staphylococcus taiwanensis; assembly: GCA_020544305.1. NCBI lineage: Bacteria > Bacillati > Bacillota > Bacilli > Caryophanales > Staphylococcaceae > Staphylococcus > Staphylococcus taiwanensis. The sequence continues at coordinate 1,595,876 of CP058667.1, forward strand.
TGCGTTAAATCAGCTTGAATAAATTCAACATCTTGCTCGTGATATTTATTTCTTAATTCTTCAATATTTGATTGGTAATATTGAACAAAAACTTTATATCCATCTTGAAGTAAGCGTTCAACTATTGCAGAGCCAATGCTTCCCGATCCACCTAATACCAAAGCATTCATTATTCTTTTATCTCCAATCGACTATCTACCACGTTATCTATGTTTAAGTATTGTATAGCAGTTTTGTTAATACTATCTAAAGTAATATGATCTATAATTTCTAACATATCGAAGACACTAACGCCTTCAAAGTATAATTTTGCATATTGATTTGCAATATATTCAGGTGAGTTTAAACTTGAGATGAATTCACCGATGAATTGCTTTTTTAATAAATCAAAAGCTTCTTGATCTTTCAAGTTACCACGATATGTTTTTAATTCTTTTAATAACGTATCCTTTAATTGATCAGGATGACGTGTCGCACTTGTAATGATTGAAAAACTATATGTAGGTTCTAAAACGAATTGATAACCAAATGTTTCGTCTATTAAATTCTCATTTAATAATGTTTGATAAAATTCAGTTTCTTCACCAAATACTAATTCAAAGAATAGCGTCATTTCTAAATCACGTTGCACATACTGTTGAGGTGTCTCATCAAGTGGTTGATTTTTAAAGCCTAACATTAATCTTGGTGATTGTAATTTCATTTCTTCTTTTACAAAAGGCGTAATAACATTTTCAGGCTCTTCAACTGTTGCTCTTTCGATGCTCGGTTGATTTACTTTATCACGTTTATCTTCATGCGTTTCTACAATATTCCGAATGTGATCAGGATTTACATCACCTACTACAAACAACACCATATTAGATGGATGGTAAAATGTTTCATAACATAAATATAAATCGTCTTTAGTAATGTCATAAATACTTTCTACACTTCCAGCAATATCCACTTTGATAGGATGATTTTGATACATAGCTCGAAGCGTATTAAACATTATTTTATATCCAGGTTGTTCTTGGTACATTTTGATTTCTTCCGCAATAATACCTTTTTCTTTATCAACCGTTTCCTTTGAAAAGTACGGCGTCTCAACCATATTTAATAAACGAATGATATTACTTTCAACATTGTCAGTAGCACTAAACAAATAGCTTGTACGATCAAAACTTGTAAATGCATTCACTTGAGCATTGTCATTTGCAAAAGCTGTGAACAAATCATCTTCATCATCTTTTTCAAATAATTTATGTTCAAGAAAGTGAGCCACCCCATCAGGTACAGAAACAAAATCTTCTTCATTATGTGGTTTAAATGTACTATCAAGTGAACCAAACTGTGTTGTGTATGTAACATATGTTTTCTGAAAACCTTTTTTAGGAATCACGAACAAGCGTAAACCATTTGAAAGTTCATGCTCAAAAACGCTCTCATCAATTAGTTCATAATATTGCTCTTTCATTCAGCTTGGTCTCCTTTCGTTAATACGTAAATTGTATCAAGCAATGCTTTATTGGCCATATTGATTACATCTTCTCTAGAAACATTCTGTATAGCTTCAATATACGCTGTATCCGTTTGCGATGTTTCTAATAATAATTGATTTTGCATTACTTCAATTATGCTTTTAGGACGATCAGCAATTTCTTTTCGCTGAGAAATGATAATCTTCTTAGCCAATTCTAATTTACTATCTGCAAATTCTCCCTGCTTAAATTTATTAAATTCCTGCAATATAGTTTCTTTCGCAGTTTCATATTTATCAGCAGAAACGCCACTTAAGACGAAGAGGTAACCATTTTTACCATCTAACTGAGAGTGAATTGAATACGCTAAACTTTGTTTTTCACGTACTTCATTAAATAAGACCGAAGATGGGTCTCCGCCAAACATTGTATTTAATACGACTAAGGCATAATACTCTTTTTGACCGAACTGAGTAGGAAAACGATAGCCCATATTCAATTTTGCTTGATCGACTTCATCCTCATCAATAACTACTTGTGGCTCAACATGATAGTCCTCTATCTTAGAAGTATCATTATGTTCTAATTCAAAAGGCTTAATATTAAATTTAGACTGTATCATATGTCGTACTTCATCTTTATTCACATTACCTACAACATAAACTGAACAATTATCATTGTTCACCATTGATTGATATGTATTGTATAGATTTTCGGATGTAATTTGTGGTATGTTTTCGATTTGTCCTGTTGCTAGGTAACGATATGGTTCATCCTTAAACATATATTTAAGTAAGTTTAAAAATGAATATTGTGCTTTGTTATCTATCATTGATTCTATTTTTTTAGCCAATAAAGATTTTTCTTGATTAACAAAGTTGCTGTTAAATTTACCATTTTCAACAAGAGGATTCATAATCACCTCATAAAGTAAATTTAAGCCTTTCTCAAATAATGGTGTACTATCTTTAAGATATCTTTCATTTACAATTTCTAATGAAATAGTAATAACATGTTTATCTTTGAATTTTGATACAAAACTATTAATATATGCTCCATATAACTCTGATAACTGTTTGCTAAATGCTTTATCACTTGGCCATTTTTTAGTTGCACGTAATAATAATTTACTTAGTAATGATCGTGATGTAATTGTGTCATAGTCTAAAGGAGCCATGAATTTAAAAGTAATCATCGTTGTTTTAAACTTCTCTGTAGGTAATACATCAATATGTACGTGATTGTTTTGATTTACTTGTTGAGTCAACTTTCTTTGTCACTCCTTATTAAGTTTTTTAAATTTTAGTGCGTGTCAATTTAAATTTAACTAAGCTACTCTTTACATAATTTAAAGAATATAGAATAGGTTTACCCAATTCATCATAATGTACAACTTTTAATAACATTAAACCTTCATGTGGAGAAGCATTTAAAATGTCAGAAATGTGTGGCTCATAACTAATAGCTTCAACTTCTGTTTCTGCAGACGCTACTTTATGACCAGTATTCAACTCAATTGCATTGAGCATTGATCCATCACTTACTTGATAGTCTGTACAGGTTAAATAATTTTCAGCTATTTTATCCAAACAATATATAACCGGTTGATGATTTGCAGTACGAAGTCGTTCAATTATTGTAATTGGTTGTTTATCTTCTATATCTAACATTTGCGCATCCAGAATGGAGGCTGGTTGTTGTTCTAAACTCAAATATTCAGTACCAGCCTGGTACCCTGCTTTTTCTATCATATCGTTAATACTAAAAAGTTTGTTTAAAGGATAAAAGAAGGGATGTAGCATCTTCACACTGGCGCCTTCTTCAAAGTTATCAGTCAACACTTGTTCAGTAATTAATTCACCAATCGCTTCATAGACATCATCAGTTTTTACTTTAACTTCCCTAGCAATGGATAAATTACTAGGAAGTTTATCACCAGGTTTTAAAGCATTGCTTTTTATTTGTTTAAAGATATATTCCTTTACTTTAAAAACTGAGTTTAACTCTGTCATCGTTTTACACCTCTTCTTCATCTAAATCTATTAATACTTGTCTTGGCTTACTACCTTTTTGTGGTCCAATAACTTGATTACGTTCTAAGTCATCCATTAATCTTGATGCTCGATTATATCCAATTCTAAATTGTCTTTGTAATAATGACGTACTCGCTTTTTGTTGTTCAACCACAAATAAATAAGCTTCATCGTATAGAGTATCTTCACTTTTCATTTCTGATTTATCAACTGGTGCATCTGGTTCCATTTCTTTTACATAGTTCGCTTTTTGTTGTTCAACGACATAATTGACAACATCTTGCACTTCTTGATCACTTAAAAATGCCCCTTGCACCCTTGTTTGAGATGACTCGCCATTACCAACATAAAGCATGTCACCTTTACCTAATAATTTTTCAGCCCCACCAGAACCTATAATCGTTCTAGAATCGGTTTGAGAACTCACTGCAAAGGCAATACGTGATGGTATGTTGTTTTTGATAATACCAGTAATAACATCTACTGATGGTCTTTGTGTAGCAACAATTAAATGTATACCAGCTGCACGAGCCATTTGTGTAATACGTTGAATAGCGTTCTCCACTTCTTTACCCGCAACCATCATTAAATCCGCCAATTCATCCACAATTACAACAATATAAGGCAGTTCTGCTTGCTTTTCATCAAGTTCTTCATTTTGACGTCTTAAAAATTCATTGTACCCTTCGATATTTCTAGTTGAAGAATGTTGGAATAAATCATAGCGACGTTCCATTTCAGCAACTACCTTTTCTAAAGCTTGAGATGCTTTATGCGGATTTGTTACTACAGGAATTAATAAATGTGGTACACCATTATATACATTTAATTCCACCATTTTAGGGTCAATTAACATAAGTTTGACTTCGTGAGGTTTAGCATTTAATAGAATGCTTGTAATAATACCATTTATACATACTGATTTACCGCTTCCTGTTGAACCAGCTACAAGCAAATGAGGCATTTCATTTAACTGTATCGTCATAGGTTCGCCAGAAATATCTCTACCTAAACCAACTTCTAATTTGTTACTTGCTGGGAATTTTGATTCTAAGACTTCTTTAAGTGTTACTAAAGAAATTTTATCATTAGGAACCTCTATACCTACTGCAGAACGTCCAGGTATTGGTGCTTCTATACGTACATCTTTAGCAGCTAAAGCAAGTGCAATATCATTATGCAAATTAACGATTTTACTTACTTTGACACCTTGCGCTGGTTGAATTTCATATTGTGTTACTGCAGGCCCGATTTTAATTTGCGTTACTTTAGCATTAACACCAAAATTCTTCATTGTTGATTCTAAGATTTGGCCTTTACGTTGCACTTCAGTTTTTGATGTCGCTTTTTGTTTAGCAGGTTGTTTTAATAAAGATAACGGTGGAATATGGTAAGCTACATTAGCCACTTCTCCTGCATCAGAAATAGAACTATTTGCTTGATTATCCCCACTTGCTTCATTATCAGACTCTGATTGCATGTGTTGAGAGGCATTTGTTTGTTTAGAATCTTCTTCTACAGCATTGTTATTGAAATCAAATTTTCTCTTTTTACGTTTATTTGATGATGGTTGCTCTTCGGTATTTTCGCTGTGTCCGTATATTGGGATATCCTCTTGGTTTGATTCAATTTCTGGGAAGTCACTAACATCTTTAACATTATTTCGTTCTTGTTCACGTTCCTTTTGTAATTCTCGTTCACGTGCTTGTTCTTCTTTTTCAATCTGGCGTTGTTCTCTTTTAACTTTGTTTTGTGCTCTTTTTTCTTTAAAATTAGATGACGCACTTTCACTAGAACTTTTCATTTTATCAATTGTTGCTCTTAAAACATCTCTATGACGTAATTTCATCAATAAGATAATACTAGATGCTAACAAGAGTAACGTAATGATGATGACGCCAGCAATAGAAATAAGCGGAACAAAGATTTTCAATAAGTAAAAACCAATTAACCCTCCTCCAAAATCTGGAAAATGTGTATGTTCATATGCCTTATACACATAAGATAGAACTGGTTCTCTCTCTGCTACAATTCCTTTTTTAAAATGATAAATAATTTGTGTGATAATTAATAATACAACTTGTAGTAATATCAATCCAAAAGTTCGTCTTGTTTTAGGGAACTTTCGTTGCATTGCTATATAAATAGATATCAAACTGATTAAAATATAAGTAAGATAGCGACTTGTACCAAATAAATAATTAAAAAAGCTATCTATCATTCGTCCAACAATACCTAATTGAAACATACCTAACACAGATATTATGACAACTACAATGGCAATGAGGTATCTTAATGAACTATCTTTTTTTTGTTGTGCTTTCTTTTTTGATTTTTGAGTAGTTGTTCTCTTTTTTCTAGTAGCCGGTTTTTTCTTAGTTTGTGGCAAAATTGTACACCTTCTTTTATTTCTCGCATTGTATGTGGCTATTTATTTTTAAATTTAAAGCTAAATCATATGTATTTTTAAATAATTTTAAAATTATGAAAGAGGTTGAGACAATATCATACAGATTCAGACTAGATTAGCCTATTAAAGTGAATAACGTAATTATAATATTCATTACTATAATGCATTATTTCACAACTGTAATGTTGTCCCGACCTCTTTTTGATTGTATATATCTTATATTTCAGAAATGACTGGTATAATCATTGGACGACGTTTCGTGCTTTCAAATAATAATTTACTAATTTGATCACGCATATTTTGTTTGATGTCTGACCATTCAATACGTTTCTCTTGCAAACCTGCTTCAACAATTTCACGTACCTTTTCTTCAGCTTCTTTCATAAGTTCTTCACTCTCACGAACATAAACAAAACCACGTGATTGAATTTCAGGTCCAGCAGCGATTCGTCTATTTTTAGGATCTAAAGTCACTACTGCAATAAAGATACCGTCTTCCGCTAGTAAATGACGATCTCTTAATACAATATTACCTACATCTCCTACACCAATACCATCAATTAGAATATTGCCTGATGTAACTTTTTCATTCAACACCATATTTTTGCCATCATAATGAATAACGTCACCTTTTTCAACTAAGAAAATTTTCTCAGGTGCAACACCAGCTTCATTAGCTAATTTAGCATGGGCGATTTGCATTTTAAACTCACCTTGAACAGGAATGAAATATTCAGGTTTCATCATATTAATCATCATTTTTAATTCTTCCATACAACCGTGACTAGAAGCATGAATTTTCTTATTATTAGGGATGATATTAGCGCCTGCTCGACTTAATTCATTTAAAGTATCTGCAATAATCACTTCCATATTAGCTGAAGCAGTAATTGCTAAATAAACTGAATCGCCTTCTTCAATATTCATAATTTTGTGTTTATGTTGAGCCATTTGACTTAATGCTTCAATTGGTTCGCCTTCCATACCTGTAGCAATAATCACAACTTCATTTTTAGGATAATTATTTACTTCATTAATAGGGATTAATAAATCTTTTGGAATATCGAAGTATCCCATTTTACGTGCAATATTAAATGAACTTTCTAATGAACGACCTAAAAATGAAACTTTACGATTTAATTTACTTGCAGTATTCAATACTTGTTGAATTCTAATGAAATTTGAAGCGTAACAAGAAACAATCAAACGTCCTTTTACTTTCGCAAATGCGTCATAAATATGAGATTCAATGACATTTTCAGGCGTATTATATCCCGGCTTTTCCGCTTCAGTTGAATCACTGATTAGTGCAAACACACCTTCTTCACCAATTTCAGCCATTTTCTTAATATCAGGTGCGTAATGTCCTTGTAAACTTTGATCAAACTTAAATTCACCAGTATAAACAATTGAACCGTATGAAGTATGAATACAAATACCTAAACTATCAGGAATACTATGCGTTGTATTAAAGAATGTTATATTAACATTTTTAAAGCGCATTACTGAATCATGATTTACAGTGTAGTAACGAACCTTTTTCTTAATGTTTCGTGCTTTCATATTTTCTTTTACAAGTGCTAAAGTCAATTTAGAACCATAAACTGGCGCATCAATTTGTTCTAAAATATAACTTACCGCTCCAATCGCATGTTCATGGCCATGACTTAAAAAGATACCTTTTAATTTATCTTTATTCTCTATAACATATTGAATGTCAGGAATAACAATATCTACACCTAACATTTCATCTTCAGGAAACATTAATCCTGCATCTAACATAAACATTTCATCGTCTACTTCAACGATATACATATTTTTAGCGATTTCGCCAACACCACCAAGTGGAATAATGCGAATATCGTCATTTTTTTTCTTTACTAAACTCAAAATGTTACCTCCTATATAAAAATCCCCGTCCATATAAACTCATATTTTATTATAATTTAATTTATGTTGGATGTACACTATTAAAGTAGTTCAAGATGTGCTTATATCATATTAGTATCAATTGTTTAACACCCTTTTATTTAAATTCACTTTTTCTGAAAATAAAAAAGAAACAATGACACTTCAAAAAGTTCTCATTGTTTCATTAAAAAATATATATTTAAAATTTATCACAAATTTTTATAGTTCATAAACGCGTTAAAAAATGAGGTTGTGATAATTTAAAACTACCTTCAACCTCACTACTAATTACCTATTCATCTAAAGCTTTATGAGACGCATTGACACGTCCTTGTTTATCGATTTCAGTAATTTTCACTTCAATTGTATCGCCAATGGTTAATACATCTTCAACTTTATTTATGCGTTCTTTAGAAATTTGAGAAATGTGTAATAAAGCATCCTTACCTGGGAACAATTCAACGAAAGCACCGTATTTTTCAATACGTTTTACTTTAGCGTTATATACTTGTCCAACTTCAGCTTCACGTGTGATTTCTTCAATAATTTCACGCGCACGATTAATCATTGCTTGATCAACTGCACCGATAAAGATTGTACCATCTTGTTCAATATCAAGTTTGACACCTGTTTCATCAATGATTTCATTAATTTTCTTACCACCTGGTCCAATAACGTCTCTGATTTTTTCAGGTTTAATCGTCATAATTTCCACTTTAGGTGCGTATGCACTTAATTCTTTACGTGGTTGATCAATTGTTTGTAACATGTGATCCATGATTGCTAAACGACCTTGACGTGCTTGTTCAAGTGCTTCTTCAATCACTTCACGTGTTAAACCATCAATTTTGATATCCATTTGGATTGCTGTGATACCATCTTTTGTACCGGCAACTTTAAAGTCCATATCGCCTAAAGCATCTTCCATACCTTGGATATCAGTTAAGATTGTATAGCTATCTTCACGTGTAACTAAGCCCATTGCAATACCAGCTACTGGCGCTTTAATTGGTACACCAGCATCCATAAGTGCTAATGTAGAACCACAAATTGATGCTTGTGATGAAGAACCATTTGATTCTAGAACTTCACTGACGATACGTACTGTGTAAGGGAACTCAGATGTATCTGGAATAATATATTTTAGTGCTCTTTCTCCTAATGCACCATGTCCGATTTCACGACGTCCTGGCGCTCTAACTGGTCCAGTTTCACCAACTGAGAAGTTAGGGAAATTATAGTGATGCATGAAACGTTTTTCTTGTTCAGGACCTAATCCATCAATAAGTTGATAATCTCCTAATGCACCTAACGTTAACACTGATAACGCTTGTGTTTGACCACGAGTAAATAATCCTGAACCATGAGCACGAGGCAATAATCCTACTTCTGATTCAAGTGGTCTAATTTCGTCTGGTTTACGGCCATCAGGTCTGATTTTTTCATCTGCAATTAAGCGACGCACTTCTTCTTTTACTAAATCATTTAGTATTGCGTATACTTCATCAATTAGTAAATCATTTTCAGGATCTGCTTCATCCACAAATTCAGTTGCAATATCAGCTTTTAAAGCATCTAAATTCTCATCACGTTGTTGTTTATCAAATGTAAGCACTGTTTCTTTTAATCCTTTTTCTTCAGTAAGTGCTTTTACTCTTGAAACAAGTGCTTCATCACGTTCAACTGGAATAAATTCTTTTTTCACTGGCTGAACATGTTCTACTACTTCTTCTTGGAATGCTACTAAACGTTTAATTTCTTCATGACCAAAGAAGATAGCTTCAAGCATTTCTTTTTCAGTGATTTCACTTGCACCCGCTTCAACCATGTTAACTGCGTCTTTATGTCCAGCTACTTCTAAATCTAAGCGTGATACTTCTTTTTCTGCAAGCGTTGGATTAATCACATATTTTCCATCGACATAACCTACGTTAACGCCAGCAATAGGCCCTTGGAACGGAATATCTGATATGCTCAATGCCATAGATGAACCAATCATCGCTGCCATTTCAGGCGAACAATCTGGATCTGCACTTAGTACTGTATTCATTATTTGTACATCATGACGATATCCTTTTGGGAAAAGTGGTCGAATCGGTCTATCGATTAAACGTGCAGTTAATGTAGCATCGTCTCCAGGACGACCTTCACGTTTTTTAAAGCCACCAGGAATTTTACCAGCAGCATACATTTTTTCTTCATAATTTACAGTTAATGGGAAAAAGTCACCATCACGCGGTTCTTTTGAAGCTACAGCAGTTGATAATACAACAGTATCTCCATAACGTACCAAAACTGCCCCATTAGCTTGTTTTGCTAATTGACCTGTCTCAATCGTTAATGATCTTCCAGCCCACTCAGTTTTAAAAACTTTCTTTTCTTGAGACATTATGAATCTCCTCTCTGAAATCTAATAACTACATCATATCATTTATTTTTATAATTTTATATTGATGATTTAAATAAAACGATAAAAAAAGGAAAGTACCAAACAAAGTGGTGCTTTCCTTTTGATATATTAAAATTAACGACGGATACCTAATGATTTAATTAATTCACGGTAACGTTGAATATCTTTACTACGTAAGTAGTTTAATAAGTGACGACGACGACCTACCATTTTTAATAATCCACGACGTGAATGGTGGTCTTTTTTATGTTCACGTAAGTGTTCGTTTAATGCAGCGATTTCTGCAGTTAAAACAGCGATTTGTACTTCTGGTGAACCAGTGTCAGTTTCGTGTACACGATATTCTTTGATAATTTCATTTTTACGTTCTTGAGTAATTGCCATAATTAAATTCCTCCTAAAATTTGTATACACCTTAATCTGAGCTAGGCGTCGGAGTCTCAACCCGCCAAGATAAAGGAATAATTTATGTTAGTACGTATATTCGCACTCAACTTTAAATATTATACGATACATCATCTCCGAAATCAACCGCAAGAAGATATTTCGCTTTTTCTTTATCATTGTTCATTTGTTCAACTAATGGGTCAATACCATCAAACTTAACTTCAGGTCTTAAGTAATGATGCCAATATACGATAACGCGTTCTCCATAAATATTATCTTCAAAATCAAAAATATTCACTTCAATAACGACTTCTGCTTTCGATGGATCATGAAATGTTGGCTTGACGCCCACATTTGCTACACCACGATAAATTTTATTTTCAGCACCAATGGCTATACTCACTGCATAAACACCTTTTTTAGGTAAAACGTAATCATCACTTGGTTGCACATTTGCTGTTGGAAAACCAATAGTACGACCACGTTTTTCACCTTGTACAACAGTACCTTTAATTCTGTATAAGTAACCTAATTGATCATTGGCTTTTTTCAAATTACCTTCTTGTAATGCAGCTCTTATTGAAGTCGTAGAAATCTTCTCAGTTTCTATCTCTTGTTTACCTACAATTGTAGTATTAAAATCATCCATTTCATTTAAAACAGACATATTGCCTTTTCCAAATTTACCATAAGTATAATCGAAACCTGCGATTACTTCTTTGACATGATTATTGATAATATAGTCTTCAACAAACTCTTCTGCTGTTACATTCGCAAAACGAGATGAAAAATTAATTACAATGCAATAATCAACATCTTGTTGTTCAATCATTTCAATTTTATCAGAAAGTGGTGTTAAATAATCCGTACGTTTACGTTCCGGATTTAACACTACAGAAGGATGTGGGTCAAAAGTTGTAACTGCCTTTTTTAAATGATGCTCTTTTGCACGCGCATTTAATGCCTCAAACACTTTAATATGACCACGATGCATTCCATCAAAAAATCCAAATGCCATTGCGACATCTTCTTTTATAAGTTGATTTGGTTGAATCGGATGGGTTACTTCTATCACTTTCATAACTCTAAACTCCTTTAATTAAATACTTTTTTAGGTTTGATTTCATCATTTTTATCAGGATGTTGAACGTAAATTGCCATTGCTTTTTCCGTTGCTGCATCTATAAACACTAATTGTTCATCGATAGTTTGTTCAAATGTGTTTTTATTAAATTTTTGACCATTTAATATTCTAGATTTCATTTTATCATCTGTAATATAAACTTTCGGCAAACTTTTCAATCCATATTCTATCGGAAACAATTGTGATTGTAATGTGTCTTGCTCATGTAGTTCAGAAATTTGTTCTAACGTTAAACTGTCATCAATATTGAACCCTCCTGAATTGATACGAGTAAGTCGTGACATATGTGCAGGGTAGCCTAATTTCACGCCAATATCAGTAGCTAAAGTTCTAATATAGGTCCCTTTTCCACAAGAAACTTCAATATCAAATAAACAATTATCGTTAACAAATTTCAACTCAGATGTGCGCTCAATATGGTCAATACGTACTTGTCTTACTGGTCTTTCAACAGTTTCACCATTTCGAGCATATTCGTATAGTTTCTTACCATTTACTTTAACAGAAGAATACATTGGGGGAATTTGTTCAATTTGTCCCTTAAATAGCTTTAATACCTCATCGACATCATTACTTATCATATCGCCATGTCGTATCGTAACTTTCTCAAGCGTCTCTCCGGTTTGATCTTCGGTGCTAGTCGATTCACCTATGGATACAGTGGCTTGATAGGATTTCCCCATGTCCATAATATAATCGCTGACTCTTGTAGCTGAGCCAATACAAATAGGCAGCACCCCAGACACTTCCGGGTCTAATGTCCCTGTGTGCCCTACCTTTTTAGTCTTTAAAATTTTTCTTAACTTGAATACTACATCATGACTTGTAAGACCTCGTTCTTTATAAACAGGTAAAATACCGTTATACATTATTTCACTTCCTCGTAACTAACTATTTTATGTATATTTTTATTTTAAATTTTTGATTTAATGTTAAAAAAGGAGTGGATAGAATTCATATAGAATTCATAATTCCACCCCTAAAGATGACTGATAAAAAATAAACACATTTTCACACATTAAAGAGTTACCTTTAATTTTCATGAAAATTAAAATTACTGATACTATCTAGTCATCTAAATCAATTAATTATTTATCTTGTTTGTGTAAATCTTGAATCATTTTTTCAATTTTATTACCGTATTCAATTGATTCATCATACTCAAAGAATAATTCTGGAACGATGCGTAATCTCATTCTTGAACCCAATTCAGATTTAATGAATCCTTTGGCTTTATCTAAAGCTTTGAACGTATCTTTCACTTCTTTTTCACTACCAAGCACTGTTAAAAATACTTTGGCTTGAGATAAATCATTTGTTAAGTCAACATCCGTAATAGTAATAAAACCAACTCTAGGATCTTTTACTTTATTATTAACGATATCCATAATTTCTTTTTTCATTTGTTCGCCAACGCGTTCTGCTCTCATGTTACTCATGGATATTTCACCTCTTTAAGAATTTTGCTCTATTATTATACCCTAATCAAATCATAAATAAATATTCATCTTTATTTATTGACTCGACCTTAACTATATATAGAAAAGAGACAATTTTCAGGTGTTTACTGAAACATTGTCCCGTTCCTAAATAAATTTCACTCTATTTTATCGTTCAACTTCTACCATTTCAAAGGCTTCGATAATGTCGCCTTCTTTAATATCGTTGAATTTTTCGATTGTGATACCACATTCGTAACCTTGTGCTACTTCTTTAGCATCATCTTTAAAACGTTTTAATGTGTCTAATTCACCTTCGAATAAAACAATACCGTCTCTGATGATACGTACGCCAGCGTTACGAGTGATTTTACCTTCTGTAACATAACTACCTGCAATAGTACCTACTTTAGATACTTTGAAAGTTTGACGTACTTCAGCTTGACCAATCACACGTTCTTCGAATTCAGGATCAAGTAAACCTTTCATCGCTGATTCAATTTCTTCAATCACATTATAAATTACTCGGTGAAGATGCATATCTACATTTTCAGTTTCTGCGGCACGTTTAGCACCTGCATCTGGACGTACGTTGAAACCGATGATAATACCATTTGAAGCATTTGCTAATGTTACGTCGGATTCATTAATGGCACCTACTGCTGTATGGATAATACGAACGTTTACACCTTCAACGTCAATTTTCATTAGAGATGCTGCAAGGGCTTCAACTGAACCTTGAACGTCACCTTTAATAATAACGTTTAGATCTTTCATTTCGCCTTGTTTCATTTGTTCAAATAAGTTGTCTAGCGTTACATTTTTACTTTCTTGACGTTGTTGAATCACATTAGCTTCATGACGCGCTTCACCGATACGACGTGCTTGTTTCTCATCCTTAAATATTACAAATCTGTCGCCTGCTAATGGGACATCATTAATACCAGTGATTTCAACAGGAGTTGATGGTCCAGCAGATTTAATTCTTTGACCTAAATCATTTACCATCGCACGGACACGTCCATATGTGTTACCCACTACAATTGAATCACCAACATGTAATGTACCATTTTGTACTAATAATGAAGCAGCAGGTCCACGTGACTTATCTAATTCTGCTTCAATAACTGTACCGACTGCTTGTTTTTCAGGGTTAGCTTTTAACTCTTGAACTTCTGCTACTAAGCCAATCATTTCTAGTAAGTTATCAATACCGTCTCCACTTAATGCAGAAAGTGGTACGAATATTGTTTCGCCGCCCCAGTCTTCTGGAACTAAACCATACTCAGTTAATTCTTGCATTACACGGTCAGGATTAGCTGTTGGTTTATCAATTTTATTTACTGCAACAATTGTAGGTACGTTAGCTTCTTTGGCATGATTGATTGCTTCAATTGTTTGAGGCATTACACCATCATCAGCAGCTACTACTAAGATAGTAATATCTGTTACTTGTGCACCACGCGCACGCATTGTTGTGAAAGCTGCGTGTCCAGGTGTATCTAAGAAAGTGATTTTTTTACCTTCATTTTCAATTTGGTAGGCACCGATATGTTGCGTGATTCCACCTGCTTCACCAGCAGTTACTTTTGTGTGACGAATTGAGTCAAGTAGTGTTGTTTTACCATGGTCAACGTGTCCCATTATTGTAACAACAGCTGGTCTTTCAATTGCATCTGGATCTTCTTCTTCATTATCAAAGTATGTTGATAAATCTTCTTCATTAACAACAACTTCTTTTTCAAGTTCAACACCATAATCATCTGCAATTAACTCTAAAGTTTCTTCATCTAATGCTTGGTTAATATTAGCAACAATACCTAAAAGGAATAATTTTTTAATAATACCTGATGATTCAATGTTTAATTTGTCAGCTAATTCACCAACCGTAATACCTTCTTCATAAGTAATTTTTGATGGCATTTCTTTAGGTTCTGGTGCTAGTTTATTGTTTTTATTGCCTTTGCTATTTTTATTATTTTTGTTGTTCTTATTATTCTTGTTGTTTTTATTATTTTTGTTACCGTTATTTTTATTTGAGTTAGTATTTGGTTTGTTATTTTGTTTGTTATTTTGTTTATTATTGTTGTTTTTGTTATTGCCGTTTTTATTGTTGTTTTGTGGTTTTTGGTGATTATTTTGAGTATTTTGTTTAGTTTTATTACCACTTTCTTGTGGCTTGAACTTTTTATCAAGCACTTTAATTTGATCGTCTTCTAGTGCTTGCATGTGGTTGGATACTTCTACATCCATTTTTTTTAACTCGTCGATAATCTCTTTACTCTTAACATTTAATTCTTTCGCATATTCGTAAATTCTTTTTTTACTCATATAATCACTCCTTACAATATTCATCAATCATGGCAATAAGCTTCTTCGCAAAACCAGAGTCAGTAACCCCTACATTCACACGTTCTGCCTTGCCTAATGATTGTCCTAATTCTGCTCTCGTACCGAAAATTTTAAATGGAACATGGTATGTTTCACATTTATTTTTAATATTTTTTAAAGCATTATCTGAAGCATCTGTCGCTAATATAACTAATTTTATATTTTGTTTCTTTATTTCAGTTAATAATACTGATTCACCTGATTTTATTTTACGAGCTCTCATTGCTAAACCTAAAAAGTTTAATATTTGAGATTTGCTCATTTAGGAATCTCTTCTCGATAAATCAAACGAATGATTTCTTTATAAACAGGCTCTAATTTTTCAGGATTTTCATTAAAATATCTCTCAAGTACGCCTTTTTTCTGAGCTTCTTCTACGCTTTTAACATCTTTCGAAACATATGCGCCTCTACCTTGTTGTTTACCCGTTCCATCAGCAAAAATTTCGCCTTCTTTATTGATAACGACACGAATCATATCTTTTTTAGGCTGCATTTCATTTGTAATGATACATTTACGCATTGGAATTTTTTTCTTCTTCATTAATTACTCACCCCAATTGTCAGCTTAAATGTCTTTTTCTTCTTTATCGACATCTTCTGAATCAGTTTCTTCACTTTCTTCAGATGGCTCATCAATTTCAGCTGAAAGTTCAGCAGTTGTTAAATTTGATTCTTCTAAATTAACATCTTCAATCTCCACATCTTCATCGCCAGTCATCACGATTTCATCAGCTTGTTCTTCTGATTCAATTACTGGATAAATCCCTGCTTCACGTGCATCAGTTTCAGACTTGATATCAATTTTCCAACCAGTTAATTTAGCCGCTAAACGCGCGTTTTGACCTCTTTTACCAATTGCAAGTGATAATTGGTAATCTGGTACAACGACTACTGTTGATTGATTTTCTTCATCAACAATAACTTCTAAAACTTGTGATGGGCTTAAAGCGTTACGCACAAATACTTTTGGATCTTCGTTCCATTGTACGATGTCAATTTTTTCTCCACCAAGTTCTTCAACCACTGCCTCTACACGTGCACCCTTAGCACCTACGCATGCACCTACTGCATCAATATCAGGGTTTTCAGAGTAAACACTGATTTTAGAACGATCCCCAGCTTCACGAGCTACAGATTTAACAATAACTGTACCATCATAAATTTCTGGTACTTCTTGTTCAAATAAACGTTTCAATAATCCTGGATGACTTCTAGATACATAAATTTGAGGTCCTTTTGTCGTTTGTTCTACTTTATTTACATATACTTGAATACGTTCATTTGGAATATAACTTTCATTTGGACTTCTTTCAGCCTCTGATAATACAGCTTCAATGCGACCTAAATTTACATAAACGTAACGGTGATCTACTCGGTCAATGACACCAGTTAAGATATCGTCTTCTTTATCGATAAATTCTGTGTACAAAATTTCTCTTTCAGCATCTCTTAAACGTTGCATTACAGCTTGTTTTGCTGCTTGAGCACCAACGCGTCCAAAATCTTTAGGTGTAACGTCCTCTTCGTAAATATCACCAATTTCATAAGCTGGATTTTTCACAAGTGCAGTACTTAAATCCACTTCATCTCTATCATCAAACACTTCTTCAACTACTTCTTTTCGTGCAATAACTTTAAAAGTACCTTCATCCATGTTTAATTCAACGCGAACGTTTCTAGCGCTATCATAGTTCTTTTTATATGCAGTAATTAATGCCGCTTCAATTGCATCAATTAATACTTCTCTTGGGATTTTCTTTTCTTTTTCTAAATATTCAGTTGCTAATAAAAGTTCATTACTTGCCACTATTATTTCCTCCTCATCACGTTAAATCATTACTGCGTGACGTGCTTTTGCAATTTTATTTCTTGGTATTTCAATTTGTTTCGTTTTAGCTTTCTCTTTAACTTCCATAGTGATTGTCTCTTCATTTACGGCTTTCAAAATACCTAGCCATTCTTTTTCATTTTCAATTGGTGCATATAATGAGACAAATACAGGTTTTTCGACTGCATTTTGATAATCTTTTTCTTTTTTGATTGGACGTTCTGCACCTGGAGATGCAACGTCTAAGTAATACATCTCTGGAATAGGATCATTTTCATCCATTGCCTCACTAATCTTTTCAGAAGCGAGTGTACAATCATTTAAATCAACCCCGCCATCTATATCGATAGAGATTCTTAAAAAATGATCTTTCCCCTCTTTAGTATATTCAACTTCTACTAATTCAAAATTTAATTCATTTAAAATAGGAGTAATGATTGTTTCTACTTCTTCAGTTATTTTACTCATACAGGCCTCCCTTTTTGGCAAATAGAAAAGAGCGGGTATATGCCCACTCTTTCTGCCTGAGTCTAATTTTTTACGCACCTTGATTATATCACATATCATTTTGTTAAACAAATTAAGTCCTCGTATGGATAGTTTTGAGTGCTTTTTACATTAATTAAAACGCTTAAAATATTACATATCGAATATTGATAACTGTGCTTTATCAGGTAAATTAGGTAACGATCCTAAATCGTCAAGATATTCGATAATTTTTTGTGATAAACCTGCTTTTTTATTTAAATCTTCTTTAGATAAGAATGGTCCATCTTCACGTGCTTCAACAATACGTTTAGCAACGTTTTCTCCGAGTCCAGGCACAGATATAAACGGAGGGATAAGCGTATCTCCTTCTATTATGAAATCAAATGCCTGACTCTTTTCTAAACTTATCGGTTGCATACGAAAACCTCTGTGTGCCATTTCATTCATAATTTCTAATACAGTAAGAACATCTTTTTCTTTTTTACCGAGGTCCATGTATCTTGAATACATATCTTTAACCGTATTCTTAATGCTTTCTTTATCCTTGATCATCGTGATCAAATCAAAGTCTGAAGCACGTATTGTAAAGTAAGCCGCATAATAATATAACGGATGATGTACTTTAAAATAAGCGATACGCACTGCCATTAATACATATGCTGCTGCGTGGGCTTTAGGGAACATGTATTTGATTTTCAAACATGAATCTAAGTACCAATCTGGTACGTTATTTTCTTTCATAGCATCTATCATTTCTTCTGTTAGACCTTTACCTTTACGTACAGACTCCATTGTTTTAAAGGCCATTGAAGGTTCTAATCCAGCGTACATTAAGTACACCATGATATCGTCACGACAACCAATTACACTTGATAAATCACAAATACCAGTGCGAATTAATTCTTGAGCATTGCCCAACCATACATCTGTACCGTGAGAGAGTCCAGATATTTGTACAAGTTCAGAGAATGTGGTTGGTTTCGTATCTTCTAGCATTTGACGTACGAATCCAGTACCGAACTCAGGCACACCAAACGTACCAGTCTTACAAAGTATCTCTTCTTCAGTAACGCCTAATGTTTCAGGACTACTGAAAATTTGCATTGTTTCCTTATCATCGACAGGAATTGTTTTAGGATCAATACCAGACAAATCTTGTAACATACGAATCATAGTAGGATCATCATGCCCTAATATATCTAATTTCAAAACATTGTCATGAATTGAGTGGAAATCAAAATGTGTCGTCATCCAAGATGCGCTTTGGTCATCCGCTGGGTATTGAATTGGCGTGAAATCATAAATATCCATATAATCTGGAACAACGATAATACCACCAGGATGTTGTCCTGTTGTACGTTTCACACCTGTACAACCTTTAACTAATCGATCAATTTCAGCCCCACGTTTATGAATACCTTGGTCATTCAAGTACCCTTTGACATATCCGAAGGCCGTCTTTTCAGCAACAGTACCTATTGTACCTGCTCTAAATACTTTGTCTTCTCCAAAAAGTACTTTCGTATAGTTATGTGCATTCGGTTGATATTCACCACTAAAGTTTAAGTCGATATCAGGTACTTTATCCCCCTTAAATCCTAGGAATGTTTCGAAAGGAATATCTTGACCTTCTTTAATGAGGTCAGCGCCACAGGTACTACATTGTTTATCAGGCAAGTCAAATCCTGAACCTACGGAACCATCATCAAAGAACTCACTTGTTTTACAATTAGGACAAATATAGTGCGGTGGAAGCGGGTTAACTTCAGTAATTTCAGTCATGGTCGCTACAAAGCTTGAACCGACCGAACCACGGGAACCTACTAAGTAGCCATCATCTAATGATTTTTTCACGAGACGCTGAGAGATTAAATAAATTACTGAGAAACCATTACCAATAATACTTGCCAATTCTTTTTCAAGTCGGTCGATTACAATCTGAGGTAATTCCTCACCATAAAGTTTCTTTGCGTTTGCATAACTTAATTCTCTAATTTCTTCGTTTGCACCCTCCATACGGGGTGTAAATAATTGGTCTTTAATAGGTATAACTTTATCTATTCGATCAGCTAAATCATTCGTATTCTTGACAACAATTTCATAAGCTTTGTCTTCACCTAGAAAATGAAACTCATCCAACATTTCATCTGTAGTTCTAAAATGTGCTTCAGGTAAAGTAGAACGATTGAGTGGATTACCTGATTGTGAAGCGATAAGAATCTTTCTAGCTACGGCATCATGTTCAAATAAATAATGTGCATTTCCAGTTGCTATAACAGGAATACCAGTACTTTCACCGGCTTTAAGGATACGATCGTAAATTTCATATAATGTTTCCGTATCACGTATTAACTCTCGATCTATCAAATCTTGATAAAGTTTTGGTGGTTGAACTTCAATAAAGTCATAATACTTCGCGATTTTTTCAACTTCTGATTGATCACGTTGCATTACTGCAGTAAATAATTCACCCTCATCACAAGCCGTACCAACTAGAATGCCTTCACGATATTCATTAAGTAATGACCGTGGAATTCTCGGAGTACGATAATAATATTTAACTAATGATGCACTAACAATTTTAAATAGATTTTTAAGCCCTTCTTGCGTTTGAACAATTAATGTCACGTGCGTTGGACGAGCACGTTTATATGCATCTTCATTAGAAAGTTTTTGATTAATATCTTTATGATTAGTCACACCGAGTTCTTTCATTTGTTGCACCATTTTGATGAAAATATAAGCAGTAGCTTCTGTATCATAAATGGCTCTATGGTGTTGTGTGAGTTCGACGCCATATTTTTTAGCTAAGAAATTTAAACCGTGTTTACCATACTCGGTGTTAATGGTACGAGACAATTCAAGCGTATCGATAACGCCATTTGTTGAAGGTCCGAACCCAAGTCTTTCATAACCTGTGTCAATAAAGCCCATATCGAATGACGCATTATGTGCTACAAAGATAGCATCGCCAACCCACGATTTAAATTCGGTTAAGACTTCATCAATTTCAGGGGCATCGGTTAACATATCGTCAGTAATATGCGTTAGATTAATAATTGTTTCCGATAATTTTTCATGTGGGTTACTGAAACGTTCAAATTTATCTATAATCTCTCCGTCTTTAACTTTTACAGCAGCTAATTCAATAATCTGATCGTACTGATTGGATAATCCAGTTGTTTCGACGTCAAATACGACATAAGTGGCTTCTTTTAAATCACGATCAGTTGGTTTATAGGCAATTGGTACACCATCATCAACTAACATACCTTCCATGCCATAAATCATTTTGATGCCATTCTTTTCAGCAGCGTTATGCGCATCTGGAAACGCTTGTACGACATTGTGATCAGTTACAGCGATTGCTTTATGACCCCAATCCGCTGCTTGCGCTACATATGCACTAATATTAGGTATCCCATCCATTTGGCTCATTGATGTATGCAAATGGAATTCAACGCGTTTATCTTCTGCTTTATCTTGTTTAGGTGTTTTCTTAATTTCTTCGATATCTGACATCATCATTACTAGATCACGGACGAAAGTGTCTTCTTCAATTCGACCTTGTGCACGGACCCATTTACCTACACTTAATGCTTTGAAATGATCTAAATCATCTTTATTTTTTCTTGTAAACATTTTTAACACTAATGAATCAGTATAGTCCGTTACTTTTAATTCAACAATATGGCGTCCACTTTTCAATTCTTTAAGGTTAATATCAAAGATAACGCCCTCAATCGCTACTTTAAATTCTTCTTCTACAATGGATTCAATTGGCTTAATATTTTCAACTTGAATAGGTTTACCAATTTGGCATTTGTCAACATTACTTTCATTGTTATCTTGTTGTTTCGCTTTTTCAGCTTTGATTTTTTCCATTTTTTCAGTAGCTTCTCTAGCACTTTTCTCATCTTCTTCTTGAATATGTGCTTCAAGTGAAGCTAAATCATCATAAGAATTCGTATCGTCAGTTTCAAAGACGACTTTATCTATATCGAATCCACATTTTTGAAAAGCTTTTACCAAACTACCATTACAAACTTTATCAAAGTGATTTCTCTCAATATCATTTGATGTCATCACTTTCAAAACATTACCTGACATAATTAAACGTTTTTGTTTAAGTTGACCTTTAACTTTCGGTGACAAAGCAGTGTGTTCAATACAATGACCAAAATATTTAATCGCATGTTCATCTTGATTGCTTGTATTTTGAATTGTGAAATGCCATTCTACTTTCGCAATCTCTTTAAATTCCTCAGTAATTGCATTTGTAAAAAGTAGATAATCTTCATGTGAAAGGAAATATGGCAATGTTATTTGAAATTCCCATGTTCTATTTTTATTCGATACATCAACTCGCGTTAATTCACCTTTTTCAATAATTTCACTATCTAATTGATTAGAAATTTTAATTTGATCGGCGAGTACTTTAAATTTTTCCTGATTAGTCATTGCCACGACGAATAACCACCTTATTTCTTACTTTATAATTCAATATTTATAGTCACATTTTGTCATGTTGAATTTAAAAACTTGATTTCTATTATACTACTTCGAACTGTTTTTTTCATATGTATCGTTTAATTCTTTTCTTAAAAATTCAAACTCTATTCATTGCTAATCATTGTCATAATCATTATAAAAAGCATCAAAGATTTCAAAAAATGAATCAAGGCTGCGACAAAAAAGTTTGTCCCAGCCTTATGTCAATGTACTTATTTAATTATAGATTATTGTATAGTGATTCAATGTGCGCTTCAAGATTATCAATGTGTACCTCTTCACTTTCACCTGTTCGACGTACCTTCACTTCAACAATACCTTCGGCAGCGTTTTTACCTATTACGATACGAATTGGTAAGCCGATTAAATCTGCATCATTAAATTTAACGCCTGCGCGTTCTTTACGATCGTCATAAAGTACATCATATTGTTTTTGTAATTGCGCATACAATTGATTACCTAATTCAAGTTGTTCCTCTTTTTTAGGATTAATCGTAATTAAATGTAAATCAAATGGTGTAACAGTCTTAGGCCAAATAATTCCATTTTCATCATTATTTTGCTCTACAATAGCACTTAATGTTCTTGAAACACCGATACCATAGCATCCCATAATTAATGGTTTCGCTTTACCTTGATTATCTAAAAATGTAGCATTCATCGCTTCTGAATATTTCGTACCTAATTTAAACACTTGCCCAACTTCAATACCTTCAGCAAATTTTGCTTCACCAGAACCATCACTTAATTGTTCTCCTTCTAAAATGAAACGGAAATCTCCATATTCATCAATCTTAAAGTCGCGATCAATATTAGCGTTGATAAAGTGGTAACCATCTTCATTCGCACCTACTACCAAATTATTTAAATCTTTGACATAATTATCAGCAACAATTTTAATTTCTTTATCATGCACTGGACCTAGTGAACCAGGATTTGCACCTAATAAATTCACAATTTCATCTTGTGTAGCCATTTCAACATTATCTGTTCCAAAGTACGCTTTAACTTTAACGTCATTCAATTCATGATGTCCACGTACTAAGAACATAATGAATTCCCCATCAACTTTAAAAATCATTGTTTTTACGATTTCATCAACCGGGCGATTTAAAAAGTCAGCTAATTCTTGCGCAGTTTTAACATTAGGCGTTTCGATTTTTTCTAATTCTGCTACTTGTGTGTGCTTTTCATTTGGATGATAAACAACTTCCGCTTTTTCAATATTCGCTGCATAATCGCTATTTTCACTGAAGACGATTGTATCTTCACCAATTGCACTTAGCGCCATAAATTCATGCGTATGGTTACCACCAATTGCACCTGAATCTGCAACGACTGGACGTGCATTAATACCCACACGCTTAAATATACGACTATAAGCGTTATACATATCATTATATGTTTCATCTAAAGATGCTTCATCTGCATGGAAAGAATAAGCATCTTTCATAATGAATTCTCGACCACGTAACAATCCAAATCGTGGTCGTTTCTCATCACGGAATTTAGATTGAATTTGGAATAAAGTAAGTGGTAACTGCTTATATGATTTAAGTTCATCACGTACAATAGATGTTACAACTTCTTCGTGTGTTGGTCCTAAAGCAAATTCACGTCCATTACGATCTTTCAAACGCATTAGTTCTGGACCATAAGCACCCCAACGTCCTGATTCTTCCCATAATTCTGCTTGTTGTAGCGCTGGCATTAAAATTTCAACCGCATCGATATTTTCCATTTCTTCACGAATAATCTTAGAAATGTTATTCAACACACGAGATGCAAGAGGCAAGTAACTATAAATACCACTTGTACTTTGCTTAATTAATCCTGCTTTTAATAATAATTGATGACTCAGTGCTTCTGCTTCAGCAGGCACTTGTCTCATCGTTGGAATAAATACTTTTGATTGTTTCATATCTTATAATCCTCCTAAATTTACAAGAAATAGCGTTGAATATCGTTCCATGTCACTAATATCATAATAATGACTACGAAGATAGCACCAGCTGCAATGATAACTGTTTCCGCTTTTTTATTAAGTGGTCTTCTGAAAATCGCTTCGTAAATAACAAATAAAATTCTACCACCATCAAGTGCTGGTATAGGCAATAAGTTCATAACACCTAAGTTCACACTTAATAAAGCTGTGTAATATGTTAGAGCAATAATGCCTTGTTTTACTATTGAATCCACATTATGGTAAATACCCACTGGACCATTCAACATATCTAATGAGAATTGACCTGTAAAAATACTAGCTATTAACGTGCCTACCGCTTCAAAGATCAATGTACTAGCTTTAACAAATTGGTCAAATCCAACTGCAATTGGTTTGATAAGCGTATGCTCATTTTGTGGTTGGAAACCTAAAACATAATTTGTTTGTGAGTTTAATTTTGTTTGTTTGACCACTTGCTTTTTAGGGGTAATATCTACTGTCTTAGTTTGACCATGTCGTTCAAACTTCAATTGTGTTTTATTATCTTTAATTTTATTAGCTGCACTTTGAATTTCGCTAAAGTTATCAATTTTATATTTGCCTACTTGTTCAATTTTATCGCCAGCTTTTAATCCTGCTTTTTGAGCTGGATAATTATCAGCCAATTGTCCAACTGTCGTTGTTGGCGTACCTTGGAAATACGCTAGCGCAATAAATAACACTAGTGCTAATAAAAAGTTAAATAATGGGCCTGCAAATAAGGTTAAAAATTTAGGTAATGGTTTTTTATGTGCAAATTGACGATCTCTAGGGGCAATTTGTATCAAACTACCATTTTCTACAAAGTAAGCCTTTTTAGCAATATTAAAGTGATGACGTTCCATATCATATGTTGTGATACCTTCAATATATAAATCATCTTTGAAATCACATTTTTTTACTTCAATAGCTTCAATTTTTTGGAATTTGTGTTGATCATCCAAAATAATATGCGTGATTTCATCTTGTTCGTTAAGTTTAATTTTTACATTCATACCTGGTTCAACTGGTGGCTCTTCTAATCCATCGCCCGCCATTCTTACATATCCACCTACAGGTAATAAGCGAATTGTGTATAACGTTTCATCTTTTCGGAAACTAAATATCTTGGGTCCCATACCAATCGCAAACTCTGGACACATAATACCTGCACGTTTTGCAAAGAACATATGTCCATATTCATGCACTGTTACTAGTACACCAAAAACGATGATAAATGAGACTATAGTGATTAAAGTACTCACTTGCTACACCTCAATTATTTTTTAATTTTCTACAACTATTTACTCGAATGATGTAGATTATCTATGATTCAGTTATATTATTCAAGAATTTTTACTTTTAGAAAAGGAGTTAAGAATTACATTATCTAGTATGTCTAGTTAAATGTGAACTCATTAACTCCTCAATTATATCACTATAGATTTTTCATATATAAATAAAACATGAAAATAGTACTACATTTGTATTAATAAAATGTTGAGTAACGGTAATACGAACATGAAACTATCAAAGCGATCTAATATACCACCATGTCCTGGTAAAATTCTACCTGAATCTTTAACACCAAAATGGCGTTTAAATCCTGATTCAACTAAATCACCAAGTTGTCCAAACATACTGAGAATAATTGTTACTAACAATAATAACCATATGTTCAAGTGAAAATCTACAAAGAATAACATGATTAATGGAACGATTAAACTACAAATCAGTCCACCAATAAAACCTTCAATCGTTTTATTAGGACTAATAACGGGCCATAATTTATGTTTACCCATCAATCGTCCAAAAATATACGCACCTGTATCTGTTAACCATACAACTAAAAATGCATACAATATGTAATGTAATCCATCTGAACGCGTCGCATAGAAGTACATAAATCCAATACCAACGTATGCCACTGACATTAAGCAAAATGCAGCATCCATAAAACTAAATCTATTTTTAGAAAGAACGGTATAACTTAGTAAAATAAAACTCATTGCGATTAAACTTTTTAATTGAATATCACTAACCCAATCACCAGCAGCTTGTGGCAACATAATGATAATTAATGCCAACGCACTAAAAATGCCTGGAACAGAAAGAAATTTAATCATATTCATATTTAACAATTCTTTCAATGCGATTAGTGCTAATAAATAGGCAAACAACATTAACACAGTTCCACCCTTTAATAAAATGGGTAGAAAGATGAGTAATGCAATAATTGCTGTTAAAGTTCTTACTTTCATACGCTACTCCTTACTTAACCCTCCAAAGCGTCTTTGGCGAGATTGATATATTTTTAAGCAATTTTTTAGTTCTTCACCATTAAAATCCGGCCATAACTTCTCATTGAAAATGAATTCACTATAAGAAGATTGCCATATTAGAAAATTACTAATACGCTGTTCACCAGAAGTGCGAATTAATAATTCAGGATCTGGGTATGGATGCGTCATTAAATGTTTCGTAATCATAGATTCGTTGATGGCATTACTATCTTGACCATTGTTTTGAAGCTCATCATAAATTGATTTCATACTTTGAACAATTTCAGCACGACCACCATAATTGATAGCAAATATTAGTTTCAAACCTGTATTGTTTTTTGTTTTTTCTTTTGCATGCTCAATTGCTTCAATAGTCTTTTGAGGTACTGCATTTAGAAAACCAATTGTTTCTATTTTTACATTTTTTTCAATAAGTTCTGGTAAAAATGTCTTTAAAAAATTAACAGGTAAATTCATGATATAATTAACTTCACTTTCAGGTCTAGACCAATTCTCAGTTGAAAAAGCGTATAAAGTTAAATATTTGATGCCCAAATCACTTGCTTCTCGTGTTACTTTTTTAATAGTTTGCATACCTTCGTAATGACCTTTAATTCTAGGCATTTTACGCTTTCTAGCCCAACGTCCATTTCCGTCCATGATTATTGCTACATGTTCAGGTAAATTATGTAAATCTAAATCATCATTGTGACTGATTTTAGTCTTATTTCTTTTTATTAGCTTTTTAAACATGGTCTTTCCTCCGAGCCTGATCATCTCTGTTATATTATATTAGTTATTTAAGAAATCATCTATCATTTTATCATACTCGATAATGGCATTGAATAAGCAAATTAAAAAACTGTACCAAAGTCTGAATTGGTACAGTTTAGACTAAAATAATTCATTATAATGTCGAAAGTAAAATTATGATAAAACTTACACATTATTTGAATAATTAAATTAATGTCGAACTTATTAAACAGACATAATGTCTTTTTCTTTATCTTCTACTAACTTATCAATTTCTTTAATTGAATTGTCAGTAGCTTTTTGAACATCTTCTGTTTGACTTTTTAAGTCATCTTCAGTAATGTCGCCATTTTTTTCGTCTTTTTTCAATTGATCATTGATATCACGACGAATATTGCGGATAGATACTTTCGCATCTTCACCAATTTTTTTAACATTTTTAACTAATTCTTTACGACGTTCTTCTGTTAAAGCAGGTACAGTGATACGAATAACTTCACCGTCACTTGTAGGATTAACACCTAAATTAGCAGCGAAAATCGCTTTTTCAATATCAGCAACTGATGATTTATCATATGGAGAGATAACTAATAATCGCGCTTCCGGCACGTTAATACTAGCTAATTGTTGTACTGGTGTAGGAGCACCATAGTAATCAACAGTTACACCACTTAATAAATTTGAATTTGCTCTACCTGCACTAATATTTGCTAATTCACGTGATAAGTTATCGATTGATTTGTTCATACGAGCTTTAGTGTCTTGAATAATGTCAGTCATAGTAATTACACCTCTAGTTATTTAGTTATTAATGTACCTATTTTTTCACCTAATACTGCACGTTTGATATTTCCTTCTTCCATAATTGAGAAAACGTTTAAAGGAATATTGTTGTCCATACAGAATGAAGATGCTGTTGAGTCCATAACTTGTAATCCTTCTTGTAACATTTGGATATGTGTTAAATGCTCATACTTCACTGCATTTTTATCAACTTTAGGGTCTGCAGAATAAACACCATCAACATTATTTTTACCCATTAAAATAACATCAGCCTCTACTTCTGCTGCACGTAATGCTGCAGTTGTATCTGTAGAGAAGTAAGGATTACCAATACCTGCTGCAAATATAACAACACGTTTTTTCTCTAAGTGTCTGATTGCACGACGGCGAATATATGGTTCTGCAACTTGTTTCATTTCAATTGAAGTTAAAACACGTGTGTCGCATTCCAATTGTTCTAAACTATCTTGTAAAGCAAGAGCGTTCATAACAGTAGCAAGCATACCCATATAGTCAGCTGTTCCACGGTCCATACCTAAATCACTACCAGTTTTACCTCTCCAAATATTTCCACCGCCAACGATTACAGCGATTTCACAATCCATTTTAGCTACTTCAGCAACTTGTTTTGCTACACTTTTAATGATAATTGGATTAATACCAAAACCTTTATCTCCTGCAAGTGCTTCACCACTAAGTTTTAGTACTACACGTTTATATTTAGAAGTTTGCGCCATTGTTTTTTCCTCTCTATTGAAAATATGTAATATATACAAGTAAAGAAGACACGAACGCGTCTTCTAACATAAAGCTATACTTTATAGTAGAAAACCTCAAAGGTGCCTTCTTTCTTGTTTAATCATGTCGACAGATTATTTCATTTGTCCTTTTACTTCGTCAGCAAAGTTTTCTTCACGTTTTTCCATGCCTTCGCCTACTTCATAACGAACGAAGTCTACAAGTTTTCCACCTTTTGATTTTAAGAAAGCTTCAACTGTTTGATCTGGATCTTTAACGAAGTTTTGGTCAACTGCACAAATTTCTTGAAGATATTTACGTAAACGACCTTCAACCATTTTTTCAACGATATTTTCAGGTTTACCTTCATTTAATGCTTGTTGTTTTAATACTTCTTTTTCATGGTTAATTTCTTCATCACTTACTTGGTCAGAAGAAACATATTTAGGATTAATAGCAGCAATGTGCATAGCAACGTCTTTAGCTGCTTCTTCATCAGAAGAACCTTCAACAACTGTTAATACGCCGATACGTCCACCCATGTGTAAGTATGCACCAAATGAATCATTGTCAGATTTAGTTCTGATTTCGAAACGACGGATGCTTAATTTTTCACCGATAGTTGAGATTGCTTCTTTCATTCTTTCGTCAACTGTTTTACCACTTGATAATTTAGTTTCTAATAAAGCGTCAACTGTTTCAGCTTTGCTATCAAGTATTTGATTAGCAATTTCTTTAACTAATTCTTGGAAACCTTCGTTACGCGCAACGAAGTCTGTTTCAGAGTTGATTTCAACGATTGCAGCTTCATTACCTTTAACTTCTACATGTACTAAACCTTCTGCAGCGATACGGTCCGCTTTTTTAGCTGCTTTAGCGATACCTTTTTCACGTAAGTAATCAATCGCTTTATCGATGTCACCATCAGTTTCAGTTAGCGCTTTTTTACAATCCATCATACCAGCGCCAGTTCTTTCACGTAATTCTTTAACAAGTTTTGCTGAAATTGCCATTAATTATTCCTCCAATATTTCTAATTGTGATAATAGATGATAATTAAATATTACCATTAAAGCTACTATAATTTCCAATCTCTATTATCATTTAATTATTATTTTTTTAAAATTGTGTTTAGTGTTGAATACTTTTCGTATGCCAACACAATCATTTACTAAGTTGAATATAATAAAGGTTTCATTAAGACTGAACTATGAAACATTTAATTTATTATTTGAAAAAAGGGCGATAAGCATTACATCTTATCACCCATTTAAACTATATCTTAGTTTGATTCAACAGTAGTGTTTTCTTCAGTTGATTCTGCTTCTTGAGTTTCTTCTTTTTCATCTAAATTGACGTTTTGTTCTGCAGCTACTTCATCGTTAGAAATACCTTGTTGACCTTCTAAGACAGCGTCAGCCATTTTACCAGTTAATAATTTAACGGCACGTATAGCATCATCGTTCGCTGGGATAACGTAATCAATTTCATCAGGATCACAGTTAGTGTCAACGATACCAACGATAGGAATATTTAATTTACGTGCTTCAGCAATCGCGTTACGCTCTTTACGAGGGTCAACTACGAATAATGCTTGAGGCATCGTTTTCATATCACGAATACCGCCTAAGAATTTGATTAAACGGTCATATTCTTTTTTAAGTTCAACAACTTCTTTTTTAGGTAAAACGTCGAATAAACCGTCTTCTTCCATTTTTTCGATTTCAGAAATACGTTTAATACGTTTAGAAATTGTTTTATAGTTAGTTAAAATTCCACCTAACCATCTTTGGTTAACATAGAATTGTCCAGCACGTTCTGCTTCAGCTTTAACTGATTCTTGTGCTTGTTTTTTAGTACCTACGAATAAGACTTTACCGCCATCTTCTGATACTTGTTTAATGAAGTTATAAGCTTCTTCAACTTTTTTCACTGTTTTTTGTAAGTCAATGATATAAATACCATTTCTTTCAGTGAAGATATATTTTTTCATTTTTGGGTTCCAACGACGTGTTTGGTGACCGAAGTGAACACCAGCTTCTAGTAATTGTTTCATAGAAATTACTGCCATTTTAAATTCCTCCTATTGGTTTTTTACCTCCATAACAAACTAATATAAAGACAATACATATAATAATGATTGCACCCTCTATATTTTCGTTTCTTATGTGTGTATTGGCTTTATAGCCGTCAATAATGATATCACATAATTAACTTCAACGCAATGCCTTATTTAACAGTAATTACGATTAAATCACGAAAAAACACTGCTGATTCTTAAATATTATCAATCAACAGTGTTTAAATATAAGTTTATAAAATAGTAACTAAAACTGGCTTCTATTTATTACGTTCTAATTCGTCTAAGAATTTTTCTTTTTTCACTTTAATAAATGTACCTTTCATCCCTAAGGATCGTGATTCTATCACACCGGCACTTTCAAGTTTACGTAAAGCATTAACGATTACTGAGCGTGTAATACCAACTCTATCAGCTACTTTAGAAGCGATTAATAATCCTTCATTACCACCTAACTCTTCAAAGATATGCTCGATTGCTTCTTTTTCAGAATAAGATAATGAATTAATTGCCATAGTGATAGCAGCTTTATCTCGTGCTTCTTTTTCAACTTCATTGTGTTTTTCACGTAAGATTTCCATACCAATAACTGTTGCTGCATATTCACCTAATACTAAATCATTCTCATTAAAATCGTCTTGAACGCGACCTAACACTAATGTACCTAGTCTTTCACCGCCACCTAAAATTGGGAAGACTGTAGTACGGCTATTGATAAATACTTCTTTATCTTCTGGTGGAAATACAGTTAATTCATTATCGATATCAATGTTAGATTCAGTTTGTTTAACATCCATTAATAATTCAGTATATTCACTTGGAATATGTTTACTTTCTAACATTTCGTTAATTCTTTCACTTTTAAGTAATTCATTTAAACTTGAACCTAGAATCTTACCTCTACGTGAAACAATGAATACGTTTGTTACAGTAACGCTACTTATTGTTTGAGCAACGTCTTTAAAGTCAACTGCAATACCCTTATGTTTTTGTAATAGTGTATTTAATTCTCTAGTTTTAGATAATAAGCTCATAAAATTTCTCCTTTATTTATATTATAAAATAAATGCACTTAAATCTTTGTTAGTTGAAATAGATTTCAACTTATCATCAACATACTGTGGTGTTATATCTACAACTGCATTTGGCATGCTTGGTGCCTCATAAGATAAATCTTCAAGCATTTTTTCTAATATTGTGTGTAAACGACGTGCTCCAATGTTATCAGTATCTTGGTTAACTTGATATGCCATTTCAGCTAATCTTGTAATCGCTTCCTCAGAAAAGTTCACCGTAACATCTTCAGTTTGAAGCAACGCTTCATATTGCTTAATTAAAGAGAGTTTCGGTTCAGTTAAAATTCTATAGAAATCATTAACTGTTAAACTTTCAAGTTCTACTCTAATTGGAAAACGTCCTTGTAATTCAGGAATTAAGTCGCTTGGTTTAGAAACGTGAAACGCCCCAGCACCAATAAATAGCATATGTTCAGTATTTACAGTACCATACTTAGTTTGAATCATGCTACCTTCGAGGATTGGCAAGATGTCTCTTTGAACGCCTTGACGAGATACGTCTTGGCCACTATTCGAGTTATTAGTTGCTACTTTGTCAATTTCATCAATAAATATGATACCCATTTGCTCAGCCAATTCTAATGCTTCTTGATTTGCAGTTTCTTGATCAATCAATTCATCTGCAAAGTCGTCAGCTAGAATTTTACGAGCAGTTTTTACAGGCACTTCACGCTCAACTTTGCGTTTCGGCATAAGTTGACTCATCATATCTTGCATTTGTTGATTTTGATTAGTACCTAACATGCCTAGTGCACCCGGGTCTTGTTCAACTTTTATTCTTACTTTCTCTTCCTCTAGTTTACCATCTAGAAGTTGTTTTTTGATTTCAGAACGTTTAGTTTTAATTTCCTCTGTTGGCGTTTCTTCTTCCTCTTCTTCATTATTACCAAAGTTTGGAAGTGCGCCTCCTAATAAAGATTCTAATGGATTATTATTTTGAGATGCTTTTTTCTTTAAACTAGGTACTAATAATTTAACTAACTTTTCATTAGCTTTATTAGTTGCTTCATCTTTAACTAGAGATTTCTTTTGAACTTTAACCAATCGCACTGCAACATCAACCAAATCTCTTACCATACTCTCAACATCACGACCAACATAGCCAACTTCAGTAAATTTAGTCGCTTCCACCTTAATAAATGGTGCACCAACAATTTTAGCCATTCGTCGTGCTATTTCAGTTTTACCTACACCCGTTGGCCCTATCATCAAGATATTCTTAGGTGCAATTTCTTGTTTCGTTTCTTCATCAAGTAGACTTCTTCTATATCGATTTCTTAACGCAATCGCAACTTTACGTTTTGCGTCGTCTTGACCAACAATATATTCATTTAATCTAGATACGATATCTTTAGGTGTCAATTTAATACCGTTTGCATCCATATATTTTTACCTCCAACTAAATGTATGTCCATTTATATTCATTTCCATTTTTTGAAAATTATAGCGTTTCCACAATAATGTTATCATTTGTGAATACACAAATGTCAGATGCAACTTTCAAACTTTCATAAGCCATTTCTTTAGCAGATAATTGGCTAGCGTGTCGTTTTAAAGCTCTACCCGCACTGAGTGCATAGTTACCACCAGATCCAATTGCAATCAAATCATCATCTGGAGCAATAACTTCACCAGTACCACTAACAACCAATATTGCATCTTTATCCATAACGATTAACATCGCTTCAAGTTGACGTAGTTGTTTATCACCGCGCCATTCTTGAGCTAGTTCAACTGCTGCACGCTCTAAATTACCACTAAACTGTTGTAGTTTAGTTTCGAATTTTTCAAATAGAGTGAATGCGTCAGCAACACTTCCGGCAAATCCTGCTAACACTTTACCTTCATAAAGTCTTCTAACTTTACGAGCAGTTTGTTTCATTATCACTTGTTCACCAAGTGTTACTTGACCGTCACCAGCCATAGCCGCTTCACCATTATGTCTTACTGCATAAATTGTTGTTGCATGTAATGATGTTTTACTCATTTATTTACTCTCCTTTTTCGCTCGAGGATGTGCATTTAAATACACTTTACGTAATTGTTGATTCGATACATGTGTATACTTTCCAGTCGTAGAAAGATTGACATGACCAAGTAAAGATTGAACAGTTCTTAAATCCATTCCTTGATTCAATAAATGTGTAGCAAATGTATGTCTGAGCTTATGTGGATGTATATTAGTAACACCAGCTGTACGTTTGACAATATCATTAAGGACGTATCTAACGCCTCTTTCAGTAATAGGCTCACTTTTAAGATTTACAATAAGAAATGAGTGATTAACATTATGAATAGGTTTGAACTCATTTAAGTATTGTTCAATACTTTGACGGCAAAATTCTCCAAAAGGAACAAAACGTTCTTTATTACCTTTTCCTAGTACTTTCACACCAGGCAAAGACATATCAATATCGTTGAGTTGAATATTCACTAATTCTGAAACTCGAATCCCAGTCGCATATAATAATTCTAAAATAACTCTATCTCTTAACCCTTTTTTAGAATCTTTCGCAACTGTTTTAAACAAAGCCTCCATCTCTTCTTCATAAAAGAATTGTGGTAGATATTGTTCTTTTTTAGGATGAACTAACTGTACAAATGGATTAACGATCGTTTCATCTTGCGTCATCCAAAATTCATAAAACGTTCTTAATGTAGAAATTTTCCGTGATACAGTAGTTCGTTTCAAATTTTGAGAATACAAAAAACTCAAATAATTTCTTGCATCTTTATATTCAAATGTTTTAAGATCTAGCAATTCTTGATCTAAAAAAAGATTAAATTGTACTAAATCATCATGATATGATTTTAAGGTATGGGCGGAGAAGTTTCTTTCAACTTTAAGCATATTTAAGAATATTTCTTGGATTTCTTCCACTTAAAAATCCCCTCCATCATATGCATTGTAGCATATAATATAAAGGGGACTAAAATAATTAGCTATAGAATTCAAAATCTTTTGAGAATTATTTAATATATCGAATAAATAGTCTTTTATTTTAATTAAAATTTCATATAAATTTTATAGTGTCTTCTTATAATTTTCAAGATATTCTAAAGCTCTATTTGCTTGAGCTTCGTATCTTTCTTTTTTATCTTTGATACGTTTTTCAAGTGAAGGTAACAATCCAAAGTTAGCATTCATTGGTTGGAAATTCTTTTCATTTTTAGCATGCGAAATATAATAAGCCATACTACCTATCATTGTTTCCCTAGGGAAAATGACTTCACCTTTACCTAATAGTTTATGCGCTAAGTTAATGCCTGCTACAAGACCGCTTGCAGCACTTTCAACATAGCCTTCAACCCCAGTCATTTGTCCAGCAAATTGAATTCTATCTTCATTAATTAATTCATATTTCTCATTTAAAACATCAGGAGAATTTATAAATGTGTTTCGATGCATCACACCATATCGTACGATATCTACGTTTTCTAATCCTGGAATTAATTGGATTACATCTTTTTGAGCTCCCCATTTTAAATGAGTTTGGAAACCAACAATGTTATATAAGGTGCCCGCTGCATCATCTTGTCTCAATTGCACAACTGCAAATGGGCGTTTACCAGTTTTAGGATCTTCAAGCCCAACTGGTTTCATTGGTCCGAACAATAATGTTTTACGACCGCGTTCAGCCATCACTTCAAATGGCATACAACCTTCAAAGTATTTTTCCTTTTCAAATTCATTAGTAGGTGCTACTTCCGCTGCAAGCACAGCGCCATAGAAACGATTAAACTCCTCTTCAGTCATAGGACAATTTAAATAAGCGGCTTCGCCTTTATCATAACGTGATTTTAAATACACTTTATCCATATCAATTGACTCTTTTTCGATAATTGGAGCAGCTGCATCATAAAAATACAATTGGTCTTTACCGGTAATATCAACAATTTCTTTAGCCAAATTCTCAGTTGTTAATGGACCTGTTGCAATAATCGTATGACCTTCAGGAATACTATGAATTTCTTCATTTAAAACTGTCACGTTTGGATGATTTCTTAATGTTTCAGTAATATAACCCGAAAAATCATGTCTATCAACCGCTAAAGCACCTCCAGCAGGCACTCTAGCTTTATCAGCTGCAGCTATAATAAGTGAATCCAAGCGTCTCATTTCTTCTTTTAAGACACCTACACCATTAGTCAGTGCATTACCACGTAATGAATTAGAACAAACTAATTCAGCAAATTTATCAGTATGGTGTGCTGGTGTTTGTTTAACAGGACGCATTTCTATTAAGTTTACTTTAATTCCACGCTGTGCTAATTGATAAGCTGCTTCTGAACCAGCTAAACCTGCACCAACGACATTAACTTTTTGACTCATAGTCACCCTCCTAAAAAATTATTTTTCTATTTTTGAACTTCTTCTTTATAATCACAGTTTGAACATATTACTTGTGAACTACGTCCTTTTTTATGTTCCATTAAGTAGTGATTACATTTAGGACAGTCGCGACCTACAGGTTTATCCCATGAGATAAAGTCACAATCTGGATAATTTGAACAACCGTAAAACAATCTATTTTTCTTAGATTTTCTTTCAACTACGTCGCCATCTTTACATTTAGGACATTTAACACCAATGGTTTTTACAATTGCTTTAGTATTTCTACAATCCGGGAAGTTTGAACAAGCCATAAATTTACCATAACGTCCCATTTTGATAACCATTGGTGATCCACATACTTCACAATCTTCCCCAGCTGGTTCATCTTTAATTTCTACTTTTTCCATTTCATCTTCAGCACGTTCAACATCTAATTTGAAACTTCCATAGAAATTATCAATTACTTTTCGCCAGCCAATATCTCCTTCGGCAATTTTATCAAGTAAAGTTTCCATGTTTACTGTAAACTCTACATCAATAATTTCAGGGAAATAGTCTTTAACCTGCTCATATACAATTTCGCCTAGTTCAGTAGGTACAAATCGTTTACTTTCAAGTTTAACGTAATTACGTTTTTGAATAGTATCAATCGTAGGTGCGTATGTTGAAGGTCTACCGATTTTTAGTTCCTCTAAAGTTTTAACTAAACGTGCTTCTGTATAACGTGGAGGCGGTTGAGTAAAGTGTTGTGCTGGTTCAATCTGAGTAGCAGTTACTTTATCGCCCTCGCTTAAATTCGGCAATTTATTTTCTTTATCATTCTCTTTATCATCTTTCGCTTCAACATATAAAGTCATGAAACCTTTAAATTTAATTGTTTGACCATTAGCTCTAAACTTAATGTCATTTTGTGTAACATCTAAAGCTACCGTGTCTAAAATTGCTGGGGCCATTTGGCTAGCTACAAATCTTTCCCAAATCAATTTATATAAACGATGTTGGTCTCTAGTTAAATATGCTTTCATTTCGTCCGGTGTACGTAACGTACTCGTTGGACGAATAGCTTCATGGGCATCTTGATCTCCTTGCTTACCTTTAGCTGTTCTATTCGAAATATAATCTTTACCATATTTCTCCTCAATGTAAGACTTAGCTTCATCCTTAGCTGTTTGAGAAATACGAGTAGAATCGGTACGCATATAAGTAATTAAACCAACTGTACCTTGTCTTTTAAGGTCAATACCTTCATATAATTGTTGTGCTAACATCATCGTTTTACGTGCTTTAAAGTTTAATTTACGTGCAGCTTCTTGTTGTAGTGTAGACGTTGTAAAAGGGTTAGCTGGGTTTCTAGTTTTTTCTTTTTTGTTTACATTAGTGATTTCAAATTCGTCACCATTTAATTCAGCTGTGATCTTCTCAACGTCTTTCTTATTTTTCAATTTAAAAGGTTTATTTTTATAATGTAGAAACTTAGCAGTAAACTTAGATTTTTTATATCTAAATTCTCCTTCAATTGACCAATATTCTTCAGGTTTAAAATTACGAATTTCATTTTCACGATCAATCACTAATCTTAATGCGACTGATTGAACTCTACCTGCTGATAATCCTTTTTTTACTTTCTTCCATAATACTGGAGAAATATTATAACCAACTAGTCTATCTAAAATACGACGTGCCTGTTGCGCGTCTACTAAATCCATTTCTATACCACGAGGATGTTTGAAACTTTCTTTTACTGCATCTTTTGTAATTTCATTAAATACAACTCTATTTTCTTTTGAATCGTCAAGTTCTAAAATTTTTGATAAATGCCAAGCAATCGCTTCACCTTCACGGTCGGGGTCACTTGCAAGAAAAACGTTTTTCGCTTTCTTAGCATATTTCTTTAAGTCTTTAACAACAGGACCTTTACCGCGAATTGTAATATATTTTGGTTCATAGTTATCTTCTACATCGACACCCATTTGACTTCTTGGTAAGTCTCTCACATGTCCCATAGAAGCTATTACTTTATATTTTTTACCTAAATACTTTTCAATGGTTTTAGCTTTTGCAGGCGACTCAACTATGACTAAATTATCTGCCAAAGTGAATTCCCCCTTGCTTTTTCGAGTACTAAAGATAAATGATAAACGGTTAATTTTGATTTTGTCAATCTTTAAATTCTTTTAACGCAATTTTTATTCAATCATTAATTAAATTTAGTAATATAAATTACACAAATATTCTTATTGAGAAATGTAAGTTTTAACCATTCAAGACACAACTTATTTAATTACAGTATATGATAATCATATAATATATCTTCTGCCTCGGATATAATCATAGCACCTTCTTGAGCACGTAGTAAGTTACCTTTTGTTAAAGGATTAAATATTGATCCAGGTAATACATAAACATTTCGATTTTGTTCTAGCGCACAATCTATAGTAATTTGACTACCACTCTTCACCCGTGCTTCAGTAATTAGTACACCTCTAGAAAGACCGCTTATCAGACGATTACGTTGTGGAAAGTGATGTTTAGCAATCTTTTTAAATGGTGGATATTCACTAATAACAAGCCCTTTCTCTTCAATAATATTGCGTAACTTTAGTGTTTCTTTCGGATAATGTATCATATGTCCATATCCTAATACAGCTATTGTAGGAAGTTGATATTTTATTGCAAAATGGTGTGCTAAGCTATCTGCACCTTTAGCTAATCCAGATATAATCGTTAGTGGTATTCGTTTAAAATGAGGAAATAAATATTGTAATGCTCTTGCAGAATAATTAGTAGCAGTGCGAGACCCAACAACACCTAGAGTATTAGTAGAATTTAATAACTTTACATTTCCACGGTAAAATATGAGAAGAGGAAAATCGTATATTTCTTTAAGTAGCTTAGGATAATTGGGGTTTAAGAATGTAACATATCTCACATCATTATCTTTTAAGAAGGTTAAAATTTCACTTAAATCTATATCAATAAATTTGTCTATTAGCTTATTATGATTGTATATTTCATCCCATATCCTTAAAGTATCTTTTTGATCTTTATAAGACAAATTAAAATAGTCAGGATATAACGAAAGTAAGTGGTGTATCTGATGGGTAGAATAACCAACCCATCGCATTTTTAATAATAATTCATCGTTGTTAGTCATGATGTCTTCTCCTTTAATCTCATTATAAAGTAATTCTGTCAATTTGATATTTCATTATAAATACATTTCATTATCGAAATAAAATTAAAACTTAATGAGTAAAATAGAAGATTTACTTATGTAAACTAGCTTTTATAAAAGTAAAAAGTAGAGATTTATATCTATATCATCTCTACCTCATTTATTATTTCCTATATAATTTATACAACAATTTATTTACTGGCTTAATAAAATCGCCTACATATTCTTCTACAAATGCATTGAATCCTTTTTTAAATTGTTGAACACCATAATCTTCTGCATCCTCACCAAAGTCGCCAGTTATGCCGTAGAAATTATAACGCTCTATGCCTTTCTCTTTTGCGTAGCGTATCATATCCCATTGTAGACAATAGGCACCCATAAATTCATTGTATTTAGGATTAGAACCACTTGATAAATAGTACATTTCGTGATTGTTATAAATAAACAATGCAGCAGCTAAATCAAGTAATGTACCATCCGTAATGATTAATTGTTCAGTTTTTGCTATTTTATTATAAAGGCTTTCTAGTTGTTGATTTAATTGCTGATATTTTGTTTTTGTCTTTTTTGAATTAGCATTCACGTTTAATGATTGTTTAATTTTAGTCATTTTCTCTTCTAATTCTATCGCTCGTTGCTTTAATAAATTTATATATTTATTTAAATCAATATAAGCTAACTTCATACATGCTTTATCACCATAAATTTCAAGCATTTGTTTGAAATAAGGTTCTTCTTGAAAATGAAAACCATGTTTTTCTTCAGCCATGTGAAACAGTCGATAAAATCTATTAGTTTCTTTTATTGATAAAGTTTTAATTTGCACACCCATTTCAATTGTCTTCATAATGTTACGTCTGGTTTGATATGACATGTCTTTTAATAATTGTTGTTCACTTTTATCTTTTAAATCTAATATAGAATGCCATCTTATTTGACTCATAGCTGAGTAGCCAGTTGTAAAACCTTGATGTTGGTATCCTAATTTATACATCACCTTGAACCACTGTTTATTGTTAAAGTGTTCTATAATCTCACCGTCAGCACTTCTTATATTCTCCAAGACATAAGGGTCAACTAGTATGAAAACACCTCTTCGCATACGTACATAATTCGTTAATTTTTTAAAGAAAAATTCAACTAACGCTAAATTAGTAAAATCCATCACTGGTCCTCGATGGGTATAAAAGTATTTAAACACCTTAAATATACGTGCATCTGTTAATAAACAGGCAGCAACTACGTTACCGCTTTCTTTGACACCGACAATATGAACCCCTAAATTTCGTGCTTTCCTATATTTATATAACTCTTCAATCTGAGTATAATGCGAAAATTGTTGTTCTACAAAGGATCTATATTCGTTAATATTCAATTTAGTAAATTTCATTTTTTTGAGCTCTCTTTCATTTATTGATGCTTTATTCATTGATTATTTCTAAATGAAAGAAATTTATTATCTGTGTTGTTTTAATATCATGATGTTTACTCCTTAATACTTATTTATAATTAGAATATCACTATTCAATAAAATTGTTAATAAATTTTGCAAAACTATATAAAAAAAAACAAAAACCTAGACTCTGTAACAATTGATTGTCTCCATTCGAAATTAATAAATTTAATATCAACTTCGAATAGAGACTGTCAATAAGAGTCTAGGCAATGTTTAATTAGAAATTATTCATATTTATTTAATTGTTAATAATTCTTCATAAATACCAGCTTCTTTAGCTGCTTCG
Organism: Staphylococcus taiwanensis; assembly: GCA_020544305.1. Taxonomy (NCBI): domain Bacteria; kingdom Bacillati; phylum Bacillota; class Bacilli; order Caryophanales; family Staphylococcaceae; genus Staphylococcus; species Staphylococcus taiwanensis. The sequence continues at coordinate 1,637,226 of CP058667.1, forward strand.
ATTAATGTAGTACCGATTTCTGAAGGTGTATCTGCAGTTTTAACACCACATTCATTTAATGTTTTAATTTTTTCATCTGCAGTACCTTTACCACCAGAAATAATCGCACCGGCATGACCCATACGTTTACCTGGAGGTGCTGTTTGACCACCAATGAAACCAATAACTGGTTTGTTCATATTCGCTTTAATCCATTCAGCTGCTTCTTCTTCAGCTGTACCACCAATTTCACCAATCATTACAACAGCTTTAGTATCTTCATCTTCATTGAATTCTTTAAGTACATCGATGAAGTTAGTACCGTTAACTGGGTCCCCACCAATACCTACAGCAGTTGTTTGTCCAATGCCTTCTTCAGTTAATTGATGAACTGCTTCATAAGTTAAAGTACCAGAACGAGAAACTACTCCTACATGACCTTTTTTATGAATATAACCTGGCATGATACCAATTTTACATTCATCAGCTGTGATAACGCCTGGGCAGTTTGGTCCTACTAAACGTGTTTTTCTACCTTCTAAATAGCGTTTAACTTTAACCATATCCACAACAGGAATATGTTCAGTAATACAGATTACCATATCTAAATCTGCATCAGCTGCTTCTAGAATTGAATCAGCAGCAAATGGTGCTGGAACATAAACTACTGATACGTTTGCACCTGTTTCTTCTTTAGCTTCTGCAACTGTATTGTAAACTGGAACGCCTTCAACGACTTGTCCACCTTTACCTGGTGTTACCCCTGCAACAATTTGTGTGCCGTAATCAAGCATTTGTTTTGTATGGAAAAGGGCAGTAGACCCTGTGATACCTTGTACCATTACTTTAGTATTCTTATCTATAAATACACTCATCTTAGTGTTCCCATCCTTTCCTTACGCTTCTTTAACAAGTTTAACAATTTTTTGTGCACCTTCAGCCATTGTAGCTGCTGGTTCAATTGCTAATCCTGATTCATTTAAGATTTCTTTACCGCGTTCTACATTTGTACCTTCTAAACGTACAACTAATGGTAAAGTTAATTCGACTTCTTTAACTGCTGCTACGATACCTTCAGCGATGACATCACATTTCATGATTCCACCAAAGATATTTACGAAGATACCTTTAACATTGTCATCACCTAAAATGATTTTGAATGCTTCAGTAACTTTTTCTTTCGTAGCGCCGCCCCCTACGTCTAGGAAGTTAGCCGGATTTCCACCAAAATGATTAATCGTATCCATTGTTGCCATAGCTAAACCAGCACCGTTTACCATACAACCAATATCACCATCTAATGCGATGTATGATAAGTCATATTTAGATGCTTCGATTTCTTTTGGATCTTCTTCTTCTAAGTCACGTAATTCTTGGATATCTTTATGTCTGAATAACGCGTTATCATCGAAGTTAATTTTTGCATCTAACGCTAACACTTCACCATCACCAGTAGTTACTAATGGGTTAATTTCAACGATAGAGCAATCTTTTTCGATAAATACGTTGTATAAAGAAATTAAGAATTTCGCTGCTTTATTAATTGATTCTTTTGGAATATTAATATTGAAAGCAATACGACGTGCTTGATATGGTGATAAACCTACCACTGGATCAATTGTTTCTTTAAAGATTTTTTCTGGAGTTTTAGCAGCAACTTCTTCAATTTCAGTACCGCCTTCTTCAGAAGCCATTAAAGTGATACGGTCAGTTGCACGGTCGATAACAAAACCAACGTAATATTCTTTTTGAATATCGCAACCTTGTTCGATATATAAGCGTTTCACTTCTTTACCTTCTGGTCCAGTTTGGTGTGTAACCAATTGTTTACCTAATAATTCATTAGCGTAAGTTTCAACTTCAGATAGTGATTTAGCAATTTTAACACCACCTGCTTTACCTCTACCCCCAGCGTGGATTTGTGCTTTAACCACATAAACCTCTGAATCTAATTCTTTCGCCTTTTCCACTGCTTCTTCAGCAGTAAATGCTACTCGTCCTTCTGGAACTGCTACGCCCATTGAACGAAATATTTCTTTACCTTGATACTCGTGGATATTCATCTTCCATCCTCCTGCTTCTTAGGTTAAGTTCATTTACAATTATAAAAAATGAAAGCGCTATTGTAAACTGAAAGTGTTCCACTTTTTGCAATAAATTTAAAATTCAAATAATTACAACATAGATTTTACTGGTTCAAAACTTTTACGATGGTGTGGTGTAATACCTAATTTAGCTAAGCCTTCAAGATGTTTTTTAGTTCCGTAACCTACATTTTTATCAAAGTCATAACCAGGATAATCTTTCGCAATATCTTTCATCAACGCATCTCGATATTCTTTTGCCATAATACTTGCCGCCGCTATCGATACACTTTTTGCATCACCTTTAATAATTGAAGTTTGAGGAATTGGTGTATCTAATGTCATTGCATCAATTAATAAGTGATTAGGTCGATGACTTAATTGATCTAAAGCTCGTTTCATGGCAAGTTTTGTGGCATTATAAATATTTAGCTTATCAATCTCATCTGGACTGGCAATTCCATATGCATAATCTAATACACCATCTTTAAGTTGACAGTTTAATCGTTCTCTTTTAGTGGCCGAAACTTTCTTCGAATCATCCAATCCCAAATATTGGTGCCCTTCATTCAAGATTACTGCACATGCTACAACTGGTCCTGCTAATGGTCCGCGACCGACCTCATCTATCCCACAGATTAACGCTTTTGAATTTGAACTTAACAACTCAGTCTCATATTGTTTCATTACATTGTAATGCGCTATGATTTCTTTTTCTTTTAAAAGTTGTTTGCGTCGTCTTTCAATATTTAGTTGAACACCTTTTCGGGTATCTTTGTTTAAATCGTGTTGATCTAATTCCTCTATCGATTTAATCTCAGCCAATATACCTTTTACTTCATTAATTGTTTGCGTCATTGTCTAATTCACTCTTCATTTCTGCATATAAGTCGAAGCAATAAGTACCAATTTTAGCGTTGCGTACATCATTAATGATAAGTTCAATCACCGCTTCATAATCTACTTCATTACCTCTTTGTAAAAGTCCGCGTCGACGTCCAATCGCATCAAACCATTCTAATATTTCTGCGTCACTTGGTACATCAATTTTATAATGTTGTTTGAAGCCATCTAAATCATGTTTAAGTAAGAACTGTAAACCATAAATAGCAACTTCATCTAAATGAACAATGCTATCTTTAATTGCACCTGTTAAGCTTAATTTCTTACCAACAATTTCATCTTCGAATTTAGGCCATAAAATACCTGGCGTATCTAACAATTGAAGAGATTGACCAACCTTAATCCATTGTTGTTGTTTGGTTACACCTGGCTTATTTCCTGTTTGAGCTATATTCTTTCTTGCTAACTTATTAATTAATGTTGATTTACCGACATTCGGTATACCAACAATCATTGCTCTAATCGCTCTAGGTTTAAGTCCTTTAGCTTTTTCTCGCTCAAATTTTTCTTTTGTTGCTTCAATAGCAGCGGTTTCCACACCTTTTAAATTTTTACCATGTTTCGCATCCACTGCTACAGGATAATATCCTTTTTCGATAAAGAATTGTTCCCATTTCTGCATCTCATTTAGATTTGACATATCTTTTTTATTTAGAATAACCACACGTGGTTTTTGCTTAATTACTTCATCAATCATTGGATTACGAGAACTATATGGAATTCGTGCATCAACTAATTCAAAGACAACATCAACTTTCTTAAGTTGTTCTGTCACTTCACGTTTGGCTTTGGCCATATGTCCTGGATACCATTGAATTGGCATAATTATTCACCTTACTTTCAATTAATTCTATTTCAACTTTTTGATTATACTCGAAAAGAAAAACGATAACCACTTTAACTTAAATTCAACCTCTATTTTAGCATTCATTATTTAAAACGTTAAAGTACTGTAAATTTGCCATTCATCAAAGCATAATTACTTTTAATCCGATAACCTATCCCCTACAATTAATATGTTGTTATATAAAAATCACTTCCTAAATTTAGAGGTTAAATATGAAGAAAATATTAATTTACATAAGTTTATTTCTAGTATTATCTCTACTAGGACATAGTTACATTATTTATCGCTTTATTCATGACGGTATATTATTCACTGGACCAAATGATGGTATTGAACAAATGGTGCCAATTCAAATGTTTTTATTTGAAAAGTGGAGTCATGGCAATCTTTTCTATGCTACTGATTTTGGATTGGGTGGAGATTTCTTCACTGATTTAAGTTATTATTTTTCAACAAATATACTATTTATCTTAAATGTGATTGTTATAATCATTTTGAAAACATTTATACATATAAATACGCAAGGTCTTCTTTTTTGGATGATTAATGCGCTAATCATTTCAATCTTAAAAGCGAGTATCGCGATGTACTGTACCTATTTATATAGCAAATTTATCTCTCGCAATACTTGGATTAGTATCATTATGGCTTTTCTCTTTGTAATGTCACCGCTTTATTATCGCTTTACAGTTTATTGGCCATTCTTTAGTGATGTGTTTATTTGGATGCCCTTATTATTACTATCGATTGAACGTGTCTTGCAAAAGCAAAAATTCGGCCTGTTTATTGTTACAGTGACATTATTAATGATTAATAATTTTTATTTTGCATATTATCTATGCCTTATCGGTGCAGGTTATATATTTATTCGACTAATCTTTAGACATCCAAAAGATATCGTTTCACGTGGTAAAGCATTTCTGTTTTTATGTATCAGTGCTTTACTTGGGCTAGGTAATAGTTTATTTATGTTTTTTCACGGTGCACAAAGTTTCATCAACAATCGTCGTGTACCCTTTTCAGGAACAGTTAATACCTTTGAAAAGTTAAACATCAATACAAATATCTTCTTTGATAATTATTTGATTGTATTACTATTTATAACAATACAAGCGCTATTGTGTTTTAAACTTTATAAACATTATTACTATCGTTTATTCGCTATACTAACGCTTGTATTTATTCTACTAAGCTTTGTACCATTTATAGATCAAGTGTTCAATGGCTTTTCAGCACCTCAAAAACGCTGGCACTTTATACTTTCATTTAATTCAGCGATATTAATTGGTTTATTCCTGAAATATTTCAGAACATTGAAAATTAAAACATATATTTTTAGTAATATTATTGCTGAAATAATCATATTTGCGAGTGCGATTACCTATCACAAATTCGTAGCGTGGCTCGTACTTGTGCCTATTGTTTCTTTAATAGGTTTACTTATTTTAATGTTAAAAGATAGAAAATATCGTCTAAATTTAAGTTATTTATTTGGTGTATCAATTATTATACTTAGTTTAATGGTTTCCATTGTCTTTATTAAAAATCAAATTTATTTTAAGGATCATCAAGATCGTGCCAATACATTCTATATTAATTCAAGTCTTTATAGTTCAGATTTACAACGTGCGCTTGTTAAAGAGATGAATACGAGTAAACATGAAGATGAACGTATAGATTGGCGCGTTAATGAACAAGATAACACGCCGATGTACCAGCACTTCAAAGGCTTAAGTTTATATTCAAGTATCTTCCATCACAATATTCTTGATTATTATTATGATAACTTAAAGATTAATCTTGCTGAAGAATCGTTAAGTCGTTATCAATCAACGAATGGTCGTCAAAATATTGCAAGCTTATTTTCAATTCGATACATGATGTTAAAAAATTATCAAGGTAATTTGCCGGCCTATTTTCAAAAAGTAAAAACAAGTGGACAGTATACTATATATGAGAACACGCTTAATCTACCTTCAGTGAAAGTTACAAATCATATTTATAATAGTAACTCTTTAAAAACAGTCATGGATAGAGAACATGCCATGTTAGATGGCGTAGTGATTGATGGTAAAGGTACGTCATATAATTCTAAAACACCAAATTTACTGTCTAAATCAACCATTCAATATCACAATATTAAACAACTTGGTCACAATAAATATAAAGTTGTTGGTGGTAATGGTGGCACTGTCAAATTGCATTTACCTAAATCTTTACGCCAGAAATATGATGATTTCTATGTCACTATGAAAATTAAACGTGGCAATCCTGACAGCAATTATACTGTAGCTGTAAATAATTACGCTAACAATCGTCTATTTAATAATTCAACGTATCGTACTGGGGTTGATACTCAGTTATATCGCACACAACCCGATAAAAATGGTGATATTCAGATTATGTTATCACCAAATGGTGAATTTTATATGGATTTACAGCAATTAAATGGCGAAAATTATGATACGCTAAAAAAAGCACATCAACATGCAGATTTCAACTCTGAATATAAAGATATTAAAAATGGTGTTGAAGTATCATTAGCTAAACATACTAAAGGTGTGGCAACCATTAACATACCTTACCGTGAAGGTATGCGTGCCTACGTCGATGGTACACGCGTCACCCCATTTAAAGTCAACTATATGATGACTGGTGTGCACGTTGATAAAGATGCTAAAAACATCACAATTAAATATCAACCACCTTATTGGAATACGATGATTTTTATTTCATTAGTAAGTATCATCATTAGCATTCTATTTGTAAGATTTAGTAATTCAAAAAAGAGAAAGATGAGGAAATAAATTGATTAAGAAAATTTGGACGAAACCTTTGTGGACGCTTGGTTTCATATTTATAATTGCTAATCTTGTATCTTTAACAATATATTATCCGTTTATTCGAGATTACGTGAAAGATGGCGCTGTATTTAGTGGTTCTGGAGATGGTTTCAGACAAATGATGCCTTTCCAATTATATTTATACGACCATTTTTCTCATTTTAAAGGATTTTATGATCAATCTTTTGGTTTGGGTGGAGATTACGTTAAAGGATTAGCCTACTACTATTCCTTATCACCTATGATGTGGGCTAATTTCATTGTGGTCTGGCTTGGTGAACATATATTACATTGGCAGCCACAAGAAATTAGTTTTTGGCCTACAAATCAGCTTGTCGTGGCATATGCACGTACTGTCATTACTTTTATTTGTGCGTTTTATTATTTTAGATATTTAAAATTAAAACCTGCACCACTTTTAATAGCAACAATTTTATATGGTGCATCAACTGTAGTACTTTATTATAACTTTACGTGGTCCTTTTACGGCGATTTGTTAATTTTATTACCCTTGTCGTTATGGGGTATGGAACGACTATTTCAACGCGGTAAAATTGGCCTATTCATTTTTGCCGTAGCTTTAACGTTATTTTCTAATTTCTATTTTAGCTATTACCAAGCAATTGTCTTAGGTATCTATTTTGTATTACGAACGATATTTAAATATCGTTACGATATCGTCACACGTTGGCAAAAATTTTATCTATTATCCATAGGTACAATATTAGCGTTACTTTCTAGTATCTTAGGTTTTTATACTGGGGTATCCTCATTTTTAAATAATGATCGTCAGCAGAATAATGATTTTAAAATAACTTTATTTACAGATTTAACTAAAAATAATTATTACATCTTTTCTAATGGATTTTATGTCACTATTTCATTAATTGCCTTGGTCGCTCTATTAACGCCTAAACTATATAAACATTATTACTATAAAATATTTGCTATTATTACTTGGTTCTTACTCATTGGTTCATTATCTCAATATTTTGATAGTGCTTTTAATGGATTTTCATTACCACAACGTCGTTGGGTATATTTCCTAGTACTATCTACTAGTGCATTGATTGCCTTGTATATTCATCACTTATCAGAATTGACGATGTTCCAGTATTTATTCGCTGCTATTCCAATATTCATTTTAGGCACCATTCGATATATCATCGCTGATAATTTTGTAAATTGGATGATTGTGGCCTTATTTATCATTATTGTGCTGGCATTACTTGTTTATAAAAAACAATTGCTCAGTAAGCCCATTGTACTTGTAGGGATTGTGCTTCTCTTCTTCTGTCAACAAGTGATTATGACTCATGATTCAAGCGCACGCACCATCAAGCCTTATACAGCCACAACTCATTTCATGAATGATTCTAGCTACCATAATCAAGCACTAGCTAAAAAGATTGATACTTTAAATGATAAACATGCTAATGATCCTTTTCATCGTATAGATTATATGTCTATGTATGCTTTGAATTCACCATTTATTTATCACTATAATGGTATTTCATTATATTCTAGCATTTTCGATGGAGCTATTTTGAACTATTATGATAAGCAAATGCAAATTAATATGCCCGTTGATAAAAACAGTACCTATCGCTATTTAGGTAATCGCGCTAACTTAGAAGCATTATGGAACGTCCATGATCGTTTCCGTCATCCAAACGATTTGAATATGCCTTATGGCTTTGAAAAGGCAGAGACCATTAAGAACGGCAAAGACAAATTAATACATTCCACAAATACTATCGACTATCCTGCGGCTCACGTTACCGATAAAGTATATGACGCAAGTGACCTTAAGTCACCAATAGATCGAGAACAGGCAATGTTACAAGGCGTCGTCTTTAATGATAAATCAGTAAAAACCAATACTTCATTCAAAGCGAATAAGAATTTACTGAATAATGCACAAATGTCTACAAATGATGCTACTTGGCATAAAAATAACCATGTAACCGTTCATAAAAATGATGGTGGGATTACGTTAGCTTTACCGAAGTCCATGGCGACTCAATATAAAGATATGTATGTTGAAATGGATGTAGAATTACTTTCACCAGATAAAGCACACACTGTTGGCGTAAATGAATATGCACAAGATCGTAATCCACTTAGTTATAAATATCGTCGTTTCGTCACACCTGTGACCATGCGTGTGAAATCTTCAGATGCGTTGAAAGTTCATTTATCAAAAGGTAATTATCGTTTATCTATAAAAGGTATTTACGGCGAAAATTATCGCACTTTAAAACATGCATCAAATGATTTAACTCCTGTCAAAGTTAAAAGCAATCGCAATGGCTACACGATAACTAAACCTAAACAGTCTTCAGGCTATGTGATTTTACCGACAGCATATGCTAAAGGAATGCATGCCACAGTCGATGGTAGAAAAGTGGAAGTCAAACAGGCAAATGGTATTATGACAGCAATACCAGTAAGTAAAAATGATACACATATACGTTTAACCTATACTCCACCATATTTCTATCCGTTAATGATAATAAGTGTGATGGGCCTTGTTGGCAGTATCATCTTTAGTTTATGGTTAAAAAGAAAGTATAATGCGTAATGGATTAATAAGACTTTACAATAAATTGGACTGGAGACATTGAGTCTTCAGTCTAATTTTATTATAGAACCAAAAAAAGACTTCCGGTCTATTCTTCTTAGAATAAACTGGAAATCTTTTTCTGAAAGATATGCGTTGTAACTAACCCACATCTTTGTCATATCTTTAGTCTGCTGATTAACGAATTTCTTGGATTCTAGCAGCTTTACCACGTAAACTACGTAAGTAGTATAATTTAGCACGACGTACTTTACCACGACGTTTAACTTCGATTTTTTCGATTTTTGGAGTGTGTAATGGGAATGTACGTTCCACACCTACACCTGAAGAAATCTTACGAACTGTGAAAGTTTCTGAAATTCCTCCACCACGGCGTTTGATTACAACACCTTCGAATACTTGGATACGTTCACGAGTACCCTCAACGATACGTACGTGTACACGTAAAGTGTCACCAGTACGGAATGATGGTAAGTCTGTGCGTAATTGTGATTTAGTTACTGCTTCGATTAACTTATGATTGCTCATTTATATACTCTCCTTCAACCTATGTTCTTGCCTAGACATACATATAGCAGCGGATCATAGTGATTTTTAGTGTCTTTTCACACTTGATTTATATTAGCATAATACTAATTGTTTTTCAATTGCTTTTTATAGTTTTCTATAATTTCTTTATCATCTTTAGTTAGCTGATAATGTTGTAATAAATCCGGTCGTTTATTCAATGTACGAATAATTTTTTGCTCATGTCGCCATTTTTCAATATGTGCGTGATTTCCTGATAATAAAACGTCAGGAACTGTCATACCTTCAAATTCTCTAGGACGTGTGTATTGAGGAAACTCTAATAGGCCATCTGAGAAAGAATCATCTTGGTGAGATTGTTGATTTCCTAATACACCAGGAATTAAGCGCACAATGGCATCTGTCATGGTCATAGCAGGTAACTCTCCACCTGTTAAGACATAATCTCCCATTGAAATTTCATCCGTCACAAGATGCTCTCTGATACGTTCATCGTACCCTTCATAATGGCCACAAATAAATACGATATGCTCAGCTTCACTTAATTCTTGTGCAATACTTTGTGAAAAGGGGCGACCTTGAGGACACATTAAGATAACACGCGTATCTTCACTACGATGTAAATCTTTCATCGCATTAAATACGGGTTCAGGTTTAAGAACCATACCTTGTCCTCCACCAAACGGATAATCATCGACTTGATTATGCTTATTAATCGCATAATCTCTAAAATTAATTGTATTGACATCAATAATGTCTTTCTCTTGAGCTCTTTTCAAAATAGAATGATTAAGCACACCTTCAAACATTTCAGGAAACAATGTTAAGTAGTCAATCTTCATTAGTCTAACAATCCTTCCATAGGTGTAATGCGAATTGATTTATTTTCAACATCTATAGCTTTAACAACATCTGCGATATAAGGAATTAAATATTCTTTATCTCCTTTAACGACCCAAACATCATTTGCGCCAGTCTCAAAAATATTGATGACTCGACCAATAGGAGTGTCTTCATCATCAAATACGGTGCATCCTATAATATCTGAATAGTAAAACTCATTTTCTGCTAGTTCAATATCTTCGTGATCGCGTTCTTGATACAAATAGTCACCTTTAAAGTGTTCAACATCATTAATGTTACTAATGCCTTCAAATTTAAGCATATGAAACCCTTTATGTACACGATATGAAGTGACAGTTAATTGAATTTCATTATTATTATGTTTTACTGTTAATTTTTCTCCAGGTTGAAAACGCGTTTCTGTGAAGTCCGAATTCGATTTAACTTTAACTTCACCTTTAATACCGTGAGTGTTTACAATTTGACCCACTTCAACTTGCATAGTCGCACCTCTCTTAATACAATAATTTATTTCTTTAATATTAACATGAATATTTCAGTATTGAAAAAGGCGCCACGAAATGGCGCCTTAAGAAACTTTAATATAAAGTTTAAGCTAAATTATTTAGCGTGTTTTTGTTCATCAAATGTTTTTAAAATACCTTGTTTAGATAAGATATTGTGAACTGTATCAGTTGGTTTAGCACCGTCTTTTAACCATTTTAATGCTAATTCTTCGTCAATTTTAACTTCCGGCGCATTAACACTAGCTGGGTTGTAAGTACCGATTTGTTCGATAATACGACCATCACGTGGTGAACGTGCGTCTGCAACTACGATACGATAGAATGGATTTCTTTTTGAACCTAAACGAGTTAAACGAATTTTAACTGCCATATATAAAACTCTCCTTTAAATCTTTTACTTTTTATTTTCTACAAGAAATAATATTAACAGTAACTTGATAGTTTGTAAAGACTTTTTTCTTTACCAAATCTAGGTTTTTTCAAGACCGTAGATTTGGTTATGCATGAGCTTTAGCTCAGGCGATCCTTTAGCTAGATTTATGAAATAAATCGTAGATTTGGTTATGGACTAGCTTGAGCTAGGCCGAACCTTTGAAAATAGATTTATGAAATACTTTCCACTTTCAATAAACAGAAAAATATCGAACGCTAATCAAAATGCGTTCGATATTCATTATAGCTTCATTAAAATGGTAAGTTCATGCCTTTTAACATATTTTCCATTTGGCTACGTTTACCTTTTTTACCTTTACGACTACCACCACTAAATTGTTTCATCATTTTCTTCATATCATTAAATTGTTTCATTAATCGATTCACTTCTTGTAATGAACGACCAGAACCTTTAGCAATACGTTTTTTTCTAGAAACATTTAACGAAGCTGGATTTTCTCTCTCACTTGGCGTCATAGACTGGATAATCGCTTTTATATGGTCGATTTGTTTATCGTCCATATTTAATTTATCCATACCCTTCATTTTATTCATACCAGGAATCATTTTCATGATGTCGTCAAGTGGTCCTAAGTTTTTAACTTGATCTAACTGTTCTAAAAAATCATCCAATGTAAATGAAGATTCTCGCATTTTCTTTTCTAAATCTTTAGCTTTTTCTTGGTCGACGTCTTGCTGTGCTTTCTCAATAAGGCTAAGAACGTCACCCATACCTAATATACGAGATGCCATACGTTCAGGATGGAATAATTCCAATCCATCCATCTTCTCGCTCATACCAACAAATTTGATTGGTTTCTGTGTAACAGAACGAATAGATAATGCAGCACCACCACGTGTATCGCCATCTAATTTAGTTAATGTAACACCAGTCACATCTAATTGATCATCAAATGATTGTGCAACATTAACGGCATCTTGACCAGTCATGGCATCTACAACTAACATAATTTCATTTGGTTTAGAGATTTCTTTCACTTCTTGAAGTTCATTCATCAACGCTTCATCAATGTGTAAACGACCAGCTGTATCGATGATGACAAAGTCTAAATGTTCTTCTTTGGCATGTTTTAAAGCATTCTCGACAATTTGTTGTGGTTTAACTTGATCGCCTTCACTATAAACTGGTACATCAAGTTGTTTACCTACTGTTTGTAATTGGTTAATAGCTGCAGGTCGATAAATGTCAGCTGCAACTAACATCGGTTTTTTATTATATTTTTTACGCATTAATAGCGCTAATTTACCTGCAGTAGTTGTTTTACCTGCACCTTGTAAACCAACCATCATCACAACTGTTGGTGGTTTATTGGCCATTGTAATCGATGTATTTTCTCCACCCATTAATTGAGTTAATTCGTCTTGTACAATTTTAATGACTTGTTGACCAGGTGTTAATGATTGCATTACATCTGATCCTAAGGCACGATCGGAAACAGTTTTTACAAACTCTTTTACTACTTTGAAGTTAACATCGGCTTCAAGTAAAGCAAGACGTACTTCACGCATCATTGCTTTAATATCTGCTTCAGTAACTTTACCTTTACCACGCATTCTTTGCATCGTAGCTTGCAAACGATCGGATAATCCTTCAAATGCCATATCAATTGCCCTCCTTTATCTCTATTATTCAAGTTCTTCTAATTGATTGATATATTGTTCTAATTGTTTTGAATCATTAATCGATTGTTTCATTTCATCATATATTTTACGGCGTTGTTCAAACTTTTCATATAAATTTAACTTAGACTCATAGTCTTCTACTAAATCGCCAGTTCTTCTTATATTATCATAAACTGCCTGTCTACTCACATCAAATGTCTCTGCGATTTCACTTAAAGAGTAATCTTTTAAATAAAATAACTCAAGATAATTTCTTTGTTTTTCAGTAAGTAATGATTGATAAAAGTCAAACAAATAATTCATACGAAGTGTTTTAACTAAATCATTTTTCCCCATGTGGATGATCCTCATTGTTAAAATCTAATTCAGCAACTTCATCTGGAATATCTTCATTTTGTTCTATCATATCTGCGAATAAGCCATAAACGTAACTTTCTGGGTTGAATGGTTGTAAGTCATCAAGTTTTTCACCTAAGCCTACATATTTAACTGGAATATGAAGCTCATTTCTAATTGCAAGTACAATACCACCTTTGGCAGTACCATCTAATTTAGTTAAGACAATACCAGATACATTTGTCACTTCTTTAAATGAACGTGCTTGTGATAATGCATTTTGACCTGTTGTAGCATCTAAGCATAATAATGCTTCATGAGGTGCGTCTGGTACAGCACGACTAATAACACGTTTCATTTTATCCAATTCTTGCATGAGATTAGATTTATTTTGTAAACGACCTGCTGTATCACAGATTAAAATGTCAACGCCTTTATTTTTAGCAGCATTAATCGCATCATAAACGACTGCAGCAGGGTCTGAACCTTCACTTTGACGAATCACTTCAACGCCTACTCGGTCACCCCAAACTTGTAGTTGGTCAATTGCACCTGCTCTGAATGTATCTCCAGCTGCAAGCATGACTTTTTTGCCTTCCATTTTATATCTATGCGCTAGTTTACCGATTGTCGTTGTTTTACCAACACCGTTGACACCAACCATTAAAATGACATTCAATCGTCCGTCTTCAAGATTCATTGCTTCTGATTGATCATCTTCTTGATGATAGATTTCTACAATCTTTTCAACAATAACTTCACGTAAATCTTCAGTTTCTTTAATATTACGACGTTGTGCTTCTGTACGTAATTCTTCCGTTAATTGCATAACTGTATTAAAACCAACATCAGCAGTAATAAACATTTCTTCAAGTGCCTCGAAGAAATCTTCATCTACTGTTCTATAGCGTGCAATTAAATTATTAAGTTGTTCTTGGAAGTTTTGACGTGATTTTTCCAATCCTGCTTTGAATTTGGCGCCCATTTTTTGAGCTTCAATTTCTTCAAAGTCTTCTATCGAAATTAATCCATCATCATCGAAATCTGCTTCGCTTAATTTACGTGGTTTCTTTTTAGGAGCTGGTTCGCTCGAACTTTCATCTTGAGAAGAATCACTACTTTGAGTACTTTCATCTTCAGATAATTCCTGTTCAATATCGTCCGTTGATTTAGTCGAAAACTTATCCTTTAATCTTTTAAAGAAACTCATGCTTGCTCCTCCTTCATTACCTCATCTATTGTATTTAAATTTACACTTACTAATTTAGAAACGCCTGACTCTTGCATTGTGACACCATATAATCGATCTGAATATTCCATTGTACCTTTTCGGTGTGTAATAACGATAAATTGCGTCTGAATGGATAATTCTTTTAAAAATTGGGCATAGCGAATGACATTAGCTTCATCGAGTGCCGCTTCTACTTCATCTAGTATAACAAATGGCGCAGAACGTACTTTTAAAATCGCAAATAATAATGCAATTGCGCTTAAAGCACGTTCACCACCACTTAAAAGAGATAAGTGTTGTAGCTTCTTACCTGGTGGTTGAACAATTATATCTACACCTGCCGATAAGTAGTCATCATCTGTTAGTTCTAATTTAGCATGTCCGCCACCAAATAACGACTGAAATACTGTAGTAAAATGCGCTTGCACTTGCAAGAATGTATCTTTGAAGCGTCCTTTTACTTCTTGATCCATTTCATTAATAATTTGTTCAAGCGTCTGTTTGGCTTCTCTTAAATCCGTGCGTTGCTCATTTAAGAATGTATATCTTTCATTAATTTCTTCAAATTGTTCAATTGCATTTATATTAACTGGACCCAATTCTTCAATCGACATTTTAGTGAGTTTAACTTTTTTTCTTAAAGCATCAATGGGTGTTTCTGATTGATATTCGTTTCTAGCACGTTCAACTGTTAATTGATATTCATCATTTAAATGGTCTATAGCATGATTGATTAGTACATCCAGTTTTGATTGTTGTGCTTTAATATCTTGATAGAAACTTTCAATAGACAGTAAATCTTGATGACATTCTTGAAGTTGCGCCTCGTGAATTTCAACATCCTCATTTACATCTACACGTTGTTTTTTTAATTCTTTTAATTGATTAGTAATCGATTCACGTAATTGTTCTTTCTCTTTAATATTATCTTTTAACTTATCAAAAGCTTGTTGACCCATCATGTCATCAGAATTGAAAAGTTCTATTTTTTCTTCAACATTTTGCAATTGTTGTTGGGTATTTGAAATTTGTTTATCTATTCGTTCTAATGAATCATTTTGAGCATTAATACGTTCCTTGACTACTGCTAAATCAGAACGTTTTTGGTTTAATTGTTGTTGTATTTGTGTCGTATTTTCTTTGCCTTCCTTAGATAACTTCGTAAATCTTTCGATATCAGCTTCTAATTGTTGTAATTCTTCTTTGATTGAAGCTAAACGTGCTTGCTTTTCAGATAGAGTAATACGACTATTCTCACTTTGATAACCATCGTTCTTTTCAAACTCGAACTCTTCATGTTCATCTTTAATGTGTGCTTCTTGCGTTTTTAGACGATCTAATTCAAGTGCTTCATTATGAGATTGTTCTTTTACTTCATTATATTGTTGACTTAATTTGAAATATGAATCACTAAACGTTTCTACTTTATTTTTTTGTTCTTGTAATTGTTGTTCAAAGTCTTTTGTTTGTGATTCATAATTTTTTAGCTGTTTGCGCATCGTTGTCAATTCATCTTTTTGTGAAAGGATACTTTTCGTTTTTCGTGCGCCACCACCAGTCATAGAGCCACCAGGATTCACAATATCGCCTTCTAATGTAACGATTCGTGTTTTATATTTAATAGCTCTTGCTAACTCATTAGCATTTTTTAAATGATCAACAATGATTGTGGTACCAAGTAAATTTTCTACAATCGATTGATATTGCGCTTTTACTTTAACCGCATCTGATGCAATATTAATAAACCCGCTACTATTTTGTGCTATTTGTTTAACATCATGTGTTAAATGTCTTGATTGTATAACATTTAATGGTAAGAAAGTGGCACGTCCCAAGCCTTTTTGCTTTAAAAATTGAATCGCTTGACGACCATCTTTTTCAGTATCTACTATGATATGTTGTAATGATGCACCTAGCGCGGTTTCAATAGCCTGAGTGAGTTCTGAAGGTACATCAATGATTTCAGCAACAGCTCCATGAATACCTTGCAACGATTGATTTTTAGCCTTCAAAACATGTTTAACACCATTAAAGAAATACGTATAATCTTCTTCTTGTGTTTCTAAGCTTTCAATTCTAGCTCTCATTTTATCGGTATAACGATATGCTTGATATAACTTATCTTCAAATTCTGATTGCACACGTTTTGCCTCTGACAGTTGTTGTTCTGTTTTTTTAATTTCACTTTCAACATGAGCCAGTTGTTTCATCGTATCTTTATATTTTTTATCAGTGTTAACTATGTCTGTTTGGATTGCTTTAAGTTGATTAAACGCTTCTACTAAACGCGAATCTAAACGTGTCTTTTTCGCTTCATTTTCTTTAATTGTATGCTCTAAGAAACGTATATCGTTATTTACATCAGATTGTTCTGACATTAACTCATAATAATTATTTTTAATTGATTCTAATTTTTCATCATGTTGTTCATCAGAAACATAAAGTTGTGATTCATAGTGATGAACGTCATTATTAATTTGCTTACGCTTTTCTTTCAGTGAGGTCAATTGGTTAACGATTGCTTCTTTTTCCTTTTGTGCATTTGTTAATGCTTCAGACAAATTTTCTAATTCCTCTTCAAATCGTGCATTCGTTTCGGATTGATTACGTTTTCTTTCTTCTAACACATTTAACTGACCCGTATATTTTTCATACGCTTCAGTCGCTTTAATTAAGTCATAATTCAAACGTTCCACGTCTGAGTCTATGTGTTGTCGTTTTGATTTTTGCTTTTGCAAGTATTGACCTAATTGGGCTTGTTTCGCTTCTTTTTCAGCTTGCTGACTTTTTAATTCATTTAATCTATGGTCTAATTCACGATTATCTTCTGAATATTGGTCAATATCATGAACCGTTACAATGACATCACTATGTTTCATTTCTTTAGATAATTGTAAATACTCTTTAGCAATAGAGGCTTCAGCTTTAAGTGGTTCCACACGTCCCTCTAAATCATAAAGTATATCTTCTACACGCGATAAATTATCTTCTGTACTGTCTAATTTTTGAAGCGATTCTGCCTTACGCTTTTTATATTTTAGTACCCCTGCTGATTCTTCTAATATTTGACGTCTATCAATAGGTTTTGCATTTAGTATTTCATCTACTCTACCTTGAGAAATAATACTAAATGCTTCTTTTCCTAATCCAGAATCTAAAAACAATTCTGTAATATCTCGTAAACGTGCCTTATCATTATTTAAATAATATTCACTTTCACCGCTTCGATATAAACGACGAGTAACTACAATATCATCAGCATCAACTTGTAATTGTCTAGCTTTGTTATCTAATTTCAATTGTACTTCGGCATAATTTTGAGCATTACGATGTTCTGCACCTGAGAAAATAATATCTTCCATTTTTGAGCCACGTAATGATTTTGCGGATTGCTCACCTAATACCCATTTAATGGCATCAGTTATATTACTTTTTCCGCTACCATTTGGTCCGACGATTGCAGTCACACCTTTATCAAATTGGACATTTGTGTGATCCGCAAAAGATTTGAAACCTATGGCATCGATTGATTTTAAATACACCATACTATTCTCCTTGTTAACCATTCATACTCATTCTTGTTGAGAAGAGGACAATATTTAATACTTTTAACAGATGGATGACATATATCATTAATTATTAGTTTTTTTTAATTTAGTATATGCACTTTCTGCTGCTTTTTGTTCTGATTCTTTTTTTGTCTTGCCTTGGCCAGTTGCGATAGCTTCTTGTTCTAAAATAACTTCAGAAGTAAATAATCGGTGATGAGCCGGACCTTCTTCTTTAATTAAACGATAAGTGACATCACCACGATTTTGGCTATGCACATACTCTTGAAATTGCGTTTTGAAATCCACAACACCAATTAATTCATTATCTTCTACATAAGGGAAAATCACTTTCTCAGCAAATTGCCAAACGACATCCAAACCTTGATCTAAATACAAAGCGCCTACAAATGCTTCGAAAGCATCTGACACTAACGACGGACGTGTTCTGCCACCGGTTTTTTCTTCACCTTTACCTAATAGAATTAATTGGTTTAGCTCAATTTTATTTGCAAATATTACAAGTGAGGGCTCACATACGATAGTTGCACGCATCTTAGTTAAATTACCTTCTGGTAAATTTGGATGTTTATCAAAAAGGTAGCGTGATACCGTCAATTCTAATACCGCATCTCCTAAAAATTCGAGACGTTCATTATGAGCTAAACGATCCATATTAAAATCATTAATAAAACTCGAATGTGAGAATGCTTGTTGATATAAATCAGTATTGTTATATGTAAAACCAAGTTCATTCATTTTATTCGAAAATTGCTGTTGAAAGTCGTTTACCATCTCTATTTTCTTTGGGTTTGTCACTTTAGAACCTCCAATATGTTTATTCTCGATTGATTCTTATGAAAAAAATCTGAGCCATCTTGTAGACGACTCAGATGTAAGTTTTTTATTTTTCAAGACTATTGATATACTTAACAGCATCACCAACAGTGTTGATTTTTTCTGCTTCTTCATCAGGAATTTCAGTACCAAATTCATCTTCTAATTCCATTACTAATTCAGCGATATCAAGTGAGTCAGCGCCTAAATCATCTTTGAAAGATGCATCTTCAGTTACTTTATCAGCGTCTACACCTAAACGGTCAACGATGATATCTTTTACTTTATCGAAGTTTTCCACGTCGATTCACCTCCTTTAAAAGTGTCTATCCATAGACTACTATATTTTCCCATTTTAAAGGGTAAAAAACAAGTGTTTATTAAGCATACTTTATAATAATTATTAGTATAAAAATACTTCCTTATCATGTGGTTTAGATAATATTAGTTCATAATTAAATTAAGTTATGAACAATAAAATTACATGTACATACCACCGTTAACATGAATTGTTTGTCCAGTGATATATTTCGCACGTTCAGAAGCTAAGAAAGCAACTGTATAGGCAATATCTTTATCTTCACCAAATCGTGATAATGGAATTTGTTCTAACATTTGTGCTTTTAAATCATCATTTAAAGCATCTGTCATATCAGACACAATAAAACCAGGTGCTACAGCATTTACTGTAATGCCACGTGACGCTAATTCACGTGCGCTTGATTTAGTTAAGCCTTCAATACCTGCTTTTGTTGCTACATAATTTGCTTGTCCAGGATTACCCATAGCACCAACAATACTAGATAGGTTAATAATCGAACCACTACGTTGACGTAACATTTGAGGTGTTACTTTTTGAATGCAGTTAAATGTTCCTTTTAAGTTTGTATTAATAACATCGTCCCACTCTTGTTCTTTCATTCGCATTAATAAATTATCACGTGTTATGCCAGCATTATTAACAAGTACATCTATAGAACCGAATTGATTAACTACTTTTTTAATCATTGCTTTTACTTCATCGCCTTCAGCTACATTGGCTTGAATAGCAAAGCTTTCTACACCTTTGTCTTTAATTTCAGCTACAACCGCTTCCGCCTTCTCTTTATTTCCTGCGTAGTTTACCGCTACATTAAAACCATCTTCAGCTAATTGTAATGCGATACTGCGACCAATACCTCTTGAGGCACCAGTAACTAATGCGTTCTTATTAGACATTTTCATTCCAACCTTTCACATCTTCGAGAGTTTGAATTGATGTAAGTTTTACATCACGATTAATTTTCTTAATTAGACCAGATAGCACTTTGCCTGGACCTATTTCGATAAAGTGATCTACACCTTGATCAATCAACCATTCTGTTGACTGAATAAATTGAACTGGTGAGTACAATTGTTTAACCATATTTTGTTTGATGATGTCAGCATCTGTTTCTCCTTGTGCATGTACATTTTGTACAATTGGGAACTGTGCATCATGCCATTCAAATTGATCGATATAGGATTCAAAATCCTTTTCGATAACTTGCATCATAGATGAATGGAATGGACCTGATACCGCTAAAGGTAACACACGTTTAGCACCTAAAGATTTACCTTCCTCTACTAATTTGTCAATTAATGACTTATGTCCAGATACTACAATTTG
This sequence comes from Staphylococcus taiwanensis, assembly GCA_020544305.1. Taxonomy (NCBI): domain Bacteria; kingdom Bacillati; phylum Bacillota; class Bacilli; order Caryophanales; family Staphylococcaceae; genus Staphylococcus; species Staphylococcus taiwanensis. The sequence continues at coordinate 1,658,040 of CP058667.1, forward strand.
TCCAGGACAGTTAATATTCGCAGGTTCAATTAATTCTTCTGATGTTGATAAATCTTTACAAATTTTATCCACTTCTTCGTAGCTTAAACCTAATACAGCTGCCATACTACCAACACCATTAGGAAAAGCTTGAGCCATTAATTGACCACGTTTACGCACAATCTTCACTGCGTCTTCAAACTTTAATACACCAGCAGCTACTAAACTTGAATATTCACCTAGGCTATGCCCCATTGTAAAATCAGCATTTACACCTTCTAATGCATTCAATAAGGCAATACTATGTGTTAATAATGCAGGTTGTGTATTTTCAGTTTCTCCTAATTTACTCTCACTGTCAGTAAACATTGTTTCTAATAAATCGAAATCAACTGCGTGTTGTGCATTGTTTAAAATATCCGTAGCATTAGACTCTTCATTGTATAAATCTTTAGCCATTCCTACTTTTTGGGCACCTTGCCCTGGAAAAACAATTGCAATCTTACTCATTATCGTCACCCACCGTTTCTCTCATTATATCGACAATTTTAGCATCGCCTGCAATTTTAGCTTGTCGAATCGCAGAATAAAATGCACGTGCATTAGAGCCACCATGCGCTTTTACAACTGTTCCATCTAAGCCTAGTAAGACTGAACCACCATATTCTGCATAATCTAATTTTTTAGAAAAAGTATTTAAATCTTTCTTTAATACTGCAGCAGCTAATTTATTTTTCAAGCTAGCAAACAGCGTTTCTTTTAACATTTTTCCTATAGATTTTGCCGTACCTTCAATATTTTTTAGTACCATATTACCGGTATAACCATCAGTTACGACAACATCGGTATTGCCCTCCATCAATGTCTTAGCTTCTATATTACCGTCAAAATTGAAACTACCATCTTCTTTAAGTAATTGATACGATTTTTTTGTCAAAGTATTACCTTTGGCTGGTTCCGTACCAATATTTAATAATGAAACTTTCGGATTACTTATGCCTCTAATTTTTTGTGCATAAATATTACCTAGTTGAGCATATTGAAGTAAATGTTCTGGTTTAGCATCTGCATTGGCACCTACATCTAAAAAGACAAATCCTTTGCCATTTATAGTAGGTAATGTGACGACTAGTGCTGGTCGAGCGACACCTTTAATACGCCCAACAATAAATAATCCCGCAGACATTAATGCGCCAGTATTACCTGCAGAAATACAACCGTCAGCTTCACCGTTTTTCACTGCTTCAGCCATGCGTACCATTGAACTATCTTTTTTACGTTTAATGGCTCTTACTGGTTCATCTTCCATTTCAATCTTTTCAGTGCAATGTCTAAATTCTATACGCTCATGATTTAAAGTATATTGCGCTTTATCTCCGAATAAAATAATCTCTAAATCTTTAAAATCATTAACCGCTTTTTCAACCGCTTCTAAAACAATGCCAGGTGCATCATCGCCACCCATCATATCTATAGCAATTTTAACCATTTTTTACATCCTCACTTATATAAAACATTTTAAATGTTCCTTTGAACACGATAGTATCTTTAACAAATGACTTTACTTCTATTAAATAGTGTTGTGATGTTTTTTCTACAACATGTGCTTCTGCTCTAACAGTATCATGTAACTTCACTTTTTTTATAAATTTAATGTTACTCTCCTGTGTTAGTACAGTAGGATTATCGATTACAGCTACGCAAAGTGAATTCGCTTGTGCAAATAATATGTGACCTCGAGCAATTTGTGATTTCATAAAAACTGAATCCTCTGCTATTTCAATCATAGACTGCGCAGAGACATCGGGTTCTACTTGAATTAAATCTCCGACTACTTCATTCGCTTCTAGAGCTCGAATTTGGTCATAATTCTGTTCAGCTACTAATTTAACACGCTTACGTAATTCAGGAATATTAAGATTAGTCCGATCCAAACGTATCGTCTGTATACTTACTTCAAATTGCTCACACAATTCACTATCTGTAATAAAGGGGTTTAATTCAATCGCCTTCTGTATTGCTTGACGACGCTCAACTTTTTTTAATTTCATGTGTTGTTCTCCCTCTTAAACGTGAATTTAGTACCAAGTCTTAAACATTCCTCACATATCATAACACTTTCTATTTAAGAAGCTCAACAAATATTATATTTCATTGATTTTATTTTTTGAAAAGGCGGAACCTTACTACTTAGTCAAAGCTCATATGTAGTAAATTCTGATCGATAAACTCACGTAAATGAACATAAGTATCTGTAAAGAACTCACCTGATTGAATTAATTCAGCTGCTTCATCTCTAGCCACTTCAAGCATGCGATAATCTTCAACAATATTAGCAACCATAAAGTCCGGTAATCCACTTTGTTTCACACCAAAGAAATCTCCAGGACCACGCATTTCTAAATCACGTTCACTTAATTCAAAACCATCTGTCGTTTGAGTCATAATTGTCATACGTTCAATGCCTGTTTCTGTCTTAGGTGATGCAATTAATACACAATAACTTTGATGTTCACTTCGGCCGACACGACCTCGTAATTGATGCAATGTTGATAATCCAAAGCGATCTGCATCATAAATCATCATAAATGTCGCATTAGGTACATTGACCCCTACCTCAACAACTGTGGTTGAAACGAGAATATCAATTTCATGTTGACTAAAACGTGTCATGACATCGTCTTTTTCTTCAGCAGGCATTTTGCCATGTAGCAATCCAACTCGTCCTGTACCATAATATTCCTGGAGTGATTCATATAAAGCTACGACATTTTGTACATCTTCTAGATGCTCAGAACTTTCAATAAGTGGGCAAATCACATAGGCTTGACGACCTTTTTTCAACTCAGCTGTCATTTGTGCAAGCACTTGGTCATATTGCTCATGTTTAGCCCAATTTGTAATAATCGGTTTACGCCCTTTAGGAAGCTGTTTAATTGAAGAAACATCCATCTCTCCAAATACTGAAATAGCTAATGTTCTAGGGATGGGTGTGGCTGTCATAAATAGAACATTCGTCATCGCACCTTTTTCCCTTAAAAGTTGACGTTGATTCACACCGAATCGATGTTGTTCATCCGTAATAACTAGCCCCACATTTTGAAATGTGACATCATCTTGTATCAATGCATGCGTACCAATTAAGCAATCTATTGTGCCATTCTCAAGTTGTTCTAATAAGACACGTCGTTTCTTACCTTTTACTGAACCGGTAAGAAGTGCCACATTCATATGATCTCCAAACAATTCCGTCAAACTATTAGCATGTTGTTCGGCTAAAATTTCTGTCGGGACCATAAGTGCAGATTGATATCCTGCTGTTTTAAGTGCATACATACAAATTGCTGCAACTACCGTTTTCCCTGAACCTACATCTCCCTGTAATAATCGATGCATTCTTATCGGCGCTTTCAAATCACGAAAGATTTCATTTACACTCGTTTTTTGAGCATCGGTTAATTCAAAGGGTAATGTTGCGATAAAATCTTTAACTTTATGAATATCATAATCAATCTCGATGGCTTCATCAGATGTCTTTTCCAAACGATTTAGCCATTGCATACGCAGTTCGAACATAAATAGTTCAGTAAAAGCATATGTACGACGCGCTCTCAATAAATCTTCACGATGTTTAGGTTGATGCAAGGTCATAATAGTATGTTCTAATGTTTCTAATTTATATTTTTGGCGTAACTCATCAGTTAACCATTCATGAATAGTCACGTCTTGAAGTGTTTGATGAATCATATCACGCATTTGTTTTTGTTTAATGCCTTCTTTGATACGATAAACAGGCTCTAACTTCTCTTCAGAAGGATCTTGATTTTGGTTGTCGAAGAACATCCGATTACCATTTATTTCTTGTTTAGCTCGATTCCACTTGCCTTTAACTGTTACAGTGCCATGTAATTCAATTTTCTTTTTTAAATAAGGTTGATTGAAAAAGACACATTTAACAGCAATATTATCTACCATCAAATGAACTGTTAATTTTGATTTGTTTCTCCCGAAAAAAGCTACTGTAGGTACTGAATAAACTTGACCTACTACTGTAACAGTAGATTGATCATCAGCAGCATTTAAATCAACGACCGTATTATCTTCATAACGCGTTGGTAAATATAAAATTAAGTCCTCTACGGAATTGATATTCAGTTCTTCTAATAATGCAATACGTTTTGGCCCCAGTCCTTTGATACTTTGAAGCGGATATGGACTTTCAATTAAATTGACCTTAGACATAGCTTCCTCACCTAATATTTATAATCTTATTATTCATTTTATCATGATTAGGCTAATTTATTGATTCTGAAACCTTTTATAATCTTTCAGTTGTGTGTCTATATTTTTCTAGTGCATTGACATAACATGTTCAAAGCCTGCGACAATGACATATCGCAGGCTTTAAGTATGACAATTATTGAATTATCTTTCACATGCCCATCCATCTTTATCTCTATCCAATGCTGCACGATAAGCAGGATGTTTTTTTGATACGCCATTAGGATATTTTTTCCTCATTAACGTACAGTTTTTATAGTATTCCTTTGATTTACTCGTCTTTGTTGTTGATGTTTTAGGAACACTTGCTTTAGGCGTTGTTACTTTTGGAGATGTAGTTACTGAGCTTGGTTTCGTATTCTTTTTAGTAACTGTTTGTGTACTCCAAATATTTAATTTTTCAGCTTGTGCTTTGGATTGACTCGCTTTCAACATTTGTTCAAAAGTATTGTTAGGTGGATAAATATAAGTGACTCTAGCTAGACCTTGTCTTACTACCGCTTCATTTACCATTCTTCCATCAGCATACACATAAGCTAAATAACGTCCATATTTATCTGTTTTTTGACCTCTGTCAAATTGCACCTGAATTGTACGTGCATTTGCTAACATAGTAGTAGTGAAACGACTTGCCTCTGGTCCATATTTTTGAACAGGTTTACGAGGATCTTTAGTTTCAGGTGTATCGATAAGTAACAATCTGAAAGTTGTTACTTTACCTTTATATAATAATTGAACAGTGTCACCATCTACATCTCTAACGTATTTGACAGTTTCCTTTTTTAAGGCACCCGTTTGCGCATTTGCAATATGATGATTGTATGTATTACTAACGCCAGCCACAATTAATGTTAGACCGATAATAGCTATGACTCGTTTTTTACTTTTTAAAATAAAGAACAAAACACTAAATAAAATAAATATAATAACAAATAAAAATGTATTTCCCATTTATTTCCTCCTAAATAGTAATACATTTATTTTATACTAATTTTTATATGATTTACTATATTTTTTTGTAAAGATTTCTTTTTTAGTTTTTTGATATTTAAAATTACATTATTAAATAGATTTATTTCTATACATTTTATTTTCAAAAAAATAAAAAGTCCCTATTTCGTAAATATTAATAACCTTACTTACGATAATAGGGACTAATAGCTATAGTTTATTATTCAACTGAGAATAAGTATTGATAGATTGGTTGGCCACCATTGTGTTCTTCAACCTCAACATCTGGGTATTCTGTTTCAACCCAGTCAATTAACTGCGTAGAAATGTCTTCATTAGCATCTTCACCAGTAATAATTGTTAAGATTTCACTATCATCAGATAATAATTCATTTAATAAGCCAGTTACTGTTGCAAATTCATCCTTATTACTAGTCACGATTTTACTTTCAGCTAAACCCATAAACGCGCCTTTTTTTATTTCAACGCCATCAATTTTTGTGTCACGAACAGCAAAGGTAATTGAACCAGATTTAACTGTTTCAAGTGCTGTAGTCATATGTGATTGATTATCTTCTAATGATGATTCAGGATCATATTGGAATAATGCTGCAATACCTTGGGGTATCGATGTTGTTGGAATAACTATCGTATCAGCTTCGACGAGTTGTGCAGCTTGATCACTAGACATTCTTATATTTTTATTATTAGGCAAGATTATAGCACGTTTACATTGAGATTGTTCAATGACTTTCACAATATCTTCTGTTGAAGGGTTCATTGTTTGGCCGCCACTAATAATATGTGTTGCACCCATAGACGTGAATAATTCTGAAATGCCTTCTCCCATTGAAATAGCAATAATAGCCGTTTCTACAGTGTTCGGTTGATTGCTTTGATCAGAATGGTGATTTTGTTTTTCTTTTCGAATGACTTCACGATGTTGCTCACGCATATTTTCAACTTTTAATTTGATTAATTCACCATATTGTTGTCCATAATTGAAAACCTCACCAGGTGTTTCAGTATGTACATGAACTTTAACAATTTCATCATCATTGATGACTAATAATGAATCTCCAAATTTACTCATATCATTTCTAAATTCTTGTTCTTCAAAAGCTTTTTTATCTTTACCGAAACGAACCATCATTTCTGTACAATAGCCATATTTAATATCTTCAGTATTGATAACTCCATGAAAATCGTGTTCTTCATGAACTAATTCTTCGGTATTAAGTTTTTCTTTTTTAGCCTCAATCGTTTCACCATTTAGGCCTTTTAAGAAACCTTCATATACGCATAACAATCCTTTACCGCCACTATCAACTACACCAACTTCTTTTAATACTGGTAATAGATTAGGTGTATTATTGAGTGACTTCCCTGCCTCAGCTATCGTATATTCCATAACTTCAACACAATCGTCTGTTTCTTCAGCTTTATTGATTGCTGCATTTGCGGCATCTTTAGCTACAGTTAAGATTGTTCCCTCAACAGGTTTCATTACTGCTTTATATGCAGTATCAACACCAGCTTGGAAACTACTTGCTAATTGTTGTGCGTTAATTTCACTTTCTTCTTCGATATTTTTACAAAAACCTCTAAATAATTGAGATAAAATCACTCCAGAATTACCTCGAGCACCCATAAGTAACCCTTTAGAAAACGTCTTACCTAGTTCTCCAATACTTTGAGATAAATTATTTTCTACTTCTTCACGCCCTGAAGTGATAGTTAGATTCATATTAGTCCCTGTATCGCCATCTGGCACAGGGTATACATTTAGAGAATCAACCAAATCTGCATTATTAGATAAATTCTGTGCCCCTTGTATAATCATATCGGCAAATAATTTACCATTAATTTTGCTAATCATCGTGCTAAGTCCTCCTATACCTTCTTGCCCTTATTATTTAATCTTACACCTTGTACAAATATATTAATTGAGTTCACTTTAACATTAAGTGACGTTTCTAATGTATATTTAACGGATGATTGAACATTGTTAGCTACTTCGGAAATTTTCACGCCATAACTTACAATAATATACATATCTATATCAATGACACCATTGTTTTCTTTCACTTCGATGCCTCTAGCATAATTTTCATGTCCAAGGATTTCAGCAATACCATCTCTAACTTGTTGTCTAGATGCCATCCCTACTATGCCATAACTTTCGACAGCTTTACTGCCTACTACTGAAGCAATGACTTCATTTGAGATATCGATTTTACCATAGTCATTTGAGATTTCTATTGTCATCTTCATATTCCTCCTGAATTATGTTTAAAATGACGAAACTAAAACGAATTTACAATTATATTCTTAGTTGAAGATAACCGATTCTTCCATAAATAAACTTAAATAAAAATAATATATATTACATAACTCCTCAGCTTACAATTATACCATAAATTAAATATTTCAAAACATTTTAACTTAAATTGTCTTTTATTTTATTGCTTTAAATTTTGAGATATGGTATCTTATTTAAGTATATAAGTAGTCAAGTGTATTTATATTTATTAAAGGAGGTACTCTGATGGGTAAAGAATGTTTCGTAACAGGTCGTAAAGCATCGACTGGTAATAATCGTTCACACGCTTTAAATGCGAACAAACGCAGATTTAATGCTAACCTTCAAAAAGTTAGAATTTTAGTTGACGGAAAACCTAAAAAAGTTTGGGTTTCTGCTCGTGCTTTAAAATCTGGTAAAGTTACTAGAGTTTAATAAATATAATGCACTAAAAAATGCCTTCATATGTGGTGAAGGCATTTTTTTATTTGCTCATTTTAAGATCGTTACTTCTAATCTGTAAAATTTGTCCCAATTCTACATCTATATGCGCAACATTTGCTTCTACTTCATTAGAAATAGTAAGGGTCGAACCAATTTCCAAATGTTGATGATCTAAATTATATTTAAAACCTGATAGCGAAAGTGTAACTTCCCCATTGACTGGAATGAATGAAATATATTTATAACTATTAGATTGGCTTACTTGATATGTCCCTTTATTCAACAATTGGATTTCATTTTGTTGATCTTCAATAATAATTTTAATGTTTTGTTCATTATAGAAAGGTTTTTGTAGAATTTGTAGGACGCCCATAAAATGATCTAATCGTCCACCTGTCGCACCAAAAATACGGATGTGTGTATATCCTCTTTCAACTGCTTCTTCTACACCTAATGCTAAATCTGTATCATCTTTTTCAGCTTTAACAGGATGAATATCTAAAACTTTTTTTAATTCTTCACGTTCATCATTAGATACTGAATCGAAGTCACCCACACTAAATACAGGTGTTATGTGATGATTGACAAGTATGAGCGTACCTCTATCAATGCCAGCCCATTGTTCATTTTTCCTATTATCAAACAGCGCATTGGGTAAATATCGATCACTACATAACAAATTAATGTTCATCTTTATATCAACCTTTCAGCTGGTCAATCACTTTGCGATAATTATCTTGTTTAAAGAAATAAGAACCCGTTACAAACATTGTGGCACCATTTTTTTCGCAAACTTGAATGGTTTCATCATTAATACCCCCATCTACTTCAATATCAAATGATAAGTTAGCAGATTGTTTATAATCTCGTAATGTTTTAACTTTTGTAGCACATGCTTCAATAAAGGATTGCCCACTAAAACCAGGATTTACCGTCATGATTAATACATAATCAACGATTTCTAAAACCGGTAATATTGATTCTACTGAAGTTCCAGGATTTACTGCAACACCTGCTTTTTTTCCCGCATTTTTAATCATTTGTAATGCACGATGAATGTGTGGCGTTGCTTCAATATGTACTGATATCATATCAGCACCCTTATTTGCAAAAGTTTCTATATATTTTTCAGGTTCTTCAATCATTAAATGTACATCAATCGGTAATTTCGTCGCTGAACGAACCGCTTCTAGTATTGGTAGACCAATTGAGATATTAGGTACAAATTGACCATCCATAACATCAAAATGTAAACCATCTACTTGTGCTTCTTCCAATTTTTCAATTTCATCTTTTAAATTTAAAAAATCCGCTGATAATAGTGAGGGATATATTTTAGTCATTAATATCTTACCTTTCTGTTTGAAATTTCATTAAAAAGTTGAATATAGTGATCATAGCGAAATTGTGCTAATGTCCCGTCTTCTAATTGTTGCTTCACATTGCATTTAGGTTCTTTAATATGATTACAATTTCTAAATTTACATGCTTCTCCATAATCATTTATATCTTTAAAATAATGTTTAATATCATCTTTTTCAATATGATCAAAGTCAAGTGCACTAAATCCAGGTGTGTCTGCAATAAATCCTGATTCTCTTTCAAAAAGTTCAACATGTCTTGTAGTGTGCTTACCACGATTTAAGGATTTAGAAATGTCATTGGTTTCTAAATTTAATTCCGGGTTAAATGCATTAATAAATGTAGATTTACCAACCCCTGATTGTCCACTTAATACAATTAAACCAGATGGCCAAGATGTAACTACATCTTGTTTATTGCTATTCTTTCCGACAAATTGAGTATCATAACCTATATTTTTATAGATTTCTAATAAATTATTTATTTGTTGTATTTCAGCTTCAGAGGCTAAGTCTTTTTTAGTAACTAATATACTTGGCTGTAAATCATAAGAATGCGCTATAACTAGAAAACGGTCTAATAATTGCGTTGAAAAGGAAGGTTCTACAGCACTCATGACGATGATTAAACCATCGATATTACTTACTGGGGGGCGTTTTAAAGCGTTACGTCTATCATGTACATGGTGAATATAGCCTTCGTTGGTATTTTGAATTTCAAAATCTACAATATCCCCAACTATTGGTGAAAATTTATTTTTTCTAAATAACCCACGAGGTTTTGTATCATATAATTGTCCATCAACATCAACTTGATAAACGCCACTTATTAATTTGATAATACGTCCAGTTTCCAAAATGACACCTCTTATTTAATATTTATACTTAATTATTATAGCAAAACCTTACTAAATATCATATGTAGAAGTATATTGTATATTGGTATGTGAAAGAAACATCAATATAAACTCAATTATTAAATTCTCGAAACTCTTTTAAAATAATTAAGAACTGGTCATTAGTTTACATAATACTTTTATAGTCTTTATAAATATAAAAGTAAATCATTCAATCTTAAGCGCTCATATCGCTTAATGATTGAAGGATTTTCAAAAATTTAATAATCTATATCTTTATCAGCAATTACATCACCATCGACTCTTATTGTATAACCAGCATCTGAGCCTTCTTGAATTTTCAATGGGATGGTAATCGTTTTATCATTTTTTATACTATATGTTTGAATTGCTGAGGTTCCACTATTATCTTTATCTCTTACATATACTTGAACTTTCTGACTCTCATCGTCATCCCCAGTATATGGAATGTGATATGTTTCAGTGTAATTCTTCACTTTAGATGATGTTTTTGCGTCATCTTTCTTATCATCTTTAGCATCACTTTTTTCCTTATCTTTAGCACTATCATCGTCTGAAGTGTCTTTGCCTTTTGATACAACTAATTGAACGGTACTACCTTCTTCAACTTCAGTATCTTTAGGATTTTGTGAGATTATCATATCTTTCTTAACATTATCACTTGATGCTGTCGTTACCTGTACTTTAAGACCACTTTTTTCAAGTTCTTTTTTCGCTGTTTGATAATCTTTCTTTTCATAATTTTTAATATAAACCTTTTTGATGCCTAGAGATTCAGTAAGCGTTAATTGATGATTATTAACACGTACATAATTATCTGGATTAATACTTTGTTTAGCAATAGCCCCTTTAGGTATTTGATTATTGTATGCTTGTTCTATCTTCACATGCGTCAATTTTAATTGTTTTAGTTTAGCTAGTGCTTCGTCTTTTTTCATACCAATTAGATTAGGCATTTTTGCTTTTTCTGGACCTTTAGATAATACTATATCTACTTTTTCATGTTGATTAATGCGTTCTCCAGATTTAGGACTTGATTTAATTATTTTATTTTCAGCATAATCGTCACTATAATCTCTTGAAATATGTCCAATTTCTAAATGTGATTTATGCAATATTTTTTCAGCTTCTTTTTCAGTTTTACCTTTCAAATCAGGCATTTCCGAATATTTATCGCCGAACATCCCGATAGCAATAAAACCAAATAGACTAACCAATAAAAATATTAAAATAAGTGCAATCGCAAACTTCTTCTTTTTTGAACGTTTTTTCTTCGGTGGTTCATAAATTAGAGACTCTGTTGTTTGAAATTTACGCTCATTAACAATAGGAATTTGCATTGTATGTGCTATATCTTTTTGCTCCGATTGTTCTTGCATCTTATTTTTTATTTCATTTTTATCTATAGAGACAGTATCCGTTTCATCATTTTCAAGCGAATGCTTTTTCTCATTCTCTCTACTAGAAGCTAAAACGCTACTCAAATCATCCTTCATTTCCTTAACATTTTGATAACGATTGTCAGGATCTTTTTCAGTTGCTCTTAATACAACATTACTAAGTGCTTGAGGTATGTCTGGTCGTAAATCTGTGATATTTGGAATTGTGTCTTGTATATGTTTGATTGCAATACTTACTGCCGTTTCTCCATTGAATGGTGGTTCGCCCACAATCATTTCATATAGCACAATACCGATTGAATAAATATCCGTTGATTCATTCGTTGTCTCACCTTTTGCCTGTTCAGGTGATAGATATTGTACCGTTCCCAATACATGATTCGTTTGCGTCATTGACGTTTCGCTTAAAGCTTTCGCAATACCGAAATCAAATATCTTTAATGTTTTATTTTTATCAATTAATATATTTTGCGGTTTAATATCGCGATGTATAATACGCTTTTCGTGCGCTTGTTTTACACCATTTAATATCTGTTCAGTAAATTCAATCGCTGTATCAACATTGAGTGGTCCATGGCTATGTATATATTCCGAAAGTGTAGGTCCATCTATATATTCCATAATAAGAAAGAAACACTCTTCATCTTCTTGAACATCGTAAACTTCTACGATATTTTTATGTGACAGTTGTGTAGCATTATTTACTTCTCTTTCAAAACGTTTCATTGTTTCTTCTTTTTCGTTTTGAGGAATAGAAATTGCTTTAATAGCGACCTTTCGATTTAATATCGTATCCTCAGCTAAATAAACAGTGCTCATACCACCGCCACCAAGTTTATCAACTACTTTATAACGATCACTAATTAACTTTCCAATCATATACTATCACCCTCAATAGATGCTATTAGAACACTGATGTTATCTTTAGATTGATGATGTAACGCTAATTGAATTAATTGTTCACCATGTTGTTCTATTGTTTTAGGTTCATTAAAAGCTTCAAGTATACGTTGATTTCTTACATAATCCGTTAATCCATCTGAGTTCAACATGATATAGTCATAATAAGTTATACGTTTAGTGAAAATATCTGGACTTACGCGTTTATCCGTACCCATTACTTTGGTAATAATATTACGTTGAGGATGTGTAAAAGCTTCTTCCTCTGTAATTTGACCTGTCATCACTAAGTGATTTACAAATGAGTGGTCGTAAGTAATTTGTTCAATTTCTCTAGAATTTATAACATAAGCTCTTGAATCTCCAATATTCGCTACTACAATTTGTTTATCAAATACGAGGGCACAAACACATGTTGTACCCATGCCTCTATATGCTTCATTTTGTTGAGCATAATCAAATAATTCACGATTAATATCTTTCAAATTGAAACGCAACCAAGTTTCGGCTTGTTCATACTCTATATAATTTTCATCTTCAAAACGTTTTTGAAGTTCATAAGTAACAAACTGACTTGCAATTTCCCCTGCTTTATGACCGCCCATACCATCGCATAATACTAATAATTGTTGGAGAGTTTGGTTATAAAAAATACCACCTGCATCTTCATTTTTATCTCTATGTTGTCCAGTATCTGTGAAAAATTGTGCGTTTAGCATTGTGATTACCTCGTTTCTACTTGTCGTTCCTTAGCTCTTAATTGTCCACATGCTGCATCAATATCTGATCCTTGTTCTCTTCTAATTGTAGCATTGATGCCTAATCTCTTGAGTTCTTTTTCAAATTTAAAAATATCATCTTTTGGTGTTTTAACGTAATTACGTTCTGGTACA